>NZ_JBBPHP010000002.1:83603-574675 GCF_038039535.1 Catalinimonas locisalis | reverse complement strand
TATCAAGTTACCCACATTTCCACAACTCAACAACAACTGATTCTTCTAAGAATATTCATATGTAACAAACCTAAAGGCTCCACGCTTGGCGTTTCCGTTGCACTCAAACGCGAGCAAGATGGGGCTTTCCAGTCCGGGCGTCGCCACGCCATGTCTTTCCGTTGCATTCAAAAGCGGGAGGTTCAATTATTCAAACAAACTAATATATAAGTTGCTCACAATAGGTGATTAGCTTTTCAAGATCGGCTTTGTCTCTTAAATCTATTTGTTGTGTTTTGGCGTAGTCTTTCAATGCTTGCTTATGTTCGGGAAATACTTTGCGTAAGCTTTTCCAATTGATCGGATGAAAACGACCATTACTATCTCTGAGGAAATAGTTTGTCTCCTTTTTGAAAAGCAATTCTTCTCTACTGGGCCAGTCGTATATATTTTCAATCTTAGTGTTTAGATCATCACTTCTGTTATGTGAGATGAGCTCGTAGCTGTGTGAAGCATGATCATAACCATTGTGTACTGGATCTTCTATCACGACAAGGTTTACAGTTTTCATTGTAGCCAACTTCAATGCACCTTCCCCCTGCGTCATTTCAATATACGCTCCTGTGGGATGAAGAAAGAAAACCTGATCTCCGATGGAAATATATTTAGTAGCATATGTATGTTTTATATGTATGGTATCTCCACTTTTACCAAGACCTAACAATTTTTTATACAGGTAACTATAGTTAAGCTTTGCCTGAATACTGTTCCCGTTATGAAAGTGGATCTTTCCATCCTGAAACTTGTCATAACGATACTGATCTGTTAGAGGGATAATCTGAGTAGGTACTTCTCCCTGGTTCACTCTATAAGTCTGGATATCTTGCGCAAGGCAATGGCCGAGAAGTATAGTAGAAAGGAAAATGGATAGTAATATATTATTCATGATCATTTATTTTTAATTGTTCTCATCCTCCTACCAGCCTAACGAAGTTTTAGCTTTGCTTCCTACTTAGCTAGGGTGAAGCCTTATCCTGATCTATAAAACTTCAATTTCATTATAGCAGTAATATACCAAAGCAAAAAGGTATTTACACATATAACTAAAGTAATGAATTTTTGTGAGTTTTTCTTGAATTTCTTTATCCTGTGTTTTACTCAGCCACTCATCAGCTTCCTCACAGCTGTTGAGCCTCTTACTCCTTCCCCAAAGTCCTACCTCAACACTATCACTACTCTTTTTCATAAGAAAATGCCTTGCAACTGTGGGGTGGGTAGACTTTTTGGCAAGAAAATACGCCATGTCACCGCTTAGGTGATACTTTTTTGCTATAAAAAGTCTTGTCACCCCATGGTTGAGGCACTTTTTCTTCGCAAAAAATGCGGTGGACGTAAGGTCGCTTTACTTTTTTACTGACAAATGTGCGGTGGACGTGGAGTCATGACACTTTTTCAAAAATAAGCCAGTGACATTTCTGCCTTGATCACCTCAGATTGTACATTTTTGCATGCTTATGCTTTCAATTACATGCGTAATAATACCTCAACATCCCGTAATGTTATGATAGATTTTCATCCTAATTTGCTCTATACAATAACCCAAAATGTGATGAAAGAAAATAATAATGCCATCATCTCCGCCCTCTTCGCCCAGGCGCAAACCTATCTACAGAATACTAACGCCAAGCCGGAGATACTGAAGCGTATGGGCATGCACGGCTTCAGCCCGAAGCGTATGCAGGAAGGAGATACCTTGCTGAACAATGCCAGCTTCCTCCACACCCAGAAAACCCAGAAGTACGGAGAGAAAAGCTCGGTGGCGGCGCAGCTGAAAACCAATGAACAGCAGGCCCGGGAGACTTTCATGGACCATGTGGCTACGGTGAAGTTCGCTTTCCGCAAAGAGCCGCTTATCCTGGAGCAGTTCAACATCAAACGGGTGTCCAAGAAGATCAATGTGTGGCCCATGCAGGCCCGATACTTCTACGCCCAGGCCAATGAGCATGTAACTCAGCTCAGCCAGCATGGCCTTACTGCCGAAGAGCTGGCCCAGGGCCATGCGATGGTGGAAGCGGTGACGCATGCCCGTAACCAGCGCATCCTCACCAAAGGGGAGGCCGAGGAGGCTACCCGACTGAGAGATCAATCGGTAAAAGTGCTGAAAGTGTGGATGAGTGAGTTCCGTACCATTGCCAAGATCGCGCTTAAAGACAATCCTCAGCTTTTGGAATCCCTCGGCATCACCGTCAAGACACAGAAAGTGTGAGGAAGTAGGAAGTTAGAAGACTGGAGAGGGAAGTTGGAAGATGGAAGCTGGAAGTTAGAGGACTGGAGAGGGAAGTTGGAAGAAGGAAGTCAGAAGACCGAAGTCAGGAGTCGTGCACCAGCCCGAACTTCGGACTTCGGTTTCTCGTCTTCGGACTCCTGTCACCCTCTTCATTCAATCAGTTTGATGCTTATTTATTGCTGAAATTCTCCTGAAACAACATCACGCGTTTACCGGCATGTGGAAGCTAAAGCTGGTTTCCTCATCGGTTGAGCTGACCTTTAGTTCTCCCTGATGTGCCCGGGCAATTTCGGAAGCAATGTAGAGGCCCAATCCCAGCCCCTTCTTTCCCGGCTTTACTTCAGCACGAGAAAAAGGATGGAAAAGCTTTTTCATAGCCGCTTCCGGTATTTTATCTCCCTTATTGCTTACCCTAAGTACAAACTCATCATGTTCAGTAAAAGCATCCACTTTGACGGGGCTGTTTGCCGCGCCGTGGGTAATGGCATTACCCAGCAGATTGGAGAAAAGTTGAGCGATACGGGGCGCATCACATTGTACCGCCTGCTTTATTGCAATGTGGGTTTCAAAAACCTGCCTACCGGACATAGCTTGCATTTCCGAAATTACCTGCTTCAGGGCATCCTCTAAACTCTCTTGATGAAGTGCAGGATTCAAAGTGATCCCCCCTCCCATTCGTCCTCTCGCAAAATCCAGCATATTATCAATCAGGCCTTCCATCCTGAAGTTCGTGGCCTGAATAACTTCAATGATCCGTTTCAAGCCGGAATCATCGGTCATCTCCAGCAGTAGCTCAGTGCTTGCTTTGGTCGTAGCCACCGGATTGCGCAGGTCGTGGCCCAATATGGCAATAAACTGCTCACGGAGTTCGGCAATTTCACGCTCTTCTTTCAGCTGTAATTCTGTATTTTCAAGCTGATCAATCGTACTGAGGTGAAAAGCAATAAGTTCTGCATACAAATTAAACATACCTATTACTTCCGGGGTATTCACGATGGCCGGATTGGGGTCAATGGAGCAAAGTGTACCGAAGAAGCTACCATCTTTGCGAATGATAGGCACTGAGATATAACTCTGAAAGCCATACATGGCTGGTATAGGGTGACTATTGTATTGCTCATCTTTATCCACATGGTTGATGACCACGGGTTTGTTGCTTTTACGCACTACATTACAAAAGGTAGTCTCTATTTCCAGCTCCTCTCCCGGCTTCAGGCCAAAAGAAATCTTATCCAGTACACTACATGACACCCATCTGCTTTCGGTAACACGGGCAATCGCAGCAAACCTCATTCCGGTGGTACTGCATAAAACATTAAGTAAAGTGGGTACGATGGAAATGCTATTGATAGCTTCTATATCCGCTTGAAATTCTACTGGGGCTTTTTGCAAAGGAATCAAAGTTTGTATCGGCACATTATATAAGCAGTATATTTTAACAAATACGCTTCTAATAAATTCAGAATAAGATAATTATTCTTATTTATCCTCCCTCATATTCAGCAAACTTTTGTGCTTTTATCTCAAAACATAAATAATCCTTATAGCTTTCATTAAAAATATAAATAAAAATATATGAAAATCTGTGATTTACTTTGCAGCATCAACTAATAAAAGCTTGAGTATGCAAAAAATCACCGTAGCCAAAGGGGATGGCATTGGCCCCGAAATCATGAGTGCCACGATGGATATCTTAACAGCCGCTAAGGCGCAGATTGAATGGGATGAAATTGAAATAGGAGAGAAAGTTTACCTGTCGGGTAACACCAGCGGCATTGACAAAGCTGCCTGGGACAGCATCCGCAGGAACAAGGTATTCCTCAAGGCACCCATCACCACACCCCAGGGAGGCGGTTACAAGAGTCTGAATGTAACTATGAGAAAAGCATTGGGCTTATATGCCAATGTGAGACCCTGCAAAAGCTTTTACCCCTACATCAGCACCAAACATCCTGAGATGGACGTGGTGATCATTCGTGAAAATGAAGAAGATTTGTACGCTGGCATAGAACACCAGCAGACCGATGAGGTGGTGCAGTGCCTGAAGCTGATCACCCGGCCCGGTTGCGAGAAAATTGTGCGCTACGCTTTTGAGTATGCCCGCCTATATAAGCGAGAAAAGGTAAGCTGTTTCACCAAGGACAACATCATGAAGCATACCGATGGCCTTTTTCATAAAGTGTTCAAGGAAATAGCCCAGGAATACCCTGATATCAAGGCTGACAACTGGATCATTGACATCGGAGCTGCCCGACTGGCAGATACACCCGAAAGATTTGATGTAGTGGTGATGCCCAACCTTTACGGAGATGTGGTTTCTGACATTACAGCCCAGATCTCCGGCTCGGTAGGGCTGGCTGGCTCAGCAAATATAGGCGATAGCTGTGCGATGTTTGAAGCCATCCACGGTTCGGCACCCGATATCGCCGGAAAGAATATCGCTAACCCTTCGGGATTGCTACGGGGGGCAGTGATGATGCTCAACCACATCGGCCAGCAGGAAGTCGCCGAGCTGGTGAAGAATGCCTGGTCGTGTACAATAGAAGAAGGCATCCATACCCTGGATATTTACAAGAAAGACATTAGCAAAACTCTGGTGGGGACTCAGGAATTTGCCGAAGCAGTCATTGCTCGCCTGGGCAAAAAGCCAGAAAAACTACATTCGGTAGAGTATGCCCGGGGAGTGAATTTCAATCTCCCTCCTTACCAACGGAGAAAAGCGGCTAATAAGGTGCTGAAAGGCGTAGATGTGTTTGTGGACTGGAAGGGAGCTGATGCCAACGAACTGGCAGATAAGCTGGTGAAGCTCAACAGCGAGATAAAGCTCAAAATGATTACTAACCGCGGGGTGAAGGTATGGCCGGAAGGCTTTGAAGAAACATTCTGCACCGATCACTGGCGCTGCCGCTATGAAGTGGAGAACGGCACACCCGCTTCCAAGCAATCCATCGTAGAACTGCTGGGTAAAGCGCTGGGCGAAGATATAGATGTTATCAAAACCGAAAATCTCTACGATTTTGATGGTGAACGGGGTTACTCATTAGGCCAGGGGCAATAATGTGTCGGGCTTTGCCTTAAAAATTCTTTCAGTTGTTATCAAGCTGCATAGGTTGTCTTTCCGTAAAGGCAGCCTATGTTATTTTTTAGCCTATCAATAGCCTAATGCTTTAGCATCACCCGTACGGCTAAGATCAGCAGCTCCTTCCAGGCTTCCATCAGGCCGCACCAATATGGCTTCCGTTCTGCCCAACTGTTCAAAAAACCGTAAGTCGTGTCCTTTTGCTTGGAGTTGCTCTGCTACCAGACTGTCCACGGCACCTTCTTCTATCACGATGCGGTCGGGCAGCCATTGTGAATGTGTTTTTTTGGCGTTTACTGCTTCCTGCATTGTCATACCGTAGTCTATCACATTGACAATGTTCTGGTAAATCACGTTGATGATGGTAGAACCTCCGGGAGTGCCCAGCACCATGAACAGCTCACCGTTTTTCTCTACGATGGTAGGGCTCATGCTGGACAACATACGTTTGCCGGGGGCAATGGCGTTGGCTTCTCCCCCTATCAGGCCGAAGATATTGGGAAAACCAGGCTTCAGGCTGAAGTTATTCATCTCATTATTAAGAAAAAAGCCTGCCCCATCTACCATCACTTTGTTGCCAAAGTAAGCTACCAGCGTAGTAGTAATGGAAACGGCATTTCCCTCCTTGTCTACGATAGAGAAATGCGTAGTTTCCAGGCTTTCTATGCGGTCTACCTTACCCGCTTTGATCTCTTCGGAGGGAGTTGCCCTGTTCATGTCAATGCTGGCATTACGTTCGCGGATATAAGCTTCGTCCAGCAGCATATCCACAGGCACATCGTAGTAAGCAAGATCGCCCATATGCTCCGCCCGGTCGGCATAGGCTCTCCTTTGCAGTTCAGTCATGAGGTGGATGCTTTCTGAGGTATTATGTCCTAAGCTTTTAAGATCGTAATCATCAGAACCTTTGAGCAGTTGTACGATGATGAGACCACCGCTGCTGGAAGGCGGCATGGAAATGATGTTAAAACTATCTCTGTACACCCCTTGGATAGGCGCTCTCCATACCGACTGATAGCTTTTCAGGTCTTCCAGAGAGATGATTCCTCCCCCCTCCTGCATTTCTTCCACGATAAGACTGGCGGTTTCTCCTTCATAGAAGCCTTTCCTTCCCTCATCGCGGATTCTGCTCAGCGTAGCTGCCAGGTCTTTTTGTACCAGCCTTTCTCCCTGCTTCCACAAACTGTCTTTGATCAAAACCATATCGGCATCATTCCATTCTCTGAACTTATCCATAGCATCATTAAAGGTAGAAGCATCGTAGGCTGTCACAGCAAAGCCGCTATCGGCTACATCTATGGCAGGCTGTATCAGTTCGGCAAAAGGCATAGTCGCGAACTTCTGATGAATCTGCTCCATACCGTCTACGGTGCCGGGTGTACAGGCGGCAAGATGTCCGTAAAGGGCCTGCAGGTTCATCACCGAGTCATTTTCATCCATAAACATATCGCGCGACGCCTGAGCAGGCGCAGTTTCCCTGAAGTCCAACGCACCTTTTTCGCCTTCGGCAGTACGATAGACCATGTAACCTCCTCCGCCAATGTTTCCGGCCTTAGGCAGCACTACTGCCAGCGCATACTTGACAGCGATAGCCGCATCAAAGGCATTGCCGCCTTTTTTCAGCACCCCCAGGCCAATCTGTGTGGCAATGGGATGGGCAGTAACTACCATTCCGTTGGCTGCCACCTCACCTTCACTATCTTTGGGAGGCAGTTTTACTTCTTTGAGCTGTGCTTCATTATCAGCACCACTACTGGAACATGAAAAAAGAGTGAAGCTTATAATGATCATTAAACTAAGCTTAATTAAAGAAGTGCAACATTGATCAGAAAAAAGCATGGAGAGGAGTTAAATAACAAAGGTTGACAGAAGTATGAAATATTATTTCAATAATAAACAATATTCCCAATCATCATAAGCATTAAAGATAATAAATCAGTATTTTATTTTAAAAAGCTAGAAGTTTTGTTTACTAAAAGAGCCAGAAGTACTGTTTCTCCAATGATTCTACTGCCTAAGTTGAAGGAGCAATCAGTACTACCTTGCTGCAAAAAAATTTTCATTGCGGTAATTAATGCCTCAGGCTTTACAATAAGTATTATTAGCTTAGGTTAAACTTTTACTACATAATCATTTATCTTTTCTTGTAGCATGCTAACTTCGCTGCCAAGCTAAATTTGCAAATAATCACTTTTCACATGCCTAAGATTGATTTTAAGAAACAGGTACTGCCCCATTTGGTCGCTGTCATTGTTTTTCTGATCGTTACGATCCTGTTTTTCAGTCCGATGTTTTTTCAGAATGAGGTTATCCAGCAGAATGATGTGCTCCAAGGTGTATCATCAGGACAGGAAATTATAGAATATCGGGAGCGAACGGGAGAAGAAGCTTTGTGGACCAACTCTATGTTTAGCGGTATGCCTGCCTATTTGATCAACATCAAATACCAGGGTGAGCAAATCATCCATTTCTTTCAGGATGTATATTCATTTGGCCTTCCCCGGCAGGCAGAAGTGATCTTTAAATGCATACTCAGCTTTTATATCATGCTGCTAATTTTTGGGATACGGCCTTACTTAGCCATAGCCGGGGCCATCGCTTATGGATTGGGTACTTTTAATATTGTCAGTCTGGAGGCAGGCCATATCTGGAAGATAGAAGCCATCGCCTATATGCCGATGGTGCTGGCGGGTTTACACCTTACCTATCGGGGAAAATTGTTATGGGGCACAACCCTTACCACTTTAGCCCTTGCCCTGGAACTCAATAGTAATCACCTGCAAATAACCTACTATCTGCTGCTGACGGTTATTATCTATGGGATCGCTATGCTGGTAGATGCGATACGGAATAAAAATCTAGCGCCTTTCTTCACCCGTTCTTTGTTGCTGGTATTGGCGGCAGTGCTTGCAGTAGGTACTAATTTTGCGCGTATCTGGAATACCTATCAATATGGACAATACTCTACCAGAGGGCCTTCTGCGCTAACGAAAGCAGAAGGTGATAACAGTCAGGGTTTGGACAGGGATTATGTTTTTGCTTATAGTCTGAGCACTTCGGAAACTTTTACACTTTTTGTTCCTGATTTCTCTGGAGGGGCCAGCAACCGGAATATAGGAATGGACTCCAACCTTGCAGAATTATTAGAAAACGCCAATTACAATCGTCAACAGATTCAGAATTTCGTCTCCAACGCCCCAACGTATTGGGGGGGCAAGATCAGTACCGCCGGCCCGACCTATGCCGGAGCTATTATGGTCTTCCTGTTCTTCATAGGTTGCTTCTTTGCCCCACAGCCGCATCGTATCTGGTTGATTGTGGCAACGGTTTTTTCAATCATGCTTACCTGGGGCAAGTATTTTCCATCGTTTAACTATCTGTTGTACGACATTCTGCCAGGCTACAATAAATTCAGGACGGTGGAAATGGCGATGGTCATTGCGCTTCTCTGTATTCCTTTGCTGGGGCTTTTGGGCGTAGAACACTTGCTCAAAAGTGAGTGGAACAAAGTCACTAAAAAACGCTTTTTCCTGGCTGCCGGAATACCCCTGGGAATTGCTCTGCTGCTTACCATGTTTGCTGGAGTATTTAGCTTTGAAGGCCCTTCTGATAATCGCTTCCTCGCTCAGCAGGGAGGTGAAATGTTTTTGGAAGCCATACAGGATGATCGTGCCGACTTACTCAGAGGCGATGCTTTCCGCTCGCTAATCTTATCGCTGCTGGCCGGAGCTTTGATCTTTTTCTTCAAACAGGGTAAGTTTGGTTATATCTTGCTGGCAGCAAGCATCGTCGTTCTTTCTACTTTTGACCTCTGGACGGTAGGCAAGCGCTTCTTGACCGAAGAAGATTATGTGAGAGAACGCAACCAATTTGCTGCCATGACTGCCACAGAAGCCGATGAATATATCATGCAGCAAAATGAGCAAAAAGCCCGTGTATTGAACTTAGGCAATCCTTTTAACGATGCACTTACTTCTTACTTTCATTCCTCAATTGGTGGGTATCACGGTGCCAAGCTGGGCCGCTACCAGGATTTGATAGACTACCACTTAAGCGAAGAAATCTCTTCAGCCATACAAAGCCTACAGCAGGGCAATACTAATTTCACTAATATTCAGGTATTGAATATGCTTAACGCCCGCTATTTTAAAGCCGGAGATACACGTAATGCGGTGATCATCAATGATCAGGCACTGGGAAATGCCTGGCTGGTGGGCAACATTCAAAAAGTAAGTTCTGCTGACGAAGCCATAGAAACGCTCAACAATTTTGATCCTGGGCAAACTGCTATTTTAAATACCTCAGATTTTAATATAGTGCAAACTGATTTTAGTCAGCAGGGCAGCATACAGATGACTTCTTATGAACCCAATGAAATGAAATATCAGGCTGATGTTCCGGCGGAAAGCTTTGCAGTCTTTTCAGAAATCTATTATCCCGAAGGCTGGCAGGCTTATATTGATGATGAGCCCGTGGAGCACATGCGAGTAAACTACATATTGAGAGGCCTTACGATACCCGCCGGTCAGCATACAATCCGTTTTGAATTCAAGCCACAATCTTACTATGTAGGCAGCACAGTCTCATTGGTTTGCTCCATACTACTCAGCCTCATGCTGCTAGTAAGCCTGGGGATGAGTGCCAGAGATATGCGTAAGGAAAGTTAAGCAGCGTAAGCAATATGGAGGAGAATCAACCCATATTATCCGTTGTAATCTGCACCTATAACCGGGAGGAATTTATCGGTAAAACGCTGTTGCATCTGAGCCAGATGTTTTTACCCTTCGCTGACTTTGAAGCCATCGTGGTCAATAACAACAGTACGGATAGTACAGAAAAAATCTGTAAAGATTTCATTCAAAAGCACCCTGAGATGCAGATCAAATATTGTCTGGAAACCCAGCAGGGACATTCTTATGCCCGTAACCGGGGAATTAAGGAAGCTTCGGGTAAATACATTGCTTACATTGACGATGATGCCTTTGTACATCAGGATTTTGGCAGCAACATTATCCGCTTTTTTAATGAAAACCCCAAAGTCAATGCGATTGGAGGAAAGATTATCCCTGCTTACCAGAATGGCAAGCCCAGGTGGATGTCTCATTATCTGCTTCCTTTGGTATCTGCTCTGGATATGGGCAAGTCTCCTAAACCTTTTCAGGGAAGAAAATTTCCCGTGGGAGCCAATGTCACCTTTCGCAAATCCGTATTTGATCGCTATGGGATGTTCAATGTCAAATTAGGGCGTATCGGAACCGGATTGATGGGGGGAGATGAAAAAGAAATGATCTATCGTATGAAAAAGAATGGAGAGCAAATCTACTACGTTCCCGATGTGGTAGTGGATCATGTAATTCCTCCCAAACGTTTGCAGATGGATTACATACGAGGGTTAGCAGAAGGTGTAGGGCAGAGCGAAAAAAGAAGATTACATAACGAATCTCTGCTTCCCAAAATCAGCCGCACAATTGAAGAACTGATCAAGATCGGAGGCACATTTGTTTTAACATTTTTATATACGCTCAAAGGCCAGTGGGCCAAAGGCTGGATGCTAATCAAATTCAGATATTGGGTAATGATAGGATTTTTGAAGAAGGAGGAAATTTTTGGCTTGAAGCCGGAAGATGGAAGTCAGAAGTAATTTTTACTTCCATCTTCCTTCTTCTAGCTTCCGACTTAAGTTAACATGAAACCAAAGCATATAGAATTCTTAGATAATTTGCTGGCATCGGTGCTGACGACCCTCAAAGTCATACTGCTTAGTAAATTCTTTATCAAAAAACCACACAAACTCAGCAATCACCAGGATTGTGTTCTGCTGGGGAACGGTCCATCGCTCAAACCTTTCCTCCTGGATCACCTGGATTTTCTGAAAGATAAAGCGGTATTTTGTGTTAACAATTTTGTGAGAACCCAGGCGTATCCTTTGGTAAAACCACAATATTATGTAATCGTGGCCCCTGATTACTGGACAAAGGAGGAAAAGCCTGGTTGGAAAGAAGAACGTTTTAAAATATTCTACGAACTGGCAGAAAAAACAGACTGGGAGCTTCTGCTATTTGTACCTGCACTAGCCAGGAAACACCCGGAGTGGAAAAAAATTCTGCATCAGAATCCTAAAATCAAAATTGCCTATTTTAACAACACCCCGGTGGAAGGCTTAACTTTTTTATCACATTTTTACTTCAGAAGGTGGCTGGGCATGCCTCGTCCCCATAATGTACTGGTAGGCACAATCACTATCGCCCTTAATATGGGATTTAAGAACTGCTATATTACCGGAGCAGATCATTCATGGTTGAAAGAAATTATAGTTGCCGATGATAACCGTGTTTACCTTAGTCAGAAGCATTTTTATGATGACCACCTGAAATCAAAAACCTATACCGATGAAGCTCGTCCGATGTATGTGGGCGGTACAAGTCGTGAGCGTAGATTACATGAAATTCTGTACAAGTTTTATTATTCTTTTCGTTCCTACTGGGAATTACTGGATTATGCTAAAGAATTAGGGACGCAAATTTATAATTTAACGCCCGGCTCCTATATTGATGCTTTTGAACGCAAAACACTAGAAGCAAAACATGGCCAATCAGCAACTTCGCAAACATATTAAGCCTACACTTTCTGATAAGTATCGTATCTGGAAGGTCCGGAGACAATTGGGTAGCTGTGGGTCTGGCGTGTATTTTGAAAAGAATACCGCTTTTATGCGTTACCCTCGTCTAATTTCTATAGGCGATAATGTAATCGTAAAGGAAGGTGCCAAGCTATGTCCCTGCAATGAGCAGGCCTCGGTCAGCATTGGGCATAATACAACGATTGGCTATCATACCTTTATTTTTGCTTCAGCCTCCATTAGCATAGGCAATGACTGTCAGATTGCTCCTTTTGTTTATTTGGTTGACAGTGATCATGCTATCGCCAAAGATCAACTGATGAACCAGCAAGCTAACCTTACCGCTCCGATTACAGTGGGCAATGATGTCTGGATTGCGACGGGGGCAAAAATTCTTCGCGGAGTAACCATTCATGATGGTGCAGTAATCGCGGCGGGAGCCGTAGTACGAGAAGATGTGAAGCCTTACGAAATTGTGGGAGGCATACCAGCCAAACATCTTGGCTTCCGGGAGTAAATTTGTGCTTTACATCCTCAATTCATACTTTTTTCTAACTTTGATTTTTCATTTTTCAAGCGTAAGCGATCATGCGAATAGGATGTATCATATTAGCCCGCTACAATTCACGCCGTTTGCCCGGTAAAGCATTAAAGTCGGTAGGTGAAAAGCCTATCCTCTTACAGATTTATGAAGCTTTAGCTCAGCATTTTAAGCAGGAAAATATCGTGGTAGCTACCTCCTCCTCTTCTACCGATGATGCTATTGCTTCTTTCTGCGACCAGCATCAGATGCATTGTTTCCGAGGGAGTCTGGATAAAGTGGGCGAGCGTTTTTACGATTGTGCCAAACACTTTGGCTTTGACTACGCTTTTCGCATTAACGGAGACAATCTTTTTGTGGAAAGCAGATGCATCGTACAGATGAAGGCAGATGTACAGCAGGATTCATCTTACGATTTTATGAGTAATGTAAAAGACAGGACCTTTCCTTTTGGAATGAGTGTGGAGCTGCTGAAAACTGAGTTTTATGGCATATGCCTTCAGGATTTTCATCAGGATGAACGATATCAGGAGCATGTGACACTCTATTTATATGAGCACGAAAACATTGGAAAACGAAAATATTATTATAACACCGATACACCGGAAGCAAAAGGAGCACATCTGGCGATTGATACCCCCGAAGATTTTGAGATTGCTCAATTGATCTATGCGCAAATGCCAGAACCCGAGAATACACCTCCCTTAGCAGATTTGATCCGGTATTACAAGCAAGCAAAAAAAGAAGTATGAAACATCCCTGGAAAGGTAAATACGGACCGCTTTTAATCGCTGAGATTGGCGGTAACCACGAAGGCAATTTTGATTACGCACTCAAACTTACTGACTTAGCCATTGCATCAGGAGCAGACTACATCAAATACCAGATGTATAGTGGCGATTCACTGGTAAGTCGGCTGGAAGGTGCGCAGCGCAATGCACACTTCAAAAAGTTTGAGCTCTCTCAGGAGCAGTTCATCACACTGGCAAACAAATGTAAAGCCGCCCATGTAGGCTTTATGGCTTCGGTATGGAATCCTGATTATCTGCGTTGGATAGATGAGCACATGAGTATCTATAAGATCGGTTCCGGTGATCTCACCGCCTATTCAGTGATCCGTGAGATTGCCAAAACCGGTAAACCTATGATTCTTTCTACCGGACTGGCTACTTTACAGGAAGTTTTGGAAACAGTAGCTTTCATCCAATCTTTAGACGACAGATATAAAGAAGCAGATTATCTTTCCATCCTTCAGTGTACTTCCATGTACCCGATACCTTTTGAAGATGCCAACCTTTCGGTGATGAGCTTGCTTAGACAGGCTACGCAGCTGCCCGTAGGTTATTCTGACCACACGGAAGGTAGTCGGGCATTAGAAATCGCGGTCGCTATGGGTGCGGAAATTCTGGAGTTTCATTTTACAGACGAAAGGGAAGGCAAAACATTTCGCGATCATAAGGTTTCCTTAACCAAGGACGAAGTGCTGGCATTAGGACAGAAAATTCAAGAGATTCATCGCCTGAAAGGACACTACCTTAAACGTCCGCTGGAAGTAGAAGGCGACCATCGTATCAGTTTCCGCCGTGCGGTGTATCCCGCACACGATTTGAAAGCTGGTAGCGTGGTCAAAGCAGAAGATCTGGTAAGCTTACGCCCGAATCACGGAATAGATGCCCGTGACTTTGATAAACTGATTGGCAAAAAGCTCAAAACAGATGTTCAGGCGCATCAAAAATTAGACTGGAACCTATTTGAATAATGAATCATATATCAAAGCAATATCGCTGCTACCTCTGTGGTGCTACTGATCATAAAGAAATCGTCAGGCTGAGGCATAAACCTGAAGGTGAAACTGATTATGGCATACCTGCTGATCAATATGACAGAGTAATTACCCAATGTCTCAATTGTCTGGTGTATACCAATCAGCACGAGCTTTTGAGCAGTGCAATGTATGAAGGAGCTTACAATGCCAGCATCAGTCTGGGCAGTATTCGCGAGAGATACGATAAAGTCATGAACCTTCCGCCAGAAAAATCTGATAACCGCCAGCGTGTACAGCGAATTGCAGATTTTTTACAGGCAAAGGATATCGCTTTGGACGATTGTGATGTGTTGGATGTAGGGAGCGGCACCTGCGTGTTTTTAGGTGCAATGAAAGCCCTAGGGCCACGTTGTGCCTGCATTGATCCGGACCCTCAGGCAGTAAAACACGCTCAGGAATATGTCGGGCTACCCATTGCGCATGCCGGAACCTTAGACGATTTTCCTTACGAGAAAAAATTTGATCTCATTACCTTCAATAAGGTACTGGAACATGTAAAAGACCCGGTAAATATGCTGGAAAAAGCTGAGCGGCTTCTCAAAGAAGGTGGTTTTGTTTATGTAGAACTGCCGGAAGGAGCCCGTGCTGAGCAGCAGGCTATTGTAGCGCAGCGACAGGAATTTTTTGTTGAACATTATACTATCTTTAATGAATTCTCATTCCGGAAACTGGCAGAAAGAGCCGGATTTGAGACGCAAGAGATTGAAATCATCACTGAACCCAGTGGAAAACTGACGATCTATGGCTTTCTATCAAAAAGCACTAAGAAATGAAGAACGATATATTAGTTAGCGTATACATTACCAATTATAATTATGGTAAGTATATCTCTCAGGCCGTAGAAAGTGTACTTCATCAAACACTGGATGATTTTGAGATCATTATCATAGACGATGGCTCAACGGATAACTCTCGCGAGATTATTGAAGATTACGCTCAGCACCCAAAGATTAAAGTAATCTTTCAGAAGAATAAGGGACTTAATGTGACCAACAACATCGCCCTGAGGGTAGCCAAGGGCAAATACATCATGCGTCTGGATGCTGATGACTTTCTTGATCAGAATGCCCTACTGGTGATGTCCAATGCGTTGGAAAAAGATGATGAACTAGGACTGGTTTTTCCGGATTATTATATCACTGATGAAGGCGGACATCCTGAATCTATCCATAAGCGGCACGATTTTGACAAAGAGGTATCTCTGCTGGATCAGGCGGCGCACGGAGCCTGTACGATGATAAGAGCCAGCTTCCTGAGAGAGTTAGGCGGATATAATGAAGACTACAGCTGTCAGGATGGGTACGAACTTTGGGTAAAATTTACCGCCCAGCATAAAGTATCCAACATTAATACTCCTCTCTTTTATTATCGTCAGCATGGTTCCAATCTGACCAAAAGTGAGCACCGTATCCTCTCCACCAGGGCTAATATCAACCGGGATTATGTGAAATTTGAAAAGGAAAAGCTTAATACGCTGGCGATCATCCCGGTAAGAGATGCCAATTCTGTCAACAATACCCTGGCTTTTACTTTGATGGATGACAAAAACTTCCTTCAGCATAAAATTGAACAGGCATTGCAGGCTGAAAACATAAGACATGTGGTGGTAAGCTCACCTGATGAAAAAGTGAAAGCGTTTGTTGAAAAAAACTATCAGGAAGAAGTGAGTTTTGTAAGCCGACCAAGCGAGCAGGCAAGACTCAATGTAGGTCTGGTGGGTACAGTAAATCATATTCTGACACAGGACTTCATACACTCATTATCTCCTTCAGCCATTGCATTGTTGTCAATAGAATTTCCCTTTGTCAATGCCGGCACCCTGGACGATGCAATCAATACTATGTTTCTTTTCAATTCCGACTCACTCATCAGTGTGCGTCCTGATACACATTTGTTTTTTCAGCATCATGGACATGGCATGCAGCCTATTTTGAACCAGGATAAGTTTACCAAACTGGAAAGAGAGGCATTGTTTAAGTATACCGGAGGTGTTTCGGTGACAAAAACTGCTATTTTCAAAGCGGAACAACAGTTTATCACCGGCAAAGTAGGGCATGTGGTGATTGATCAGCAGGCGAGTCTGGGTATTTTCAGTGATTATGACCTGAAACTCGCGCGTTTGCTGGCTAAACACCCGGTAGCACAGGCATAATTATGGTGAACCTTACGCAAAAAAACATTCTGATCACCGGAGCGACCGGTTCTTACGGGCAGGCGCTGGTAGAACGGCTGTTGTATCAGTTTCCTGAGCTGAAATCGCTTAGCGTTTTTTCAAGAGATGAGTATAAACAGCACGAAATGCAGCGCCGCTTTCCTTCTAAGCAGTTTCCAGCACTGCAATATATCATTGGCGACATACGCGACCAGGAAGCTCTGCTACAGGCTACCAAAGGAATAGATATCATCATTCATGCTGCCGCACTGAAGCAAAATATCAGCGGAGAGCGCTTCTCCGACGAATTTATCAAAACCAATGTAGAGGGCACCCGCAATCTGATCAAAGCGGCGGTACAAAATGATATAAGGCAGGTACTCAGCCTGTCTACCGATAAAGCGGTCTACCCTACTACGCTCTACGGGGCTTCCAAGCTTTGTGCTGAAAAACTGTTGCTGGCTGCCAATACTTATTGTGAGCAATCCACCCGCTTTTCAATACTTCGTTTGGGAAATCTCTTCGGTTCCCGAGGTTCTATCTCTTCTGAGCTGAAAGACAAGCTTTCTGAAGACAGCATTATGATTACCGATCCGGAAATGACGCGTTTTAGCCTGACGATGGAAGAAAGCATTGAGCTGACCCTGAAAGTGCTAAAGGAAATCAAAGGGGGAGAAATATTTATCCCCCAAATGCAGGCTTACCGGCTGGGAGACCTCATTCATGCTTTGAAGCAGGAGGTAAATATCATAAGTTCAGGCCCTCGCCTCACCGAAAAGATGCACGAAATTGCGCTTTCTTCCGAAGAGGCACGATTTACAGTGGAATGGGAGAATTTTTATGTATTTGTCAGCCCTCAGGCTCAGAGCTATGCCCATTGGCAACAAAAAGGTAGCGCTGTGCCTCATGATTTTGAAATGAATTCCTGCTCGGCAACCGGCTTAAGCATAGAGGCCCTGAAAGAATTGATTGATAGCCATATCTGATGATGCATAACTTGATACATATTACTTTTACTTATAACTTTTAACATCTCGCGTTGGGCGTACTACAGCGACAGACGATTAAGTCTACCATTTATATTTATGCGGGTGTACTGATTGGTTTTGTCACCAGTGCATTGATATATCCTAAATTTCTAACGGAATCTCAGATCGGGGTGATCGGTCTTCTGGTATCCTGGAGCTCTATCTTTGCTCAGATAGCCTCCCTTGGCTTTAGCGGGGCTACCATCAAGTTTTTTCCTTACTTCAGAAACAAAGAAAAACAACATCACGGCTTTTTGTTTTTGATGCTGCTCGTCATGATGGCTGGCTTCGGTTTGTTCCTGCTTATCTTCTTTTTGATGAAACCCTGGATGATAGAGGATGCTGGCGAAGGCTCATTGCTGATAGAATATATCAATCTGCTGATCCCTTTTACCCTTTTTTCCCTGGCTTTTACCTTACTGGACATCTACAACCGGGCTTTGTACAATGCTTCTACCGGTTCTTTGCTTAACGAAACGGTTGCCCGCCTCTTTGTGCTGTTCCTGGTCGGTCTTTTTGTCTGGGATGTATATAATTTTACCGGATACGTGACCTGGTACGTCCTTTCCCGGGGCGTGCTGGTGCTTTTACTACTGGCATTTCTCTTCTGGAAAGGTGAACTCCGCTTAAGACCGGATTTTAGTCTGCTTACCAGAGAACGCAGCAAAGGGATGCTTAGCCTCAGCCTCTTTAGCCTGATTACCGGCTTTGGCAACCTCGCAATCATCAGAATTGATAGCATCATGATCAATAGTTTTTATTCGGATGCTGAGGTAGGCGTTTACCTTACTACTTTTTATTTCGGAACCCTCGTTTTGCTTCCTTCCCGGGCACTGAGAGGTATTGCGCCTACCATGGTAGCCGATGCGATCAAAAATGATGATCTGAAAAGCGTAGATCGTATTTATACCAAAAGTACAGTCACTCAACTGGTGGCCGGATGCTTTTTCTTCCTGGGAATCTGGGCCAATATTGACAATGTTTTTGAGATTCTTCCCGAATCTTTTGCAGCCGGTAAATATGTCATCCTCTACGTAGGGCTGATGAATATCCTTCGTATGGCAGGAGGCATCAATGATGTAATCATCGGCTATTCTCAATATTACCGGATCAATACCTACATCATGCTGGGCTGGCTGGCACTGATTATCCTTACCAACTGGTGGCTGCTGCCCATCATGGGAATTAGTGGGGCGGCTCTGGCTTCGCTGCTTTCGGTGCTGATCGTAAACCTGGTAAGGTTTATATTTTTGTATATCAAATTTGGCTTTCAGCCCTACAACCAAGATCACCTGATCATACTGTTGATTTCAGTAGCCACTTACGCAGCGGTGTACTGGATTCCTGCCATTACGCCTTACATCCTGGATATTCTGATGCGCGGTGTAGTGATTACAATCATCTTTACCACTTCCATCTATTTTTCTAAGACCGATCCTGAAATCAACAAGCTGATAGAAAATTACTGGGCTAAACTCAGAAGTTTGATCAGGTAAAAAATTTACTATCCCGATATCTGGGTCAATCAATATAAGCTCTGCTACACTTAGGCTGGCTATGTGTTCTCCATTGCGATCAAACGGAAAGCAGTCTGGTCATACGGCGATTATTCTCCCAAAGATGAAAGCGAAGCGCTGATGTTAAAAGCAATATTTTAAGAATATAACCGGACGTAAGGTTGCAAAAGAACTCTTAATGTAAAACTCAGAGGCTGATATCTGCTTGTTTTACCCTATATACAATGCGGGATGTTTCTCGGGCGTTGTATCATAAACACCAAGCCATGCACAAGCTACTCAATATTCCGATTGCTTTTTTGTTGTTAGCCTCCTGCGCTCCCTATGCCAAGGGTCCGGTTTTTACGCTGGAAAAAGCTGAAGACACCTTCCAACCTATTGTTGATTTTATGGAAATACAGCCCGGCATGGCAGTGGCTGATTTTGGAGCAGGTTCCGGTGCGCTTACTGTGATCATGGCGATGCAATTAGATCGTTGTACCGTTTATATTCAGGATATAGACCATAAGGTGCTTCAGCAAAAAAATGTAAATAAGATGATCGCTTATTATTCTACCCAGCTAGGCTATGATCTGGGCAAACACAATCAGTTTCATGTAATTTATGGTACTACCACACAATCCAACTTACCTGATCGCTCCATAGACAGAATTTATTCCAACGCGACCATGCACGTATTAGATACTCCTGATGTGGTGTTACAGGATCTTCGTAACAAGTTGAAAGCTGACGGAAAAATATTTATTCGTGACAGCTTCAGAGGCGATCATGGAGAAGGTGAATTCTGCCCATCCTCAGACTGCGGCAAACGCCTTCTTAGCATAGACGAATTTCTTACGATGATGACAAAAAACGGGTACCGGCTTAGCAAGCAAGCGCCTGATATGGATGGCTATCCGGTTTTCGGCTTTGAACTAAATGAATAAGAGGAAAAGAGTGGCAATTTCAGCCTCTTGCTTATCTCCCTGAATTGTTCTGCCATCAAATCATCATGAAATACAAGGATTTTGTCAACATTGTACGTTCAATCCTCATGAATGACTACTTTTTTGTGAGGATTTAACCTTCAATCCTCGTAAATGACAATGATTTTATCAGGATGCAACGTCAAATCCTCATGAAGTCCATGGATTTTGTCAACATGGCACGTTCAATCCTCACGAATGACTACTTTTTTATGAGGATGCAACGATCAATGTTGATGGATCGGTACTTTTTTGTGAGGAAGGAGGGTATATTTCTGATGCATTACTACTGATTCCAGAGCTTTAGTGAGGAATACAGCATGAAAAGAGATAGATCTGACAGATTTTAGAAATCTGGCGGCTCTCATTCGGCATCTTTTAACAATTGGTATAAGCATTCTATCACATAAGCCTGTTCTTCATCCCTAAGCTCAGGATAGAGGGGCAGTGACAATAGCTGATCAGCCTGCTGACTTGCAATGGGCGTATCATCACCATGGTACTTGCTGAATACCTGCATATCGGCAACCGCTTCAGGATAATGGATGGAAGTGCCTATGCCCATCTCAGCAAGTTGCTGCTGTAGCCAGTCTCTTCTTTCCAATTGAATCACATACAGGTGATACACATGGTAAAAGTCGGCATGCTGCTCAGCAGGTAACTGGATAGGCAAATCTTTCAGTGCTTCATTGTACTTCCTGGCTAATGCATGCCTTCGTTCGTTCCACTCATCCAGGAACTGTAGTTTATGGACTAATACCGCCGCCTGAAAGCTATCCATACGACTATTGCGCCCCATGCGAATATGTTTATTTTTCTCTATCTGTCCATGACTGGCAATTTGCCGGCAAACTTCTGCCCGCGCATCATCCTGAGTGGCAATAGCTCCGGCATCCCCTATCGCTCCCAGATTTTTGGTAGGATAGAAACTAAAAGCAGCCATATCGCCCCAGCTTCCTGCTTTTTTTCCCTGAATACATGCGCCATGTGCCTGGGCACAATCTTCTATTACCTTAAGCTGATGCTTTTTGGCAATAGCACATATCGCTGGCATATCTGCCGGATAACCATACAGATGGATAGGAATAATGGCTCTGGTTTTAGATGTTATCTTGGCTTCAATCTTATCAGGATCTATCGTATAGCTGTCAGGATGGTTATCTACAAATACTGGCTTTGCACCCACCAGGCATGCAGCCTCAGCTGCCGACATCCAGCCGTTGGCAGGAACGATTACCTCATCCCCTTCCCCAATCTCCAGTGCTCGTAAACAAATTTCCAGGGCATCAGTACAGTTAGCACAGGCAATTACATGCGAGAGGTTGAGATAAGCAGCAAATTTCTCTTCAAAATCACTTACTGCTTTTCCACCCAATAGATTATCTTTGAGCATGACTTCGCTTAGTAAATGTTGCGCTGCCGAAAGCGACCACTTTTGTTGCCTGTATAGGTCCAGGAAAGGAATTTTCATGAAAAATGAAGCAATACGTTTTATTTAATGAATTTTTTTTAAAATTTACGGTCAATTATAATGAATACTTCTTATTAAAAGTACGTTAATCTATAAAGTCTATCAGACACTATCATTTTCGCTACTTCATTGTAAGTCTAAATACACATTAGTTATACACTCAAATCTTAGTCATTTTTTTCTATGAAAAAAATTGCGGTATTGACCTCAGGAGGGGATGCACCTGGTATGAACGCATGTCTTAGGGCAGTGATCAGAGGGGCAATCTATCATGGTATTGAAGCATACGGTATCAAATACGGATATAATGGCCTTATTGAAGGTGATATCTACAAAATGAAATCTTACTCGGTGAGTAATATTATTCAGAAAGGAGGTACTATCTTAAAATCGGCCCGAAGTGCCGAGTTTCGCACCAAAGAAGGGAGAAAAAAAGCGTTTCAGCAGCTGCAAAGAAGAGGTATAGAGGGATTGGTGGTGATCGGTGGTGACGGTACCTTTACTGGTGCTAGTATCTTTTATGAAGAATATGGTTTCCCCATTGTAGGCGCTCCCGGTACGATTGACAATGACCTGTACGGTACTGATTATACCATTGGCTTTGATACTGCGGTAAATACCGCGCTGGAAGCCATTGACAAGATTCGTGATACAGCCAACTCTCATGACCGTATCTTTTTTATTGAAGTGATGGGCCGCGATTCAGGGTATATCGCTATACAATCCGGTATTGGCGGTGGTGCGGAGCTGATCATGGTACCCGAAACCAGTACTTCTATTGATGATGTGATCCATGACCTTAACCAGGGTCGCAATACTGAGAAAACTTCATCTATTGTGGTAGTAGCTGAAGGTGATGAAGAAGGGGGTGCCATGGAAGTGGTCAACAAAGTGAAATCCCGACTGAAAGGTAAAGACCTTAAGGTATCTATTCTGGGTCATATACAGCGTGGGGGTGCTCCTACCGCCATGGACAGGATCATTGGCAGCCGATTAGGACTTGCTGCCTTAGAAGGGCTCCTAGGCGGTAAGAAAAACATGATGGCGGGTATTATTAACAATCGTGTGGTGTATACAGACTTCAAAGAATGTATCAACACATCCAAGCCTCTAGAGCAGGACTTGCTAAGAATGGTCAAAATATTAAGTATCTGATGTAAACCCAAACCATGGGCTACCTCCCAATTATTCTCGCCTTGCTTGGCTTTATCTTTCTTTGGGCTATTGTCAATTATAATAGTATCAAAATCAAGAAAGCTGAAGTTGAGCAGGCATCCAAACAAGTTTTTCAATACGCTAGTCTTCGCAATACCATTATTAAAAGAATGGCTAATATTGTACACGAAGACAACACCCTGCAAAAGATTGTTGCCAAGGTGTGTGATCAGCTTAACGAATTAAGCATTGAGGCAGCAAGTACGGAAGATAAAATTCAGGCTGAAAAGAAGGTAACGCAGGCAGTAAAAGATATACCGGAAGGTTATGTCAAAAACTCACCTTATAGTGAAGCTTACCATCAGTTACAGCTTGCTCAGAATAATTATCAGAAAGCCGCTTCCGTTTACCATAAAAGACTTCAGGAATATCACGAACTAATCAATAAGTATCCTTCCAAAATGGTAGCCAAAGCATCTGGATTTAAACACGTACAATAGTTCTTGGTGTTAGGGTGCGATAGTGTTATAGTATTTAGGGATTAGAATTCTGAGCTTAAAACGATTGGCAAGCCAACAACTATAACACTAAGAACTATAACACCATAACACCTAGAACCATAACACTTCAATCCTACTCCTCCGGATCTTCCACTGAAGCAAATAAGTTATTCAATGTCTCCGCATAAGTAGGGTGTGCCATTACGCCATCTCTCAAATCCTCATAGGTTAGTCCACCCATCATCGCAATCTGTATCATTGACATCAATTCGCCGCCAATATCTGCCAGGCAGCTTGCTCCTAAGAACTTTTTAGTCTCAGGGTCTATCAAAACTTTCAGTAAACCAGTAGTGCGGTTAGCCTCTATCGCACGGGCAGCGCTAGACATTGGCATCTGGGAAATTTTGTATTTAATACCTTTTTTTCTGGCCAGTTTTTCATTCAAACCCACTCTACCCAACTCAGGTTTGGTAAACATGGTATAGGGTACCATGCGATCGTTCATTTTTCGTAGCTTTGCCCCGAAAAGAAAGTCATTGATGATGCGATAGTCATCGTAAGAGATATGCGTAAACTCTGGCCCGCCTTTACAGTCACCCAATGCAAAGATTCCCTCCACATTTGTCTCAAGATGTTCATTGACTTCAATATAGCCATGCTTCTTAAGCTTGACATCAGTTTTTTCAAGGTTTAAAGCCTGCGTATTGGGTGTGGTGCCAATGGCAATCAACAAATGACTTCCTTCAATCTTTTTTTGTTTGTCACCACTGAGATGTACACGAATACCAGAGGCTGATTTTTCAACTTTGCTCAATTCTGAGTTCAGGTAGATGTCGATACTCTCTTCTTTTAGAAAATCCTGTATCGCCTCGGCTACGTCTTCATCTTCTTTAGGAGCCAGTTGTGCATCATCCTGAATAATAGAAACTTTACTGCCAAACCGTCTGTACATCTGCCCGAATTCCAGACCGATATAGCCACCTCCCAGAATAATCAGATGCTTAGGAGGCTCCTGCAAATGCATCATGGTTTTTGCAGTGAGATAATCTACATCAGCTAGGCCTTCCACTTCAGAAATGCGAGGACTGGTCCCTACATTGATGAATATTTTATCAGCGGAGAATTCTTTCAGCACAAATTCACCTTCATCATCACTTTTCATTTTTACCTGCACCTGTTTATTGCCCACAAAGCTGGCTTCTCCAAAGAAATAGTCTATATTTTCCGTCTCCGACATCTTCTTTTCAATCCCTTCTCTCCATTTAGTTACGATATTATCCCTTCTTTCTATCACTTTCTGAAAGTTTGTTTTGGGAGCGGAAGTCTCTATCCCAAACGCATCAGCAGTCCGAACCATATGAGCGATATGGGCGGAAGCTACCATGGTTTTGGTGGGAGTACAGCCATAATTGATACAACTGCCTCCCGGATGCTCACGCTCAATGACTGCGGTCTTCCATCCTTTCTCTGCAAGTGTAGCTGAGAGTGGATTTCCTGCCTGTCCGATACCAATGATGATTGCGTCGTATTTTTCCATTACTGATTGAAGCTTTAAAAAGTGACTAATTGTAAAAAAATAGAGAGATTGATCAACTAAATTTCTCCCATCAAATAAAAACCATGCATCTTTTCAAATCTGTTTTGCGCTATAATGTTTGAAAAGACAGGCAGACAAAATTTGTTTCCAATCAGAAAAATCTATGTCAAGACATAAAAAAAGGAGCGTAAGTCACGCTCCTTTTTTTCAAAAGCTAAAACAACATCAATATTAAATAGCTTCAGCGCCTACAACTTTCATAGTGCCCTGCATGATCCGCCAGTGACCAGGGAAAGTACAGACGAAAGGATATTCACCAGGAGTTTCAGGAGCCATAAAAGTTAGCTCTATAGTTTGTTCAGGATCTACCAGAGGTGTGCTGAACAATACTTCGGGTATTTCAGGTACATAGTTTTTCTCCGCTCCCTGTGCATCAGTAGCCATTTGATCGGCCGCGGCTCCCACTGCTTCTAAAGTACCCGGCTGAACAATCAGCAGATTATGCTGCATGAAATCAGGGTTTTCAAAAACGATCTTCACAGGTTTACCGGCTTCTACCACAAACTCACTCAGGTCGTATTTCATTTCATTTTTCACGGTCTTGATCTGGACTACCTGCGTTTCTGCATCTTCAGAAGATGCGAGCATGGTATTCATTTCCTCCGTTGCAGGTTTGTTCCAGTAACTTTCCATCAGCACTTCGGCTAGCGTGGTTCCTTCAAATGGAGAGTTGCCTGAGTTAAATTCTTTTTCCACCTGATACTTCCAGTTACCTGCCAGAGAAGATTTGCTATTACCCACCTGAATAAACATCTGCTCAGGCTCACCGCTAAAACCACCCCATCCACGATAATCTTCCACTTTGACCACAATAAGGTTATTCCCAGGTTTAAGTACATCTGCTGGAATAGGATAAACTCTCGCGGTGCGGTAATCGTCTTTGGTTCCTCCAACCCTAAAGCCATTTACCCATACTTCATCGGTCTCATCAATCGGACCTAAAGAGATACTACCTGACCTGCCTGCGGATTGTGCAGAAAGATTGATATTTTTTCTAAACCAAACGATACCGTCAATATTAAGGCCAGAACGTTCCAGGAATTCGGGGAGCTTCATCAGCTTCCATTCATTGTCTTCGTAATTAAGATCTTCCCGGGAAGGCATAGATGCTTTCTGGGCCTGTAGTTCTTCATAGCGGGGATTAGCCGCCAGGTATGCAGACATAAAACCATCACGGTGACGACTTCCGGCAAGATAAGCTGCCTTTGCAAGCCATGCATCATCCTGTACTTTTTCGTCCTGGCTCAGTGCAAAAAGCTTCTCACCCATGCCCTTTGAAGTAGGCATATTTGCCAAAGCCAATGCTGCAGCAAGGCGGGTATGAGGATCAGTATCGGCTATAATCTCAGATTTTAGTATCGCCTGATTGGCCCAGGGGGTAGAAGGTAAAACCTGAACAGCTGCCTTTCTCACACCGGCAGCAGGGTGATGAAGTGCATCAACTGCAATTCTGTAAGCTTCCTCGTTGGCACCATCTTCTAAAACGCCTAAACCTTTCATTGTCCAGAGGGCATGCAGTGCAGCATTGTTAAGCTCCATTTCGTCCATTCTTTTGTTTTCTACCAGATCATAAAGTTCGGGCAGAATATCGGTTTCACCTCTTTCTACCAGCAGACGCTGAGCAGTGAGACGCCAGAACATATTATCGCTGCTTAATGCTTCTACCAAACCTTCCGGATCATCCATACTCAATGTCATGGGCTCATAAGCTTCAGCATCTTTATAAACTATCCGCCAGATTCGCCCATGCTGACGGTCACGCAAGGGATTAACATAAGCATTACCTTCACCCGTTTCTGCTTCATATCCACCTCTTTCTGGTGTAGGCGTAGGATTGTGCTGAACGATAAAGTTATACCAGTCTGCTACCCAAACCGCTCCATCAGGTCCTACTCTTGCTTCAACAGGAGATACCCACTCATCGGCACTGGCCAGGAGGTTACCACCGTTCTTCTCTACAAAGCCTGCTCCTTCTTTTTCTAAAATGGCAGTGTGAACGACACCTCCGGTAGGTTCACATACAAAAGCAATACGATTCCAATAGTTTCTGGGAAAACTTCTGGCGGTATAAAAGTTATGTCCGGCTGCTGCAGTAAACCCACCCCAAACATCTACCTGACGGACATTGGGAGTAAGTGTCTGCATCGCATAATGACCATCAATTTTGGTGCTGCCGCTTACCGGCAATCCATCTACATTTTCGTAGTAGGAATTAGGAATACCCATGTAAACGCTATGTGTATTGTTGGCAGTAGAAGCAAACACATCAAAGGTCTCGGTAAAGCCTAAACCCCAGGTGTTGTTGCTGGTGCGAGTTAAAAACTCAAAGTCACTGGCATCGGGCTTAAGCCGATAAATGCCCTGACCAAACTCCTGATTTTTTCCGGCAATTGTTCCTTCAAAGCCTGAGTAGCCTACCACTCCCCATATCCAGTTGTCAATACCATATTTAAGGTTAGAAGGACCGGCATGGGTATCAAATGTACCCCAGCCTTTCACCAAAACTTTACGCTCATCGGCCTTATCATCGCCATCGGTATCTTTGAGGAAAAGGAAATTAGGTGCCTGTGAAACCACTACGCCTCCGTTCACAAAAGCTAAGCTGGTAGGAATGTTGAGTTGGTCTGCAAAGACAGTGAATTTGTCTGCTTTGCCATCACCATCGGTATCTTCACAAATTTTTATTCTGTCATCCCCTACGCCCGAATCTTCTCTAACGGTATTGGGATAATCTACGGTTTCTATTACCCAAAGACGGCCTTTTTCATCCCAGTCCATGGCGATTGGGTTGATAATATCAGGTTCGGAGGCAAATAATTCCAGCCTGAAATCCGGTGGCACCTGTATCAGTTTCTTAGATTCTTCGGGTGAAAGAGGGAACTGGAATTTAGGAGCAGGATCTCTTTTTTCGTAATTAGGAATGCTGTCTCTGGCTACGTATTTGAGTTCGGGAATATCCTGCACGTAGGCCTGCCATTGTTCTCTGGCCTGATCACTCACTGCCCATAGTACACCCTGCTCAATCATCTTATGGAAACCAGGATTACTCCAGACCCTTTCATCATGGCCGGAAGCAGTGTAAAAAACCTTACCCTCTCCCTGCTCTCTTACCCAGGTCCAGGGCTCACGATGATCTCCCTCAACCCTTTCCATTAACACTGTTTTATCATCATTATGCTTATGATGCACATAGGTCTCGTCCCAGGCAGAGAATTCTTCCACACCTTCCATAGCGGGATGTTCAGGCTGAATGATCTTCGTTACAAAGGTTCCAGTATCATGGCTATGAAACTGAGCTCCTACCAGGTCTGTATATGCTTCAGAGTTGAGGAAGCAAAAACTAGCACTGTGTATAGGAATAAATGCTTTGCCCCCTTCCACAAAATCCATCAATGCTTCTTCCTGTGAAGGAGTAATGGTTTCATGATTGGCATAGATCATCAACCCATCATAATTTTGAAGTGTTTCTTCATTAAGATCATTAGGGTCCTCAGTATAGGTGAGGTTGATCCCTTTTTTGAAGAGAGGTGTAGCCAGCATGGGCATAAATACCTCAGAATTATGATGTTCACTATCGTGACCCAGGAAGAGAATTTCTATGGGTTTAGGGCCGGTTTCCGCTTGTTGCTGCTCTGTTTTACAGCCTAATATCAACAAACAAAAGAGAATGCAATACCAATTCCTCGCAATTTTCATAACAGTTGTAGGTTGTTTGACGCTAAAGTCAACATTTTCACAAATAAAAACATACAGTATTTTACCCTATACTTGCACTATTTTATCTCCATTGATAAAGAATAATGGCATATTAAGATAATTTAGTTTCATTTTCTCTTAAATTCAGTTTTTCAGAAAGAGTAAAACGAAGAAATATAGTGAGCCTTTAATATCTTTCTTGTAACAGCTTTTTCCATAAGGATTACAACAATAACACAAACATAACGCTGGGGGAGCAATTTAGTACATTCTGCTTAACATATTGATGCTGAGGCATAAACGAATGAAAAAACTTGTTAAATATTTGTCCTGAGGCTACTTCCACCAACATTTTCCCTGATATATTTATATTAGACGCTAACTTTCGTCATTTAAGCAACAACCAAACTTTTATGCTCAAAAAGATATTGATTGACTCACTCTTTACATGCATGTTGGCCTGTCAGCCTCAGGTGGAGGAAGAAATTTCTAGCAAAGAAAATAACACTCTCAACTACCGTCAGAACCGCGCTCCACTGACTGAAAAACCTTATCTGGAACTGCCCTTAGGAAGTATCAAACCTAACAGCTGGCTGTTGGAGCAGCTGGAGCGTATGCGGTCGGGCATGACAGGTAATTTGGACGAGATTTACCCTGAAGTGATGGGCAGCAGGAATGGCTGGCTGGGAGGTGATGGCGACGGCTGGGAACGTGGCCCCTACTGGATTGATGGTTTACTTCCTCTGGCTTATATTCTGAATGACGATTCGCTCAAGGCCAAAGTGCAGCCCTGGATAGAGTGGACATTATCAAATCAGCAGGAAAACGGCTATCTGGGACCGATCCCTTTTGAAGAAGAACCTGAATATGAACCCGGCTTACAAAGGGGCATGCGCAAAGACTGGTGGCCCAAAATGGTGATGCTCAAAATTCTGCAGCAATACTATGAGGCTACCGGCGATGAACGGGTTATTACTGCACTTACAAATTATTTTCAATTTCAACTGGAGCAGCTTCCAGAAACTCCCCTGGACCACTGGACACTCTGGGCTAACCGCAGGGGAGGCGATAATCTGCAGGTGGTGTACTGGCTGTACAATATCACCGGGGATGATTTCTTGCTGGAACTGGGAGAATTGATTGCCAAGCAGACTTTTCCCTGGACCAATGTGTTCCTGAATGAAGAGAGTGACAATCTACCCAGCAGTCCCTGGCATTACTCACAAATACAGCGCTATCCTTTTGATTCTACTGAAATTGAAGCCCTTACAGTTTCTCAGATAGGCAGTATGCACTGTGTCAATTTTGCACAAGGACTCAAACAACCGGTAGTATATTACCAGCAGCAAGCTGACAAAAAATATATCGCCGCTGTGAAAAAAGCTTTGCAGGACATGAAAAAGTATCATGGGCAGCCGCAGGGCATGTATGGAGGAGATGAACCGTTACACGGCAACAATCCGGTGCAGGGCGTGGAATTTTGCTCTATTTCTGAAGAGATGTTCTCGTTGGAAACGATGCTTACCATCACCGGAGATATGGAGTTTGCCGATCTGCTGGAAAAAATTGCCTATAATGCCTTGCCTACTCAGGCATCTGATGATTTTTCTTCTCGCCAGTATTTTCAGGCAGCCAATCAGGTAGAACTTACTGATCAGTTGGAGACCTCATTTGAAACACAAAATCACGGAGGTACTGATTTCGTTTTTGGTACATTGACAGGCTATCACTGCTGTACTTCCAATATGCATCAGTCATGGCCCAAGTACGTGCAGAACTTATGGTACGCAACCCATGACAAAGGTGTAGCGGCTCTTTTGTACGCACCCAGTGAAGTTAACCTTTTAGTCGCTGACAGTGTACCCTTAAAGGTTGTAGAAGAAACAGCTTTTCCTTTCAGAGATGAGATTAGCTTCACTTTTTCTCTAAGTGAACCAACGAGTTTTCCTTTTCATCTCAGAATACCTGCCTGGACAAAAGACGCAAAAATCATGATCAATGGTATTGAGTGGGAAGGGCAGGCAGATAATCAAACAGCCATTATCCAGAGAGCATGGAAAGATGGAGATCAGGTTACACTTACGATGCCTATGGAGCTCAGAACTTCTCAGTGGTATGAGTTTGCCCACACCATTGAACGAGGGCCGCTGGTGTACGCCCTGAAAATCCGAGAAAAGCATACCACAAAAGATCGGGGAGATGGCTATCGTGCCTTTGAAGAGGTCTATCCGCTTAATGACTGGAATTATGCATTATACCAGGAGGACTTAAACAAGCTACCTGAAGCTGTAGAAGTAGTACAAAAAGACTGGAACGGCGAGTATCCCTGGAACCTTGAGAATGCGCCTGTTGAATTGAAAATGAGAGGCATGAAAATACCCGAGTGGAAGCTGGTCAACGGAGCACCAGAGTTTCCCGCCTGGTGGGGCGGCAGAGTTGGTGACAAATCTAAGTTGGAAGAAATCACTTTAGTTCCTTATGGCTGTACTACTTTAAGAATAACTGAATTTCCAGTGTATAGGTAAAATAGCGTTGAAGTTAAAAGAGTGTAAATACTGGTTATTTGTGTAATATTGATATAGCCGATTTCATTTAATCAATTCATCACTTATATTGATAAGCATTACTCACACAATCAGCCTAAGTGAATGTTTGAAAAAATTGCCCGAGTCATCATTGCAGTATGCTTGACTGTCTCACTTTTTTGTCTTTGCTTCATTTTTTACAGTAATATTTTTCATGGTACTGCTGATGTTAGGTTTGGAGTATACCTGCTCATTACATTTATCCCGATAGGTCTTCTCTTTGCCCTCTTTATGCGCCACCATCCCCTTTTTTTGTATCCCCACTTAATTGTTATCAGTATGATCAGCATCATTATGATGGTAAGAAACATTAGTACTGCTTCCCAAAAAGCTGAGCAACATCAGGTTCATTTCGCCTGGAACGGGGAGGAGGATAAATTTACTTTGCCATTTCTCGTTGGCAAGCATGGACACATCTTACTGAAATCGCAGGTCAATGATAGCAGTGGTTTTTTCTTGTTTGATACTGGGGCAAGCTTCAGTACACTACATGAAAGTATATCTGGTGTAAGAGAATTGCAACATACTTTTACATTGACAGATGCACAGGGACTTCAGAGGAGTAAGAAGCTTAGGGTGATGAGACAATTTCAAATAGGAAATATTAAGGTGAATAATCTGGTGTTCTGGCCGACAGACAGCTCAGCCTGGAAGAAGGGAGGGCCATTTGAAGGTCAGGATGAACTCATAGGCGTTATCGGCAACAACTTTCTTACCCATTACGTCTGGGGTTTTAACATGCCAAATCAGCAAGTTACTCTGACAAAATCTATTGATGCCTTGTCAGAAATGGATGGGATGACCCAACTGCCACTAAAAAACATGGAGGGCAATTGGTATATACCCGTTCAAATAAACAATATAACTTTCAACCTTCTTCTTGACTTTGGTTACACAACCAGTATACGCTTGCAGGATAGCTTAAGTAGAGACGATAATTCTGATCATGGAATCGCGCTAAGCTATTCTCCATTTTCAGCATTTAGTCATACGCAGGAAAAAAGAACAGTTCCAGATACAGTTCAGTATACCATGGCCGAAAGTGTGAGCTTAGGTGATCTGGAATTTACCAATGTGATGTGCACAGAAAAACAATATAATAGCCTGATTGGCCTGCAATTTCTTTGGGCTTTTGACAGGATTATACTTGATTATCCAAATCAGAAAATGTATCTGTCAATAAACACTCCTGAGAATGAGGTCACTGATCTGAGCGCAGTCACTAAACAAAAAATGTATGAGCTACATTGCAGACGCCAAATACAGGAAAAAGGATTCTTTGAGATAGACCTTAACTATCACTTTTCTGTACCCACCCAAAGAATTACGCATCATCTTGATACTGTAGAAGGGAAATATCTTTTCTACGGTAAATCCAGACATTGGGGACGATCATACTTCAACAAAGATAGCGTCACAAGTCTTGACTCAGTAAGGCTTCCTAATGGGAAGATTAAACAGGCACCTATCACAATTGATCTGACAAATGGCTACTTTGTTGACCCATGAGGCATCTTAAATAAAAAAAAATTGCCGGATGATGTCGTCCGGCAATTCAAAGATTATAAAAACCAAATTCTTTCTATGACTGCAAAGTAAAGTCAGGCATCTTCATCACCTCACCGTTTTTCTGAGCCGATTCATGTGCGATAATTCCCACACAGGTAATATTGGCTGACTGCACCGCATTAGGATAAGGATCTTCACCTTTTACCAAAGCATCCAGGAAAGCATGTACCAGATGTGGATGTGAACCTCCGTGGCCAGCGCCCTGCGTAAAAGACAAATGCTGATGCTCATCTTCATCATATACTCCTTTGGTAGTAAAATGCTGAATTTCTTTGGGCAAAAGTTTGGCATAATCCGGGCACTCTACTTCTTCAGGGATTTCCGGCTCCGGCTTCTTCGCGGTATGTACTACCAGAGGATTACCTTCAATTAATGGCCATTCTACCGCCTTTTTGGAGCCATATACTTCAAAACTTTCACGATACTGACGGGCCACATCAAAGAGTGAACGATAGATATGTCCTGTCAGGTCAGAGTTGCGGAATTTGATATGCGTAGTCTCTACAGCATAAGGCGAATTATAATGCTTGTGCAGTTCTTCACGGATGGTACCGGAACCAAAGCAGGAAACATATTCCGCTTCAGCGCGGGTAAGTCCGAGTACAGGTCCTACGCAGTGCGTTGCATAGTACATAGGTGGCAATCCGGGCCAGTAGTTGGGCCATCCGTCCATATCCTGCTGATGACTAGCTTTAAGAAACTGTACTTTTCCCAGCTCACCTTTCTCATACAGTTCTTTCATGAACAGAAACTCTCGGGCATAGACTACGGTTTCCATCATCATGTACGTCAAACCAGTTTCTTTTGTGAGCTTTACAATTTCCTTACACTCCTCTACTGTAGTGGCCATAGGTACCGTACAGGCCACATGCTTACCTGCTTTCAAAGCTTTGATAGACTGAGATGCATGATCGGGAATGGGTGTGTTGATATGTACGGCATCCACATCAGGATCTTTCAGTAAATCATCATAAGAGGTATAACGCTTCTCAATGCCAAAGGCATCCCCTACCTCATCCAGTTTGGACTGGGTGCGCTGGCAGATGGCATACATATTTGCGTTGGGGTGTTTCTGGTAAATAGGAATGAATTCCGCACCAAAGCCCAAGCCGATGATGGCTATATTAATCTTATCTTTTTGCATAGGTTCAGTATTAATAGTTAAACGTTTTCTTCATGAATTCCAGCCCTTTTGAAGCGAACTGATCCTGATCGGGGGCCAGATGACGCCAGATGCACACTGCCCCGGCCAGTTCTTTAATTTCCGGAGTGAAGCTCTCAATGGAGATCGTTCCATTGTAATTGATGTCTTTCAACCCATCTCTAAGCAATTCCCAGCGTACAGAACCAGTACCAGGAGTACCCCGGTAATTGTCTGCAATCTGCACATGGATAAGTTTATCTCCTGCCAATCTCACTGCCTTGCCAATATCAGGTTCTTCAATGTTCATATGGAATACATCCACCATTATTTTGGCGGCATCATGATTGATGTCTTTTACCAGACGTTGCACATCCTCCACTGTATTGATCAGATCAGACTCAAAGCGGTTTAGGGCTTCAATGGCTAAAGAAAGGCCTTCTTTGCTGGCCATATCACATACCTTCCTGAGATTGGTGACTGCCCTGTCCCACTCCACTTTTCGTTCTTCGGGGCTGAGCATACGGGTTTTACCTACTGCAGCGTACATCGGGCCCGCCAGAAATTTGGCATCCCAGTCGTTGCAGAGCTTAAAACAGTCAGCGATATAACCAAAGCAGGTCTGATGTACAGCAGGATCGGCATGGGTAAGGTCACGGGTAGGTCCGAATGCTCCGCATACCACGGCTTTCAGGCCGTACTCATCCAGCGCTTCTCTTACCTTTTTACCATCAATTTGTTCGGGATATTCTACCGGAATTTCTACCACATCATATCCCATTTCTTTGATTTTCGGAAATAAAGATTGGGCTGTTGATGTATCAAAAGGAGACGTCCAAAGCCAGGTGCTGACGCCAAAAGTAGGTTTCATAGGGTTATGCTTAGTGTATCAAAAAATTAAAAATCTATACTCGGTTAACCACTTAAAGGTACAAATACAATGATTAAAAATGTAGTCTAAAATTTCATACTGTTTGTTGCCCAATACCAACACTATTTTGTCATCAATAGAAAATTATTAGTTTTATCGGGATAAATTAGTGTCACTATGCCACATGCTTTACGAAAATCTCCAATTCCTGATACTCATACTTTTGTAATTAGGGAATTAAAAGAACCTTATTTTGATCCTAACTGGCATTTTCACCAGGAGTACCAGCTATTTGTAGTGCTCAAAGGCTCAGGAACTCGCTTTGTCGGCGACCATATCAAGTCTTTTGAAGAGGGCGATGTTGTTTTTACCGGACCAAACCTGCCCCATTTGTGGCGAAGCGATGTGATATATTTTGATGGAAACCCAAATCTCCACACTCATGGCATTGTAGTTTACTTTCAGGAACACTTTCCTGGAAAAGAGCTCATCCAAAAAGAGGAGGCTATACACCTGAGGCATTTTTTAGAAAGGTCAAAACTAGGCCTGGAAATTCTTGGTAAATCTGCGAATAAGATTACCCAAATGATGCAAGAGCTTTTGAGAAAGAAAGGCTTAGAAAGTGTCATCTTTTTACTTCAAATCCTCAATGAGATGATGCACTCCGAGGAAATTTACGAGTTGTCCAGCACCGGTTATACTAACTCTCTGAAAGATGGTGATACTGAAATCATGAATCTTATTCATGCTTATGTGATGGATAACTTTAAAAACAAGATCAGTTTGAAGGAGGTAGCTTCTATTGCCAATATGACCCCTACTTCATTTAGCCGATACTTCAAGATGCATGCAAATAAAACCTTTTCAGAGCTAGTAAGTGAGGTCAGAATAGGTTACGCCTGTCGTCTCCTGATTGAAAAAAAGATGAACGTATCTCAGGCTTGTTATGAAAGTGGATACCAGACGCTTACTAATTTTAATAGACAGTTTAAGGCATTGATGAAACGTACACCACTACAGTATAAAAAAGAATATGAGGATACTCCCCGTACCTCTTCCAAAGCTTAATCAAACAAAACATCATTCAAATCAATAAGGGCCAGGCTTACTCATTTAAATAATGTAGGCCCATAGTAAACTTTTTTTGCATGGAATGCTTTACAGAATAGATAAAAGCAAAATACCAATGCGCGCAAAATACTTTTGTTCAAGAGTTGAAAAAGTACAGGATTCACTAATTGCGCATCTTCACGGCGTAAAAGGCTCTGATGCTACTGATGATGTTGATAACAATCAGTTCAATTTATCTTCTCCTATAGGAAAACTACAAATTTGGATAGATAACCCGAATGCTGATCAATTTTTTGAAAAAGGAAAAGAGTACTATCTGGACATTTCAGAAGTAGATTCAGAATCATCATGATTAAATTTTAGTGCTTGAACTTAACTTTTTCAAATATGACTCTCTTCAGTATTCGAATTTAACAGCATTTATGAACTTATAACGGGGATATTTTAGCTAAAAACGCATTACAAAGTAAATTTTGCAGCTTGAGTTCAGTAAATTGTCGTATCTTCACCGAACTTTGTGAAAAGCCGTAGGGCTGGTACACCTTTTCCCCTTGTAAATATCTCTGGATTGTAGTCATATTTTGAGGTTGAATTTTTCAGTGTAGCATCTTCACATGTCATTATAAAATCAATCTCTGTACACTTTAACAACTATTTCATTTCATAACATTATCCATGAGACAACTAAAGATAACGAAACAGATAACCAGCAGGGAAAGCCAATCACTGGATAAGTATTTACAGGAGATAAGCAAAGTAGATCTGATTACTCCTGACATGGAAGCAGAGCTGGCCAGAAGGATAAGAGAAGGAGACCAGGTTGCTTTAGAAAAGCTCACCAAAGCCAATTTGCGCTTTGTAGTATCGGTAGCCAAGCAATATCAGAATAAAGGCATGTCGCTAAATGATCTGATCAATGAAGGTAATTTAGGACTCATGAAGGCTGCGCAGCGATTTGATGAAACCAGAGGCTTTAAGTTTATCTCTTATGCCGTCTGGTGGATACGACAGTCTATTATGCAATCGCTGGCCGAACAATCCCGTATGGTACGTCTTCCACTAAACCGTATTGGTACACTTACCAAGATCAGCAGAATATTTGCCGAACTGGAACAGAAGTATCAGCGCGAACCATCTTTGGAAGAACTATCTGAAATGCTGGATATCACCGAAGAAGAAATCGCACTCAACCTCAAAGTAGCTAATCGTCACCTGTCTATGGATGCTCCATTTGCCAGTGGTGAAGAAAATGGCCTGCTGGATGTACTGGAAAATAAGAGTGAGGTTACTCCTGATTCAGATCTGATGCACGACTCTTTACAAAGAGAGCTGCAAAGATCGCTTTCTACCCTTACCCAAAGAGAAGCTGACGTAATTACGCTTTATTTTGGGCTGAATGGTGGAAAAGCAATGACACTGGAAGAAATAGGCAGCAGATACAATCTTACCAGAGAAAGAGTACGTCAGATTAAAGAAAAAGCTACCCGCAGGCTCAGACATAGTACCCGAAGCAGTGCTTTAAGACCTTATCTGGGTTAATGTTTTTTCTTCCCACATAATTACCGATATTGTTACTGCACTGACGTAAGGCGCATAATGATTTATACTGAAGCCCGATACTTAAAAGCTGTTTGTAACAATACGGTAATTTACTGTAGGGTTAATGCCGTTCGTAACCATCAATATCAGGTAACCATTCATGACCGCCTCTACCTCAACACCTCGGATTATCAAAAGGCTTTTTGTGCCATCAGGAAGATACTGAAGGCCAGGCATAATGAGCTTAACTAAGTTCCTATGGCATTTTGTAGATCACCGCATTGACATTCATACCAGCCCCTACCGAAGCGAAGATCATATGCTCTCCTTTATTGATATGATGATGCTTAAGTTCTTTCCTTAGCAGTTTATCCAACAAGATTGGAACGGTGGCTACCGAGTTATTTCCCAGGGTCGCAATGGTCATTGGCATAATGTACTCCGGAATCTCCGCTACATTCAGCAATTTGAATAATCGGGATAAAATAGCATCATCCATCTTGGCATTTGCCTGGTGGATGAGCACTTTTTTGATCTGTTCAATACCTAAACCAGCTTTGTCCACACAGTCACTTAGAAGTTGAGGTACGGTAGTGAGGGCATACTCGTACAGCTTTCTTCCTTCCATTTTGAGGAACAGCGTATCATCTTTATAATCAGGATTGTAGGAGACATTCATATTAAGCAGGTGAGCATGATTCAAAGTATCTGAGCGTGTTTTGTGGGCTAAGATTCCCAGTGGTTCATCGCTTTGTCTCGCTTCCACCACTACTGCTCCTGCCCCATCCGAATAAATCATGCTGTCAATATCATGAGGGTCGGAAATACGGGATAGTGTCTCTGCTCCTATCACAAGGATTTTTTTGGCATCTCCCGACTTGATATAATAATCAGCCTGTATCAAGCCCTGCACCCATCCGGGGCAGCCGAAGGGTAAGTCATAGGCAATGGTATAGGGATTATGTATACCTAACTTATATTTAATTCTGGCAGCCAGACTGGGGACAAGATCCGTTTTCTTGTTGCCGTGCAATACATCACCAAAATTATGGGCTACAATGATATAATCCAGGCTCTCTTTGTCAATGCCCGCTGAAATGACAGCTGCCTCAGCAGCATAATAGCCAATATCAGAAGTGACCATCTCATCTTCCACATACCTGCGCTCTTCTATTTCAGTAATCTCCTGGAACTTACGAATGATTTCATCATTGGATTTGGGAATCCTCTGTCCGGAGGAATTATAAAATTCATTTTTCAGAAAAGATTCATTCTTAACGATTTGGGAAGGTATATATCTTCCAGTTCCAGTAACAACTGTGTAATAGGTATGATGAGCCATAAAATTTTATGTTTTTTAAAGCATAAAATTTTAGAAATTACTCTATCTATTTTGATGCTTTAGTTAAAATTGAAATCCAGAACCTCCCAACTTAAGCAAATGTCGGGCAATTTTTGAATTTCATGTGATTTTTCTTCTCTATTTGAGGATAGATTACTCTTTGTTTCTCACATAAATCAGCTTGAACTTACCTTTCTGGTTTTCTTTTTGCTCAACATCAAACTTGCTGATAGACTTGATAAGGGGGGTGAGTTTCTGAAATCCGTAGTTTCGGGAGTCAAAGTTGGGCTGCTTCTTTTGCAGTAAGTTTCCTACATCTCCGAGAAAGGCCCATCCATCATCATCTGCCAGATCGGATATGGTAGTGGAAATTAAGCGGATTACTTTAGGAGTAATCTTATCAACGTCACTTTTCTTTTCAGACTTTCCTTTCTGGTTATCAGATCCTTCTTCTTTGGATTGGTCTTTAAGAATTTCCAGGTAGATAAACTTATCACAAGCTACGATAAAGGGATCGGGTGTTTTCTTTTCCCCGATTCCAAAAACTTTCATGCCGGCTTCTCTGAGACGGGTGGCCAATCTAGTGAAATCACTATCGCTGGATACCAGACAAAACCCGTTAACCTTCTGCGAATACAAAATGTCCATGGCGTCTATGATCATGGCAGAGTCCGTCGCATTTTTACCCGAAGTGTATCCATACTGCTGTATAGGGGTGATGGCATTTTCAAGGAGGATATTTTTCCATTTGGACAAATTAGGCTTGGTCCAGTCTCCATATATTCTTTTGATGGTAGGGTTACCGTACTTGGCAATCTCTTCCATCATTTCTTTAATGTAGGCAGAGGGAATGTTATCCCCGTCAATCAGCACTGCCAATTTTAAATCTATTTCCATAAACCAAAAAAACATGCCTTATCGGGGCATGTTCTTCATTTCAAAGTGATAATATATTTTACTAAATAACTTTCACATTGACTGCATTCAGACCTTTTTTGCCTTGCTCTTCTTCATATTCCACCTTATCGTCCTCCTCTATTTCGTCGATAAGTCCACTTGAATGAACAAAAATGTCTGCACCTGAATCGGATGGCTTAATGAAACCAAATCCTTTCGTGTGGTTAAAAAATTTTACGGTACCTTCTTTCATTGAATTGTTATTATAAGTATAAGGCAATGTAACCTTATTTTATGGATAGTAGTTCACTTCCTTTGTTTTTTTTTTGAAAGAGGCAAAATGAATGTCATATTTTATATCTCTTGTTTGGCCCTATATGAATATAGATAAGCCAACTGCATATTATTAATAGATTTATACCTACCTTAACTCATGCAAAATATTTTTCCCGAAGGATCTGTAGTGTATCCGCAAACTCATCGTCAGGCGTTATGTGGATCGTATTTATTACTGCGTTGACCAGACAGATACATCCAAAAAGGAGCTGGTGTACTTTGAGCGAGAACTGGTACCTAAGGTGTAGCTGGTATAGCTATTTTTTTATCCAGAGTGCCTGTCATGTAAGCTGACTAATCTGGGGGATAAGCTTACAGTGCGCTTGCTTGCATTTCACAGCTTGCAATATTTTATATTCAGTTTTCAGCTTCCAAAGCCGATTCGTGGATATGTATTATTTTCCAAACTCCGTTTATTCTCTTCCATACGTAGGTTAAGGCGCCTGTCCCATAATCATAGGGTTCTCCGTTGGTAAGCACGGTGGTGGTAGCGGAAGAATTAAACCCGATAATGGCAAGGTCTTCCCCTAATACCTGAACATCATAATTTTCTACTTCCATCTTCCACTCCTGGGTAGTGGCCATCCATTCTTTAAATACCTCAAGAAACTCCTCATTGGAAGAGGCAGCACGGAACCCATGCCAGTAGTACCTGATATCCTCAGCATGGAATTGTGCTACCGAATCCATATCTACCGTTTCCCATGTCAGATTGTAGGCATTGGTAACATCAATGATTTCCTGTTTAATAGCAGCATCACTTGTCTTTTCCTGTTCACAAGCGAACAAGCACAGGAGGATGGATAATAAGATGAACTGTTTCATTGGAATGGGTTTTAGACAATTGACAAGCTTGCCCCCTCAGAAGACGTAAAGAGTTCCTTTTTCAAATGTCAATTTTGGTGCTTGATGAAATAAACCACTAGCTATAAACTATCACACTGAATGCTATACCTGTTTCATTCCAAGTTACTTGACAAATACTTCTTTTACACGCTTAGAAATTAATAAGTAAGGAATTATTAATGAGCATAGCACAATGATACGTATCAACCCAAAATAATCAATTCCTCCTGAATCATAATTCCAAACTAAAAAACTCATCCCTACAATGTAGAATAGATTGATAGCCAGAAAAGCTACAATCAGTTTAGGAGTAATTTTATGCCTATAGAAAAAACATATAACAGACAAAACTCCAATCATTAACATGATAAAGTAGTAGCAAAGTATAACAGTATCTATAGTATTGAAAGAGGTTAATATTGCCTTGGCACCCGATAAGCTGCCCAAAGCTACATTTAGTATAATAAGATATAACCAAAAGCCATAATTAGTTCTTTGCTCATCTTCGTAGTATGTATTGTAACCTCTCATTTATTGATTGAATTATAGATAACATCCAAAACAAACCCACTTGCGAAGTAGAGCTGTATGTATTTCTATTACACCCTTCTTCAACTACGCTAATATGGTACCCTTAGCAGGATTTTTTTGTGCTATAGACCTACTTCTCTTACACTGAGATGGGATGAGTTTCTCAGTGATGTATAAGGGGATGGTCATCCAATAAGCCATTTTAACCGCTCTCCCCAGGAGGGAAAGTCAATGATCTATATCGTTTTGTCTCTGTCCCTCAGGGGGATGGTGAACAAAAAGCCTGTTTCCTTACCTTCCCCACTGGGGATGGTCATAAAATGACAGCTTACACTGGCTTTCCCTACTGGGGAAAGCGATAAAACAACAGCATTTTGTCATTTTCCCCAAGAGGGAAAGCTATATTTTAACAGTAATTGTTGTATTTCCCTCCCAGGGAAGCTTAAGCCAGGGCATCTTTTTACTGTTTTCACCACAGTACGGATGAATAATCGGATAGCTTTGCTCTCCAATATACTCGTGCTGACTGATCGTCTGCTGCATGAAAGCTTAGGAAGCCTGGTATCTTTCTCTGTTAATAGTTAAGGCTATACTTCCCCGAACCCAGTTCAAATACCAGAAAGTTTCCTTCTCTCCTCCCCTTCCTGCTGCTACCATTTACCATAGCTGTGTTAATCTTTTTGCCCTGAAGCGGCATATAAACTTCGGCTTCTGTATTGGCAGGAATATCCACTTCCATGGTAAAACCTTTTCTTTGGTCAAAGGATACCTCTACCGCTCCCCTGATGGTGGGCATACGAACTTCTGCCCATTCCAGCGTTCCAGGTTGTGGTTTGATCCTGAGTCTGGCAAAACCGGGTTCAAGCGGCTCAATGCCCATCAGCTTACGAGGGATAATATTGGCGGGTGCAGCGCCCCAGGCATGATTCCAGTCCTGGTTGGGCTTGTACTTATTGTCCCAGGCTTCCATGGTGATGGTGGCTCCCGCACGTATCATATTGTACCAGCTACGTTCGGCCGTAGAAGACAGCAGTTCCAGACCATAAGCACCTGCTTCTGCCTCATATACAGCATCCATCAGGAACTGTGAACCATACACACTGCAGGCCATCCCCCGCGACCTGACAAATTCTATCACCGAGTCGCGGTATTTTTCAGGTACTAAACCAAAAGCCAGGGGAAACATATTGGCATGCAATGAGCTGTGTTCAGTACCCATGCCATCCACATAATAGCCTTTCTGCTTGTCCAGTAGCCTTTGGTTAAAGGATTTCTTCACTGCCTCTGCTCTTTCCATAAATTCCCTGCTATCGGCAGTCTTGCCCAGGTCAGCGGCGATACGACTCATGCAGACCAACGCCTGATAGTGGTAGGCATTGACTACCGTATTGACTTCTGTAAAGACATAGCCATCTGTCTCTCCAGCCTCTTCTTTGCCCAAACCCAGTATACCGGTATGGGGCCAGTCTACGATGTCTCTTAACGCTTCCCCTTCATAATGTACCGATGCCAGTACTTCCTGGTCCATCTGCCCTCTCTGGGTACTGATCAGATGATCATCGCCTGCCAGGGCAGTCAGGGTTTTGGATTTCAGGTCATCATAATAATGCTCGGCGGATGATAGGTTTCCGGTGTACAGATAATCATTCCAGGCCATCAGCACCGACTGAAGAATCCATTCGGTAGGCCAGGTGGCATGCGTGATCAGGTATTCATGGGAATAACGGCCCATGCTGTACTCACGGTCCACCGCATAATGGCAAAGCTGGTTGATCAGGGCATCGGCTTCGTAGGGAATACGCTCCCGGTCACCATCTACATAGATGCCCGCAAAGCTGGTGGCTTTGATAGAATACTTGCTCAGCTCCCATACGGCATTCAGCACCGTGTCCGCACTCTGAAAATAGGAAGCTTCCTCATTGAAAGGATAATGGACCGCGTGCCTCACTACATCATCGGTGCTGATCTCACCGGCATAGCCTTCAATTTCGCAGTAGCGAAACGGCAATACCTCTCCTATGTAATCAGGTATTTTAATAGCTCTGTCACCGGTATTCCGCTCATCCGGACGAAAAGCGATTTTATAGGTGCGTGTTCCCTCATTGATGGGAAGCTGATAGGCCTGGTAGCGAATCGTTCCGCCCGGTTCACGGTCAATACGTCCGGCATCAGTTACCGATTCCCCAAAATGAATAGTGAGAGTATCTTCCTGCGCACTGTGCAAAGTCAGGCTAAGCTGGGCAAAAGCGTCTTTACCAAAATCAATGAAGTAGTCCTCTCCTTCAATTTTATGAATACTGACTGGTCTTTCATCGGTCTTTTGGGTAGGATAGCGGGGCGTATCATGCGGCAGGAGTTCCGCTCCGGTTCTGAACGAGGCAATTGCCGAATAGGGACTTTCTTCCTGCTGATTGTTCCACACCTTTACTCTCCAGTAGTAAATCGTGTTGGCTTTGAGTGGTGTACCTTCATACACTACAGCCGAAGAATTACTACTGCTTACCTTGCCCGAATTCCAGAGGTCGGGATCATTTGCGCGTAGTTTTTCTTCATCAGTAGCCAGCTGAAGTTGGTAGGCGGTTTGTAAGACATCCTGCTTATCGTCATTGACAATCCAGCTGAATACCGGCTTTTGGTGCTGAATAGTCACATGCTGATAGTCTCTGCCATATTGTTGCACTTGCTGAAGTGTCATATTGGTCTGATACCCTTGTGTGTAGGTACGATTGCTGTGTTCCAGCAGATCTGTCAGCAAACCCTGCGGGGCCAGTAATTTATCCTGCGCATGGGCAGTGCTAGTCAGTAAGATAGAAATGGATAAGAGGAATAAGAACGGCTTGTAGATGGACGAAACAGGCATAGGTTGTATTATGTAAGGGGCTGAAGATAAAGAAAATCTTTAAGCAGCCCCATCTTTATGTGTTAACAAGAAAAGAAAACAGACATCAGCCCAGTATCCCATAGCATGCTGAGACATGAATATACTACTGCTGAGGCACGTCTAACTTTTGTCTTTCCGTATTGACCCACTCCGTGATCAGGCTAACCTGTTCATCCGTGAGTTTGGCATCCCGGTGTATCCAGGTATAAGAAGGTAAAGGCATATGGCCTTCCTCCACTTCTTCAGCAATTTCTTCCAGTTTATGGTCCATACGTTCCACATCATAAGCAGCAAAGTTAGAGAAATTGAGTTCGCTTTTGCCTTCCTCTATATGATTGTTTAACCACCAGCCTACCGGATTTACTTTTGAGTACCAGGGATAGTTGGTATGGTTAGAATGACAGTCGTAGCAGGAGCTTTGCAGGGTAGTCATTACCTGATCGGGCACATTTACATAGTGGGTTACATCATTACTGCTTTCCGCTTCACCCAGGTTTTCTTCCGGACGAATAAACTGGATAATGATCAGGAGGGCTATAAACCCTAAAGCGAATGTACGTTTCATAAAGGTTAGAGGTGTAGTATAGTAGTTGATGACAATTAAATATTTCTAACGGTCATTGTCAATGAAAAAAGCCCGAACTAATTTAGTCCGGGCTTTCGCACTATGTTGCATCTTAGATACAACTTTCTACTGGTATCTTTTCAGCGTTCGCATTTCCCTGTTCATTTCTATTGAGAAATGTTCATCTGGTTTCCTCCTCCTTCTTTGAGGTCATTATTCTGTATAGACTTTCTGCGTCTGGGGCGAGGATCAGCGTTGAGCTTACCGATGCGATAGCTGAAGTTAATCTTAAAGCCCATATTGCGCATACTATTGACACTGCTCTGGCTGATGATAGGAGAGTTTACTTCGGTACGCATCTTGAACTCAGTCGTAAAGAAGTTTTCCGCACCAAAGCCTATGCTGCCTTTGTCATCGTTAAAGTCCTTCTTGATGCTCAGGCTATAGATACCGAAGCCGGTTTGATAGCCCTGTAGCTGTACCTGTCTGCCCCTGTAAAAGCCAAAGAACTGCAAACCCCAGGTGTCGGTGATGTTATAGTTTCCAAAAAGTCTTCCACTAAGTACCCAACCCTCATTTTCTGCCTGGTAAAGCGGATTGCTAACGTTATTATCCAGAACGGCATAATATACATCCGTACCTCCATTCAGTGAGAACTTATTGGATAAGTTCACATTAGCGAATACACTGAGGCCATAAGCATCTTCACTGCCAATATTCTCATAAGTTGTCAAAACTGTATCCTGTCCTATCAGGCTTCTGATGGGCTGAATGGAACCGCTGGTGTTTCGCATAAAGGTAGAGAAGTTGAGCGATGTGCCTTTGAGAAAGGTACTGTAGGACAACTCATAGTTGTTGGTATACTCCGGCTCCAGGTCAGGATTGCCCTGCGTGATGTTCAGCGGATTAGAGGCCTGTAGGTTAGGGTTCAGAAACTGTAAGGAAGGACGCTGAATACGGCGGTTATACGCAGCCTTGATCATGTTACCGTTCTTCAGTTTTCTGGACAGGTTCACACTGGGCACCAGTATGCCGTAAGAAGGGATTTCTACTTCCACTTCATCCTGAAAGTTGGCCTGTATCGTGGTATATTCATACCTTACCCCCGGCTTGATACTGTACTTGTTCAGGTTAAGGGTATAGGATACATAACCTGCCATTACATTCTGATCATAATTAAAGACATTGCTGAGGTTATTGTCTTGGACCGCTTCGTATTCTCCATCGCTGTCTGCTACAAAAAACTGGTAATCACTGGAAACTGTACGCATGATTTCCTTACCGCCAATCTCCAGCATTTGCTTATCGCCAATAGGCATCTGGTAATCCGCCTGCAAGGTGATCTCCTGATTAAAGCTCTGGTTTTCGTTTTTGAAGCGGTCAATTGCACTTTCATCATTCTGGTCAATGATGTCGTTCACAAAATCATTGGTACGATTGTTCCGACTGTAAAGACCCATGAGGATGAGTTCCTGCTGTGGCTTGTCATAGGTATGCACGTAGGTAAGGCTCACATCCATATTCTCTGACAAATTGGTCATATCCACATCACGTACGCTACTGTTCAGCAAAGCCTCGTTCTGATACGTCTGCGTGAGCAGCGCATCCTGTTGGGAATAAAAGTTGAATGCCCCTAGCTGAACAGAGGCAGAAATCCAGTTTTTCTTATTGATATCATAATCCAGTCCCAGGGAGTAGCGGCCAAAAAGCATGTTGTTGCGCGTATCTGCCTGCTGGGTGGTCAGAATTTCATTGCCATTACTATCAGTGGTAAGCTGGTTATTTTCAAAACTACCCAGAATGTTATAGCCGGTACGTCCGAAGCCTCCCAAGGAGAGCCCAACCTTACCGCGGCGGTAGCTCCCATTCAGGCCCAGGTTAGCCCCTCTATTCCCAACACCGCTATCTATGTTTAGCGTACCACCCTGTAGTTTATTCTTTTTGGTGATGATATTGATGATACCCCCGGTACCTTCCGCATCGTAACGGGCCGAAGGAGAAGTGATCACTTCCACTGATTTGATCTGGTCGGCTGGAATCTGCTTGAGTGCATCACCCACGCTGGTGGCGGTGATGGTAGAAGGTTTGTTGTCAATAAGCACTTTGATGTTCTGGCTACCTCTCAGATACACATTACCATCCAGGTCTACGGATAACATAGGCACCCTCTTAAGCACGTCAGTAGCATCGCCTCCCTTGGTGGTCTGGTCGTGTTCGGCATTGTAGACTGTTCTGTCTACTTTCTCTTCAATAAGATCACGCTGCCCCTGTACCACTACTTCATCCAGCTGCTTGGTTTCTGAAATGAGATAGAGATTGCCTAAATCTATATTCTTGTCTTTCTTACTGATCTCAACGGTAGTGATTTCAAAAGCTTCGTAGCCTATAAAACTTATGGTAAGTTTATAAACACCTTCTGCTATATTCTTGAGCTGAAACTTACCCTGATCATCGGCTACTGTTCCATCCACTGGCTTATCCAGTTGGGGATTAATCAGTGCTACCGTAGCATAAGGTATGGGTTCCTGGCTTTCTTTGTCCAGGATGATACCGCTGATCTTCCCGTCTCCCTGCGGCACATTGGATGGGGCTTTGCTTCCTGCCGTACTTGGTGACATAGGCCTTCCATTGGGCTGAGGAGCTTGGGCGAAAGCTAGTTCGGAAATCCCTGATAAAACGATGATAAGTATGAAGGAAACTACATTTATTTTCATGATTGGCTGATCGTTTAATATTCCTTTTCAGGCAATACAGCATGCATATTGACCAAAGAATATTTGAATTAACGGGCTTCTGAGATAGTAGAAAAATGGAATAGACAGTATGCCTGAAGATAACGACGATAGTCCCTTAATAAACGATGAAAACCATTCTATACCATTATGTAAAGTCAGGTACATGGGTGGTAGACAAAAGAGTGGATTCTGTCGTTACATTTGTCAAAACCATAGATTTGACCAATCTTAAGCTAATATTTAGCGTATGTTTATGATAAGTGAGATTCTCTTTCACCCTCGCTCAAGATATTTGTCCATATGCCTCCATTATCTTTACGTCTTTCTTTTCGCTCACCTTTGATACAAGCTTTGGTGTGGGTAGTGATGGGCCTGTTTTTCTTGCTATTTCAGCCCTTGTCCTGGCAGGCATCCCTTCAGATTAGCCTGCCGAGCGAGTTTTGGATCAGGCAAGCTATTCTCTTCTCCTTTCTGGTAGGCATCTTTTATCTGAATTCCGAGCTATTAGTTCCCCGGCTACTGTTTCACAACCAAATCGGCTTATTCATTCTGATGGTATTACTGGTAGTTTTCATCCTCATGCCGGTAATGAAAACGATAGAGGGTTGGCTCAATCTTCCCGAACTCATGCACAAAGCATTTCACCCAGACAGTGATGAACCTGCACGAAGAAGCAATCCCTGGTTTGATTTTTTTCTATTCTTGCTCTCTTTGCTGGTGCTCGGGGTAAGTACCAGTGTTAAAGTGGTGCAGAAGTGGCAGGAAGATGTACAGCTACGTCAAAACCTGGAACAGCAGAAGATCAGTTCAGAACTCTCGTTTCTGAAAGCACAGATCAATCCTCATTTTTTCTTCAATACGCTGAATAATATTTATGCCCTTACTTTGTCAGACATAGACACAGCACGACAGGCATTGCATAACCTATCTCGTATGATGCGCTATGTCCTCTATGAAACCCGCAAAGACGTTACCTTTCTGAGCCAGGAGATTGCTTTTTTGCAGGATTATATTAAGCTTATGCAACTCAGGCTTACGGATAAGGTAAAGGTGACTTTCAGGCACCCTGCTTCACTCAATGATATGAGTATAGCGCCTATGATGTTTCTACCTTTTGTGGAAAATGCTTTCAAACACGGAGTCAGTGCCCAATCATCTTCCTGTATCTTGATCAATATAGAACAAAAAGGAAACAGCATACATTTAGAAGTGAAGAATACCATTTTCAATAATAATAGTGTATTGCTGGAAGAGAGCAATGGCATTGGGCTGACGAATACGAAACGTCGTTTGGATTTGCTTTATCCCGGGAAGTATACACTACAAGTGGATGAGCAGGCACCGGAAAACACCTTTCAGGTGAATTTAAAAATGCAGTTGTCATGACCACCTTGAAATGTATAGCAGTAGATGATGAACCTCATGCGCTTAATCTGGTTTGCACTTATATTCAGCAAACTCCTTTTCTTGAGCTTTATGGGCGGTATTCCAGTGCGGTTGAAGCACTGAAAATTTTGCATGAACAGGCAGTAGACCTCATCTTCCTGGACATTCAGATGCCCGACCTGAGTGGCATTGAGCTTGCCAGAGTACTTGACAGACGAGAAAGAATAACAGGTCCACGCATTATTTTCACAACAGCTTATGACCAGTTTGCCCTAGAAGGTTATAAAGTAGATGCCCTGGATTATCTGTTAAAACCATTCAGCTACGAAGAATTTCTACGAGCAGTAAGCAAAGCCCAGGCCTATGCTGAGTTTGCCCAAGCCAAAGGCACTGTTCCTCAAAAAACTGAGTCGGAAGAAGATTACCTTTTCCTGAAAGTAGAGTATCAACTGGTGAAAGTTAATTACACTGACATCCTTTACATACAGGGGCTTAAGGACTACGTAAAAGTATATTTGCAAAGCAGTAATAAGCCCTTGCTCAGCCTGATAAGCATGAAGGTACTGGAAGAAAAACTTCCTCAAAACCGATTCATGCGTATCCACCGTTCATTCATCATCTCTCTGGAAAAGATCAAAGCTGTAACTAAAACTAATGTGCAAATAGGCAATGAAAGCATCCCGGTGAGCAATCAGTATAAAGATGATTTTTCTAAACTGATAGAACGCTGGATGCAGTAAGCTAAACAATCAAAATGGATAGCCGGTCCTGCTTATTAGCCTCCAAAGCAGAAATTTATTGCGAGTATTCCAGTTAGGCCACAATATGCAGATGTATCATACTCGTAAAAACAGGTTCAAAAAGTAGAGTAAGTTGATGACAAGGTCCAAATCTGTTTTGCGTTGAGGCTTTTGTGTCTGGAATGAATTAATTTTATTAATTTGTTTATATGGCTAAATCTATATTCATTTCGTACAGCAGAAAAGATACTCCAATCATTGATGCCATTACAAAGTTGATGCGCTTTAATAAGCAACGTGTATTTTTAGATCGCGACTCAATAAACCCAGGGGAGAAATGGAAAGATATGCTTGAAAAAGCGATTACAAATTGTGATCAGCTGATTTTATTTTGGTGCTGTCATTCAGGTAAATCTGAATGGGTAAAAAAAGAGTTTGAATTAGGCATAAAATTACAAAAACCTATTGTTCCCGTTTTATGCTGTGACTTTCCTACTGATGAAAAGATCAGTGAATTTATGTGGTTAGACTTCAGAGGTGTTATTGCTCACCAGTGTACTAAGCATCATAAAAAAAACCCGAAAAAAATCATGAATCCTATAGAGGATGGTACTCTTTCTGATATAATGGAAGATACTAGACCACTAATAAACCTGCCTGAAGAATATTATCTCCTCAATTATGCGCTCTACAAAATAGATGAAGAGCCCCTATATTTTTACAATCAGAAAAGTTAAGAGATTCAAATTGTTATTTAATGGATAGGGGAGTTTGCTCAGTCCTCAAGCAAGATAAAAAATAATAGTTCGGGGATTTGATAAAGATATGTAATTGCGCACACACTGTCTGCGTTTTTGGATAGATAGAAAGTAATGAAGGTGACTTATACGTGAGCAATATAAAAAAAAGGTAAGCAACTGAAAAACAGCTACTTACCTTCAATTCTAAGAGCCCCCTGTCGGATTCGAACCAACGACCTACTGATTACAAGTCAGTTGCTCTGGCCAGCTGAGCTAAGGAGGCATAGCCTGTATTGGCTAAGGGATTGCAAATATAGAAATCCACCCTATTCACTGCAACCCCTTACTGAAAAAATTATCGCATATTTTCTATGATGTCCAATTGAGATTTGAGGTGCTCCAATTCAGCCCCAGCATCTTCTATCTTCTGCTCATATTCTTTCTTCAATTTATCAGCCTGTTTTGAGTTAGCAAAAAAGCTGATATTGTTTTTCCATAAGGAAATATCTTCTTCCAACTTGTTAATCTTTTTTCTCAAAGATGACTCCTTATGATCCAGTTTTCTCTCAGCACGAGGCGTACCTTTAATTGTGGTTACCTCAAGTTCAAGCTTTAGGTCTTCCTTCTGTTGAGCATCAAGACCTTTGGTAGATTTCATGAAGCTCTCTACTGCTTTCTCAAATCGCTGGTTGATCTTCTTGATAGCATTACGTGGAACAAAACCGATTTCTGCAAACTCTCCACTAAGTTCCTGAAGCCTATCCGTATCTGATGAGCCTTCTTTGGCCATGTTCTCTATCTCAGTACAGATTGCTTCCTTGGCCTCAAGATTTTTCTCGTAAGATGATTCAAGTTCTTTGTTGTTTTCTCTTTTACGCTCAAAGAATGTATCACAGGCAGATTTAAAGCGCTGGTAAATCTCGTTTCTCACTTTTTCCGGCACAGGACCGATGTCCTTCCATTCCCTCTGAAGTCTTTTAAGCTCATTAGCGGTTTTCTGCCAGTCATTACTTTCTTTCAGACTTTCAGCTTTTTCTACCAACTGCTCTTTTTTCTCCAAATTACCTTCTCGCTGAGCGTCAAGCTGCTTAAAGAAGTTTCCTTTGTTAGCAAAGAACTGTTTAAAATTAGACCAGAATTTTTTGTTTACCTCTTTGGCTTTTTCTCTCGGCATAGGACCCACTGCATCCCAACGCTTTTGTAAAGCCTGAATCTCTTTTGTCTTTTGATTCCACTCCCGGATGCTGTCACTGCTAAAATTGGCAAACTCAGCAACCTCATCGCAAAGCTTCAGTTTTTGGTCAAGGTTCTGGTTAAGCTCTTCTTTAAACTGATCTACATATTCTCTTCTTCTTTCATGAATCTTATCTGAGGCTGACTTAAAACGCTGCCAAAGTGCTTCCTGATCGTCTTTGGGAACAGGACCAATATGTTTGTATTCTTCATGCAGTTCATCCAACTCACGAAGTACCTTTTTGATATCGGGATCTTCTACCAGATTTTCAGCTTTTTCACATAGGGCTAGTTTTGCCTCCATGTTTTTCCGGCGATCCAACTCCTTAAGTTCAAAGTAGATACTGCGGTTATCATAAAAGCGATGAATCAACGCATTATAATTGGCCCACAGGGTTTTGTTATGTTGAGGAGGTACCGGTCCGATAGCTCTCCATTCATTCTGCAACTCCTTAAGTTTGTGGATACTGACCTGTGTTTCTTCACTATCAATAAACTCTCTCAGGCGATTGAGAACATCCTGTTTGGCCTCATAGTTTTTGTTTCTATCCTGACCAAGCTTAGCATAATAGCTTGACTTCTTTTCTTTGATTAACCGGAAAGATTTGTAGAAGTGTTCACTTAATTCATCCGACTTATATTCAAATCCATCTTTCTCTCCACCATCGTTGAGATATTTTTGCAAGGCATTCTCTTTCAACTCAGCTTCTAGCTCATCAAACACTGACTTCATTTCATGTGCATGTGCATCAGCTTGTTTTACATTTTCATTCTTGAGCTCCTGATCAATTGCCTTTACCAACTCCTCCCGGGAGAAATTGCTATAGTCAATTTCTTCCTCATGCTCATCCTCATCTTTTGCATCATCGCTACCGTGCTCTTCTTCCTGAGCATTAGCAGTAGCAGCAGTTTGATCACTTGTAGACGCAGGCTTTTCATCAGCCTTATCTTCCGCCTCAACTTCATTTTTTACATTTTCATCACTGCTGGTAGAAGTGGACTGTTCCTGCTCCTGAACCGCTTCATCAGATTGATTGGCTTCAGACTCATCATGAGAACTTGCTGAAGTTGAAGAACCTTCCTCTTTGGTGTTAGAGTCAGACTCATTATTATCATCAGACTCAGGGCTGGCAGACGCTTCATCTTTTACTGGCTCAGACTTGCTATCTTCATCAGTATCCGTGGAAATGTCAGCCTGAGAAGCTTTACTCTCGTCATCAGGTGAAGATGAGGGAGTCTCTTCTTTTTTATTGATATTTTCAGCTTGTTCGGTGGTAGTAATGTTTACTTCTTCCTGCTTCTTATTTTCAGAGCCCTCTGACATAAGCAATATATATTAGTTCTTTAGAATAAAGCCCAAAATTAGTAAAATGATTCAATTTAAACGCGGGTCAATAGGATAATTTGAGAGCATACGGTACTTCCCCCCCATATTGCTCAGCACATTTCTCCACAACCCTGCAGGATTATGGCTAAATATCTCATCAGTACTGGCTTGTTTGTACACTATCCATGAGTCCTCTTCCAACTCATTTTCAAGCTGCCCGGGTGACCAGCCGGAATAGCCTACAAAGAATATAAAATCCTGAGGGTTAAGCTGTTTGGTATTGATTAAGGAAAGAAGCTGTTCAAAATTTCCGCCCCAGTATATTCCGTTGGCAATCTCCTGACTCCCCTCTAACCTATCACCTACCCTATGAATAAAATGTAATGTGTCTTCCTGTACTGGTCCACCTTTGTGGAGTATTTTTTCAAAGTCATTTACTTCTTCTATCACATCTGCAAGACTAAGCTCAATAGGTTTGTTAAGCACAAATCCTAATGACCCGTCTTCATTGTGCTCGCACAATAAGATCACTGAGCGCTCAAAATTAGGATCAGGAAGGAAAGGTTCTGAAATTAATAAATCACCTTTTGTAGGTTTGATATTAGATGGCATACAAAATTAAATTTATCTTCCGAACATTAAGAAGCATACAATTATGAAAAGGTTTACTCATATTGACAAAAAATTGATCCATGCTTTTTCAATACGATCAAATTAAGAATCATGAAAAACCTATGATGTCAGCGCTATTACCCTTATGAATAAGATTCATTACTTATTTCATTAAAAAAGAATTTATTACTTCCTTTTCTGAAACATTTCTCACTTTTCACACAGTTTTTGATCAATTATTATTACCAAAGAAGGCTTTGGTTTTAATAGCTGTACGATATTGTATGAATAAAAGCCAAATAAAACTAAGTACTTCGTAATGAAAAAGTTAGCAAAGCTATGTGGCATAGTACTGAGCATATTATATTATGCTGATGCAATACAGACTGATACTTTTAATCCATAAGAGATTTAGCCCGACACTTTGCAAAACGTATATTCAAAATTAATATTACATCAGATTTATATAACTAATTACTGATAAGATTAAGAAAATGAAGAACAAACAGTTAGCTACGCTACTCGCTTTTACGCTTGGTGCTTTTGGTGTTCATCGCTTTTACCTCAAACAAAATAAATATGGCTGGTGGTATCTGGCCTTTTTCTGGACGCTAATCCCAATGCTGATAGGTATTATAGATGGCTTTGTATTTCTTTTTATGAGTTATGCAGTCTTCAACCGTAAGTACAGTCTGAGGCATGTATTTAAGAAAAAGTATCAGGATGATGATGACATCCTTGATTTTAACATGAATGAAAACCTGGAAGAAGCACTGCTCAGCAAGCTCATGGAGATGAACGATAGAGACAAAGTGAAAGTATTTCTGAAAAATGCAAAAGAAAAAGGGGAGTACCTACCCAGGAAAGTTTACAATGAGGCTTTAAGAAAAATTTCCGGGGAACCTAACATTTATGAGAAGACACTTGACATACAATAAAAAAATGCGTAGCTAGAATTTATCTTCAGCAAAACTTTAAGAATAGACGCTGCCATGCTTAATAGGGCATTTTTAATGATACTTTCAATATAATTGCTGTATTTAATTCTAGTATTTTTTTATTTGTGAATATTTATTTTGGTTAGCGTTATATTTTTCTTGGCAAAAGGAAATAAATTCACAGCTATTACATAATTAACAAACTTTTGCCATATTGACAATTAGCCTTACATTGTATTGAGGATTTTAGTATTTGTGTGTGTAAGCCATTATATAATTATAGATTGAGGCAAAATTAAATATGAAAATATGCCGACACTTAGCGTATCCATAGAAAGGGGCACAGAAAAAAAATTTGAAATATTACTGAATGAGTATGGATATGAATTCAGTAAACATTACAATCATCATAGCCCCGATGATGAAGATGAAGTTTTTTTCGTACTAACTTCCGAAGATGAATTTGATCTGGTTGAGTTGGGTATCCTTAATGAATATGCCCGACAATCTCAAAAGCTGGAAGATATTGAAATGGAGAATTACCGTAGGATAGCTTCTGACAAAAAATCCGGCCCAGTAAAAGACAAGTCTCTCATCAAGTCACATAAGCACGCCAACTGAACATAAAAAAACTGTCTCAGGTATACCCAAGACAGTTGTGGTCAATATTGAGATTTTTCTTTTACACAGATGGTTCCCAACCGGGAGCATACTCTCTAGCCCACATTTTCATGGCTTCTTCGCTATCTTTAACATGGCCATTCTTAGGATCTATCGTTAAAGTTTCTCCTAACTCTTGAGCCATATTACCAAGATGACACAGCAAAACGCTTTTGTGCCCTTCATCTATAGGAGCATTTTGCTCTGCACCAGTACGTATAGCATCCTGGAAATTTACGATATGCAGAGCAGTAAGCTGGTCACCACCTACCGTATCCATGGTCGCATTTTTGGTTTCAGGCGTTACTTCTCTTATCTTTTTGTTATCCAGGTCATAAAGTACATAACCATTCCGGTCAATGATCATGGTCCCTTCAGTACCATAGATGGCTGAACCACGGCCCCTACCTTCTACCGGACGTCCATTACAGCTTCTGCCTTCCCATGTGATAGTTTTTTCTCCTTCAAAGTCATAGTTGGCGACCTGAGTGTCATAAAACTGCCAATCATCATCGTAATGGTAACGACCACCATGAGAACTTACTCTTACCGGATAATCCACACCCAGTGCCCAGCGACAAATATCAATTTCGTGCGTACCATTGTTACAGATTTCTCCGGTACCCCAGTGCTTAAACCAGTGCCAATTATAATGGATCAGGTTATCCTGATAGGGCTTACGGGGAGCAGGGCCTTGCCAAAGCTCATAATTCAACCATGAGGGCACCTCTACTTTCTTTCCGTTACCAATCGGACCACGGGTATTGGCATACCAGGCTTTAGCAAAATATGGCGTGCCAATCACTCCTTTGTTTATTTCGTTGATGGCCTCAATTGACTCTCGGGCCGAGCGCTGCTGGTTACCCATCTGTACTACTTTACCATACTTCTGCTGAGCTTCTACCAACATTTCTCCTTCTTTGGGATTGTGGCCGCAAGGTTTTTCTACATAAACATGCTTACCAGCCTGTAACGCCATGATGGCAGCAGGGGTATGCCAGTGGTCAGGAGCGGCAATGACCAATGCATCTACATCTTTATCATCCAATGCTTCACGGAAGTCAACAATACCTTTAGGCTTTTTCTTTTGCTTACCGGGCTTCATAGCGATCTCAATGCCTTTGGCTACTGCTCTCTCATCCACGTCACAGATGTAAGCAATTTCATATCCATCCAAACGGGCAAATTCACCGGTAAGAGCACTACCTCTTCCATTGAGGCCCATGATGGCCACCACTATTTTTTCGTTAGGTGCGTTTTTACCAAAGGCAGGAAAAAAACCACCAGCTACACTTAGCCCTACGCCTGCAGCACCAGCAGATTTTACAAAATCTCTACGGTTAAGTTTGTTTGACATTTTTCAATGATTATTGTTAGTAGTAAATATTAAATTAAAAAATAAGATGCTTATCATACGATTTTATAAAAAATACGGCTAATAAAGCCTCTTATTACAATTCTGCCAAAATTTACGAAAATATGATGAGACTTGCATGAGAGACTTTCACACTTGGAGAAAAATATGGCTTGGGTGTATACAATCTTTCCTATAGCTTTGCGGAAAAAACGAGACATATGATTATTTGGACGCTACCTATTATAGCTGCCCTTACCGGATATATTACCAATTACATTGCTATCAAAATGCTGTTTCATCCCCGTAAGAAAGTGAAAGTTCTTTTTCTGGAAATTCAGGGGATCTTTCCGAAAAGACAAAATAAACTGGCTGAGAAATTAGGTAAAATTGTAGCTGATGAACTTTTCTCTATTGAAGATGTGAAACAGAGTTTGCAAAAGCCTGGAAATACCGAAGAAGTTGAGGCAATTGTAGACGCAAGACTGAATGACTTTCTGGAAAATCGGCTGCCTGAAGTTATGCCCATGCTGGCTATGTTTATGAATGAGGAGCTCAAGCAGAAAATAAAAAGTACCCTGCTCGCTGAAGTTGAGCTTATGCTTCCTGAATTGATTGACCGCTTTATTAATAAAATTGAGCAGGATGTGGATGTGGAAAAAACAGTCTATGAAAAGGTGGTTAGCTTTTCTACCGACAAGCTGGAAAGCATTCTTTATTCCATTATGAGCAAAGAGTTTAAATTTATTGAGCTACTTGGTGGTGTTTTGGGCTTTATGATCGGACTGATACAGATAGCTATCTTGCAGCTTCAGTAGATTAAATACTAAGCTCTTGCAAGTTTTCAGTATCAAACAAATAAGCTTCCACTTGGTATCCCATTTGTTTAAGCGTTTGCGAAGCTGACTTCAGCACGGATAGACTATCTTTATCTGCTTTATCCTCATGGAATTGGATAATAACCGCTTCTTTTCCACGAAGCAGGAGCCGGTCTACTTGTAATAACCTTCCGTTGGTACCAGCCAGAGATGCCTTAAGCTGTAATGTATCAAAAGTAGCACCATACCAATCTTTTAGAGGAGGCTTATTCAAGGCTTCCTGAAGTTTGGTATTAATCCTTATTTTTTCTTCTTCGCTCATCCCCCTTTCAAAATGTACTTTTTCCAAAACCTGATTTAAATCAGAAGCTTTGTACAAATTGATCAATACATCTTTGATAATGATCGCATGGTTGATCTTCATTTCCCCTTCCGGAGTGATTGAAAAAAATCCTTTTGCAAACGGCCTGACCGTTAGGCGGTCTCTCCAACGTTCTGAGGGATAAGTGTCCATCTTCAGGGCTGGCGCTTCTTTAGTCAATGGATGGGTTGTTTGCTGTTGCAATTGTCCCAGTGTGAATAGCCTTGACTCCTGTTCCCAGGCTGTTTTCATTGCCTCTTCATCAGTGAGAGAATTGCAGGCCTCATAGAGCGCATTAGCTACTGAATTGACTGTGACTCCACTCTTGCTTACGGAAGGAGCAGAAAAAGTGTAAAGCGCTTCCTCTGCACGGGTAAAGGCAACGTAAAGCAGATTAAGGTTATCAATATAAGCCCTGATCATTTCCTGGTAATAATCCAGACTGAAGTAGGTATTTGATAGCTTACTTCCATAGCGCATGGGCATCAGCCCAAACTTATCAAAGGGCTGAGCACTGGTCTGCGTCCAGATGATATTATCCTGCCCACTGCGATGATCAAGCTCCCAATCACAAAAAGGAATCACTACTACCTTAAATTGTAAGCCTTTGGATTTATGAATGGTGAGAATGCGCATAGCATCTACATCTTCAGATACTCTTACCGAGGTCTCTTTTCCTTTATCATCCCACCATTTAAGAAAAGTAAACAGATCACCACTTTCCTGACCACTGTACTCTAATACTGCATCCTGAAAAGCCTGAATGTATGCCAACTCATCCTTGGCCTGGTTTAATTCAAAGATGCTGACCAGATTTTCAACCAGTTCATAAAGGGGAAGTTTGTTTAAGTAATTGTGGAGCGCAGCAAATGCATCGGGCAACCATCTCAAATACCCATCTGCTTCTACCTGCTCAGGAACAGATGCGGAAGACATAAAAATTTCATGGAGCAGGTCAGAATTAGTTTCTTTTTGCTGCAACTTACGGTACTTGTACACGGCACTGGCTTTGGCTATTACATCGTCCTGATTATCCAATACGCGTAACAAATCAATAAGCAGGCTTACGCTGAGAGATGCATCCAGGAATAATGATTCTGAAGAAATTACCTCATAACTATATCCTGCTTTGGCTTTGCCCTCTCCTTTGTAAGCCATCAAAGTATCTACTACTTCTTTGCCGGCTTTTTTGTCCCTGACCAGAAAAGCAATATCGCGCAGCGCAAATCCCTGATCCTGTAGTGACTCTACCAGTTGAGTCAGCCTTTGCTTCACCTGTTCTTTCCAGTGCAGGCTTTCCTCTCCATCCTCTGCCTCTGTTTTTTTGTCCAGCATTTCCATACGTACATAGCCCTGCAAGCTATCGGAATGAAGTTTGGGCCCGGGGAGTTTCTGCTGTACATCTGCATAAGCATGCGTGATAATCTCAGCCCTTGATTCCAGAAAAGCGCGCTCCTCATCTCCTAAATCCTGCAACTTTACCGAGATGGCTTCGCGTATCATGTTGGGTAGGGTAGCAAACAACCAGTTGTTGAAATCCACAATATTTTTACTGCTCCGGAAATTCATATCCAGCTTAAAGGAAGCTGTATTCCAGGGAGCAATGTCTTGCTGAATTTTTTCCAGCAGAAGTTGCCAGTCCCCGCCTCGCCAGCGGTAAATGGATTGCTTGACATCTCCTACCACCAGATTTTTATATCCCGAATCCAGGCTGTTTTCAATCAGCGGACGAAAATTACTCCATTGCATACCCGATGTATCCTGAAACTCATCTATCAGAAAATGCTGAAAGCTGCTGCCAATTTTTTCATAAATAAAAGACGTCTCATCCTTCCCTATAATTTCTCTCAGAAATACAGAGGCATCTGAGATCAGCATCAGATCATTATCTCTTTTATACTCATCTAGTTTTTGGGACAGATCTCTTAAAATCCCGTATGCGTAGATAAATTTTAAGAGTTGCAGGGCCGACTGGTAATTAACAGATTCCCTATCGTAAAGTGAAACTGCCTTCAGCAAAATTTCCTGCAGGCCCAGGGCAAGCACTTCCTGAATTTCCGCTTTTTTCTTGGAGGATTTCGTTGACCATTTTTCTTCATCTTCGGCAGCATCTCTGGCTCTCTTTTTGGGATCAAAGTCTGTTTTTTCCGCCAGCCGTACAAAGTAACCTCCTACCCCGCTTTTGCCATATGCAAAGTCGGTATTATTCAACCCATGCTTTTCCATCATATGCAAACCTTCTTTGCCAAAGCTTTGCATGCTATTTTCAAAAGTCTTGACGATTGCTTTTAGTTGGGAAAGCACATTCTGATAATGCGAATGCTCCTGATCATGCTTGTCATCCTGCTGAAGTTTATATTCTTCCTTGAATAATTCCCCGGCAAGCTGTTTTAAGTCACGCCGAAAGTCCCAGACTTTGCCAGACTCTACTTTTTCTTCAGAGAAGCGGACCAGCCACTCTCTTAGCAACTGATGTTTAGGCTCTCCAATTTCACTCAGCACCTGGTCTATGACCTCATCCAGCACCTTTTCCTGGTCAAGTTCTATGGCAAAACCTGCCTGCAAGCCCAGTTCACGGGCAAATGCCCGTATGACTTTCTGGAAGAAGGAGTCAATGGTCATTACTGAAAAGTAAGAGTAGGCATGCAGAATGTTGGAAAGCACCAGGCGGGAGCGTTCCTGCAGCGCATTGCCTTCTAATCCGGTAGCAGGTTCCAGAATAGCACTGAGCACTGCATTATTGCCATGGCTCAGCTCATACAAAAACTGTATGATCCGCCCTTTCATCTCGCGGGTAGCCTTATTGGTGAAGGTAACCGCCAGTATATTCCTGAAAGCCGCAGGGCTTTGAAGCGCCAGCTTCAGATACTCCAACGCAAGTGTAAAGGTCTTTCCCGAACCCGCTGACGAACGATAAATGATAAAGGGTTTATCCATACAAATTCAATCTCTCAGGGCAAATAAATAGAAATCAATCGCCCTTTACAAACACTCTTTTTAATGTTTTATCATGCATTTGCTTCTGGAAAAGGGTTTCTTTATTATGCTAATAAATAAGCAAAGAAGCTATGCAGAACCTATTAAGTCATTTATCAACTATTTTTTTATTTACACTTGTTTTTGCCTGCTCTCCCACCCAGGAAAACCTTGATAAGACCGCACAACCTGAGAACAAATATGAAGACTTTCAGATCAATAGCGGCACCAATATTTCGCACTGGTTATCGCAAAGCCAGAGAAGAGGAGAAGCCAGAAAAAATTTCTTTCAAAAGGAAGATGTAGCCTACCTGGCGAGCCTGGGATTTGATCACCTCCGGTTCCCGGTAGATGAAGAACAAATGTTTGATGAAGCAGGCAATAAGGAAGAGGAAGCTTTTCAGTTACTCCACAATGCTTTGGGCTGGTGCAGAGAAAACGGTCTCAGGGCTATAGTAGATCTTCATATCCTCCGTTCACATCATTTTAACGAAGAAGAAAAGCCGCTTTGGACTGCCCCAACTGCGCAGGAGAAATTTATTGCGTTATGGCGCTCATTTTCTGAAGAGTTGAGCCAGTATCCCGTAGGAATGGTAGCCTATGAATTGATGAACGAGCCGGTGGCAGATGATCCTGAAGACTGGAATCAACTGGTAGCCAAAGCCTACACGGCTATAAGAGAATCAGAGCCTCAAAGAACCATTGTCATCGGCTCTAATCGCTGGCAATCCGCTAATACTTTTGATCAGCTGAAAGTACCGGATAATGACGAAAATATTCTTCTCAGTTTTCATTTTTATGAGCCGTTTCTACTTACCCACTATCAGGCTAGCTGGACTAACCTGGCTGATTACAAAGGTCCTGTTCATTACCCAGGTCCTTTGTTGACCAATGAAGAGTTTGAGGCGCTTTCTCCACGCCAGCAGGATATAGTGGGCCGACGTATGCATGCTTACACGCAGGATACACTGGAACAAATGATGCAAAAGCCGCTACGAGTAGCGCAGGAAACCGGCCTTCCCCTTTACTGTGGCGAATGGGGTGTCATCACGAAAGCTCCTGAAGAAGCACGCTTGCAATGGTATCGTGATATGATTGAAGTCTTTAAAAAGAACGGAATTGCCTATGCCAATTGGGATTATAAGAGCGGAAGCTTTGGGCTGGTAGGAGATGACGGTTCAGTAAACACAGCGCTAGTTCAGATAATTTCTCCAGAAAAGTAGCTTTCCAAGTTTCTTCAAAAACCAATGAGTGTAGTATTCGTTTCACTAGAAATTAGTTTACGAAAATTTGAATATGACTGAATTTAACGCCTATATAGCGGTGATTGCTACCTCAGTAATCATTATACTATCCTATTTATTCAATGTAGTTTCTAAGAAAACAAATATTCCCAGTGTATTACTCCTCATCATACTGGGCGTAGGTTTGAAGTGGCTTTCTGCGGAATTTGGAATTTTCACCGGAGACTGGCTGATGAATATTCTGGAAATTCTGGGAATAGTGGGCCTAACCATGATCGTACTGGAAGCTGCCCTGGATTTGGAACTTAGCAAAGACAAATGGCCGCTGATCTGGAAATCATTTTCCATAGCTCTGCTGGCCTTGGGAATCGGTACTATTGCCTCAGCCTATGTGATCCAATACTTTTATATTGATGATTTCTTAAAAGCCTGCGTGTATGCCGTACCGCTCTCTATCATGAGCAGTGCCATTGTGATTCCCAGTGTGGGTGGCCTTGATGAACATAAAAAAGAATTTATGGTCTACGAGGCTACTTTTTCTGATATACTCGGTATAATGCTGTTCTACTTCATCATCGGAAATGTAGATACTACGGATACCCACCTCATTGTGTGGGATGTAGTAAGTAATATTTTAATTACCATAACACTTTCAGTAATTATCAGCTATGGTCTTGTCTTGATTTTTCAAAAGCTGGATACCCAGGTCAAGCTTTTCCTCCTGATCTCAGTACTATTATTACTGTACTCCATTGGTAAGCTCTTTCATCTTTCATCACTGATCATCATTCTGATTTTTGGGCTGGTGCTGAACAACCATAAGCTTTTCTTTTTTGGACCATTTAAGAAAATGCTTAGCAATCCTTCCGTCAACAGCATTTTGCACAATTTCCGACTGGTAACTATGGAGTCTGCTTTTGTGGTGCGCACTTTCTTTTTTGTCATTTTCGGTATGACCATCACATTGGCAACATTGTTCAATGTAAGAGTGGCTATTGTCAGCCTCATTCTGCTGGGTATCATGTACGGCCTACGATTTATACTGCTCAAAATCTTTATCCGCAAAAACATCATAACTGAGCTTTTTATTGCTCCCAGAGGTTTAATTACCATTTTACTTTTCTTTAGCATACCGGATAATTTACAGGCGCCAGAATTTAATTCAGGAGTCTTACTTTTCGTTATCCTCATCACCAGTATTGCCATGACACTCTCATTGGTGCTAAGTGGAAATAAGATTGAACCTTACGAAGATTTTGCGAGTAGCTACTGGCAAGAGGTTGATAAAGAGATTGACAGAATTGAGACGAATGATAAGAATCACAGTGACAAGAAAGAAGAGAATAAAAAACGAGAGATTATATAAAACGCTGATTTTCAACTATTTAATTTCAAACAATTCTCTGTTTTGCTTGTTAAACAGTTAATATTGTTCTTAGACGATATTCAATTTTTTAAACAAAAATATTTTTTAAGTTATGGATATTAAACAGAAAGAAAGACAGAAGAAGCTGGAAGCTTTATGGAGAGAACACGAAGCAAACATCATTACTGACGACGATGGTGAGTATGTTCGTTTAAAAGGAGTCAATTTGTCGGATCATGGATTGGATATGCAGGATACCCGTACTCCTGGTAACCAGAGCCTGTCTCCTACTTCAGATACGCAACACGACAATTATTTTCTGAGAGGTAGTGGTAATGATATCAGGCTTTTCAGAAACAGAGATTATAAAAGAAACGTATAAAAATACAGAAGGGGCTTCGGCCCCTTTTCTAATTTTTTTCAAAAAGAGTTTTCAATTACCGGAGAGATAACTACATTTGCAACTCCAAAACGCAACCGTAGCTCAATTGGATAGAGCGTCTGACTACGGATCAGAAGGTTGAGGGTTCGACTCCTTCCGGTTGCACACTTCTAAAAAAAGCCACTCTTAAGCTTAGTCTTTTGAGTGGCTTTTTATATTCGTTTAAAAGATATTATTTAACTTTCATTTCTGCCTGCTTAACAATTCTTTATTTACTTCCTTCAGAATTTCTTTGAGTTTGAATATTCCTTCAGGCACAGAATAAGCATTTTTTTGATCAAGAAAAACTGACATAACATGATACTTTTTGAGCTCCTGTATAATTTTCCAAGGATCGTCTGACTTTGCCAATTTAGATGATAACTGTGTGTGTAGCTCTTCAAGGTCAATATTGGAAAGATTCTTAATTGATTCCTTCTCTTCAAATGTTAAAATTTCATTTGTCATATTACCTTAAATTTTAATGAGTCTTTAATATAAAAAAATATTCATTAATTGTAACCTTCATGAATTTCCGGAGTGTCTGTAATGATTTGCGGGGTCAGTCGTTTTCTAAATACTACCTAACCATTCCACAGACATGCTGAAAAACTATTTCAAAATCGCCCTTAGAAATCTGCTGAAAAACAAGGTTTTTTCTTTCATTAACATCCTCGGGCTGGCTATTGGTATTGCGGCCTGCCTGCTCATCCTTCAGTATGTGCAATGGGAACTGAGTTATGATGATTTTCACGCCAACAAAGAAAACCTTTACCGTGTCAAGCAGAGCCGCTACAATAAAGGCATACTGACCACCGAATGGGCGGCGGGCTGTGGGGCAGCAGGCTATGAGCTCAAAGAAGGTTTTGAAGAAGTAGAAGAATATGCCACCCTCAGACCCACTCAGGGTGTGGTTATTTACAAAGAAGCTCAGGGAGGCCCCGTCCGTTTCAAAGAAGAAAAAATGTTCTTTGCCACCGCTTCTTTTCTACCCATGTTTTCTTTTGACCTGCTGCAGGGAGATGAAGCCACTGCTTTGGAGGCACCGTATACTGCTGTTATTTCTCAGGCTACTGTTCAGCGCTATTTTGGTGATGAAGACCCTATTGGCAAAAGAATTAGTGTAAATGATGAGAATGAATACGAAATCACGGGTGTCTTCAAAAATGTGCCTGAAAATTCTCACCTCAAATTTGACTTCCTCTTCTCCTACTCCACTTTTGTAGGCTGGGTGGGCGAAGAAGTCATTACCGCCTGGCAGTGGGATGGTTTTTATACTTACCTCAAACTCAAAGATGGCACTGATTCCCAAGCATTGGAAGAAAAGATTCCAGCATTGATAGAAACCAAGGCAGGTGAAGAATTGGCTGAATATGATTCTGACATGGATTTCTACCTGCAACCCCTTACTGATATTCATCTCACTTCCAACTATATGATGGAAGCCGAAGTGAATGGAGACCAGGATGCAGTCTACGCGCTGATGATCATCGCTATTTTTATCATTCTGATCGCCTGGGTTAATTATATCAATTTGTCTACCGCCAAATCAGTAGACCGGGCCAAAGAAGTTGGTATTCGCAAGGTAATGGGCTCGCAGCGCACTCAACTGATCCGACAGTTTATGGCGGAGTCCATACTGCTTAATATTTTAGCAGTCATCATCGCGATTGTCTTGGTACTGGTTTCTTACCGCTATTTCAGCAGTCTGATCGGGCAGGAACTGACGCTCTCGCTGTTTCTTACAGCCTCCTTCTGGTGGTTTCTACTGGGTATTTTTGTGATTGGCGCTTTCTTCTCGGGCATTTACCCGGCTTTTGTGCTTTCTGCCTTCAGACCGGTGCAGGTCCTGAAAGGGAAAATGAGTACTTCTAAAAGTGGAGTCGTACTGAGAAAAACGCTGGTGGTATTACAATTTGCCGCATCAGTATTTCTGATTGCTGGCACCCTCATTGTTTACCGGCAGATCATGTACATGCAGGAGCAGGAATTAGGTGTAGCGATTGATCAAACTCTGGTTATTGAAGCGCCCAGCGTGGTAGATGATTCCGTGTATGCCGACCGGGTAGAGGGATTCAAATCCGCACTGACAAGAAACACTGCTATCAAAGCAGCCACGGCTTCTACCGCTGTACCTGGTAACAAACCGGGCTGGAATGCCGGCGGTATCAAACTCATTGCTCAGGATGATAGTGAAAGCAATCAGTACAGAGTCATCGATATTGATTATGATTTTCTGGATGCTTTTCAACTGGAAATGGTAGCGGGCAGAAACTTCTCACGTGATTTTGGCACCGATGAAGGTGCAGTACTTTTTAACGAGTCAGCCGTTAAGCTTATCGGCTTTGTTGAAGCCGAAGCAGCGCTGAATGAAGAAATTTTCTTCTGGGGCGATACTTTTAAAATCGTGGGCGTGGTAAAAGATTATCATCAGGAATCTCTCAAGGCCAACTTTGATCCGCTCATCTTCCGACTGATGCCTGCCAGCAGAAGCTTTTTCTCGCTGAAAGTAGAAACAGCAAATCTACCCGAAACCATTGCTACTGCCCAGGAAGTTTGGGACAGCTACTTTCCCGGAAATCCTTTCAGCTACTTCTTTCTGGATGATCATTTCAACAAACAATATCAGTCAGATCTCCGCTTCGGTCAGACCTTCGGCTTCTTTGCCTTACTGGCCATTTTTGTAGCCTGCCTGGGTCTTTTTGGTTTATCCTCTTTTATGGCGGTGCAGAAAACCAAAGAGATTGGCATCCGCAAAGTACTGGGTTCTTCCGTCTCAGGCATTGTAGCTTTGCTTTCCAAAGACTTTGTCCGACTGGTAATCATTGCCAGTGTAGTGAGTCTGCCCATCGTTTACTTTGTCATGCAATCCTGGCTTTCAGATTATGCGTTCCGGATTGATATTGCCTGGTGGCTATTGCTCACCCCGGTAATTCTGGTTTTGCTGATCGCTCTGTTTACCATCAGCTTCCAAACTGTCAGAGCCGCTCTGGCTGATCCTGCCAAATCCCTACGATATGAATGATTAATCGGTAATGAAGTATGAATAATGAGTAATGATTAACTCCTCATTTGCAAGGCTGTGCGGTGTACGCTAACGTACGCTCTTTGTGCACTTCCGAACACTTTGTGTAAATTTTTCTGTTGTTGACGGTTCTGTTTTTTTTCTTTTAAAAACATTTGAGCAATAAAATCGGCCTGAAAGCAACCTTCAGCACGCTTTTTTCATCTCTATTTTAGAAAGACCTCTTTTCCTAGCCTATCAATTCATACAATCGGCACTATTGTTGGCCCAGTACTAGGTAATACTATGTACCAAACTTATCCTGTGATTTTTTAGGATAAGCTGACTTTTATGAAAACACCATTAACCCAAATGATTTACACTGTCATGCTAACCCAAACTTTTACCTTGATTAGCCGATCAGCAAGTTTACTGATTATACTCATTTTTTTGGCTTTTACAGCTAGCGCTCAACACCAACTTTCTGGTAAAGTGAAAGATGAAAATAACCAGGCCGTACCTTTTGCCAACATTTTGTTGCTCAACCCTCAGGATTCTTCTCTGATGAAAGGGACCATCTCAGATACCACCGGACATTTTGTAATTGAAAGAATTGCTGAAGGTGATTACATCGTCTCATCTCAAATGGTGGGCTACAAAAGCTACTTTTCACCCATTGTTCATATCAATAGTAGCAAAGTACTAGCTGACATACAGATGGGTGAAGCCACCACAGAACTTAGCGAAGTGATAGTATCTGCCTCTAAACCCATGATGGAAATGACGCCCAACGCACTGGTAGTGAATGTGGACGCCAGTCCTATTCTTCAAACCGGAACAGCTAGAGAAGTTTTGGAAAAATCTCCGGGAGTTACGGTGGACCAGGACGGAAACATCAGTGTAAAAGGTAAATCCAATGTGCTGGTATACCTGGATGGAAAACCTACCTATCTCTCCGACACTGACCTTTCACAACTTCTGGAAAGTACTTCAGCAGAAAATATTGAGAAAATAGAGATCATGGATAATCCTCCGGCAAAATATGATGCTGAAGGAAATGCAGGTATCATCAATATTGTCAGAAAAAAATCTTCTGATTTGGGGTTGAACGGAAATGTGAGCCTGGGCATGGGTTATGGTAAATACCCCAAACTAAACCCCAGCCTCAACCTTAATTACCGTTCTGAAAAAGTTAACCTGTTCGGAAACTACAGTCACTACTACAGCAAGCGTTTTCAGAACAATGACATCTTCCGCAACATTCCTTTTATCACTGAGAACGGTGACACTGCCATCACTACTTTTGACCAGTCATCGCATATGATCAACTGGGTCAGCAGCAATAATTTCCGCACGGGTGCAGACTGGTACGTTGGCCCGAAAAGCACCATTGGGGTGTTGGTCAGCGGTAACTTTGGAGAATGGAACGGGGATGCTAAAAATACTACCACCCTGGGAGGCGTATACGACAATCCTTACGATGGTTTGAATGCAGAGAACCGCTCTGGTAACGCCTGGAACAACATTACTTATAACCTGAACTTTAAGCAGGATTTAGCCAACGGAGGTGAACTGAGCTTTGACGCAGATTATTCTATCTGGGGCCGTGACAATTATCAAAAGAATGATAACTACTACTTCAGCAATGAAGGATCAACTTCAGAGCCTCCCCTATTGGTCCGCACCAATATGACCACCAATATTGATATCCTTGCCATCAAAGCAGATTACAGAACGACTATTTTCGGAGGTTGGGGAATGGAAAGCGGCCTCAAAACCAGCAAGGTATCCACCGACAATAATCTGGATTTTAAAACCATTAAAGAAGGTGAATTGCAGAGAGACACGCTCAGAAGCAATCGTTTTCAGTATGATGAGGAAATCCATGCAGGCTATCTTAATGTGAGCAAGAAGTTTAATGAGGCGTGGCAGTTACAGGCTGGTTTGAGAGGGGAGTATACATCTTCAAATGGCTACTCAGTAACTTTGGACAGTGCCGCTGAACGTCAGTATTTCAACCTTTTCCCCAGTGCCAGTATTTCTTACAAAATGTCGGAGACACACAGCTTTGCGCTTTCTTACAGCCGCAGAATTGACCGCCCTAACTACGGCAATCTGAATCCGTTTGAGTTCTTCCTGGATCGGTTTACTTTTGAAAGAGGTAATCCTTTCTTAAATCCTCAGTATACCAATGCTTTTGCCCTGAACTATGGCTTTAAGAATGCAGTATTTCTGACCCTCAATTACAATGAAACCAATGATGCAATCACCCAGGTTTTGGAGCAGGATGAGGCCAGTCAGACTACTTATCAGACTACAGTAAACCTTGACAAACAAAAGAACTACAGTGCTAATATCGCTGCGCCGCTACCTGTCACTCAGTGGTGGGTGCTTAACCTGAACCTTACTGGTTTTTACAATATTATAGAATCTCCTTTCTCAGAAGGAGGACAAATAAATAAAAGCCTCCTCAGCTATATGGCAAGAGTACAAAACACTTTTACTCTTCCCGGAGACGTAAAATTTGAAGTAATGGGTATGTACCAGTCTCCTCAGCTTTGGGGTATCTTTGATATACAGGAACAATATCAGGTGGACGCGGGTATCTCTAAATCACTGGGCAAGCTGAAAATTCAGGCTAGTCTGGATGATGTTTTTAACATCCGAAACAACCGCGTGAATGTAATGCAGGGAAATATAGATACGGTAGTCAAAAATAAGTGGGAGTCCAGAGTATTTATGCTGAACCTCTCCTATCGCTTTGGCAACGATAAAGTAAAACAGGCCAGAAGACGAGGAACAGCATCAGATGATTTAAGACAAAGAGCTAATTAGTCAAACCAAACAATACAATAGGCCACACAGATGAAGATTTGTGTGGCCTTTTTCATGATAAAGGAAATACTTCAACTAATTTTATTCCATGCCAGACTTAGTTTTTCCCTGGTTACCGGTTTATCTAAAGTATATTCTAAACTGAAAGAAAGTGAAGGGTCTTCAAATTTGTTATAAGATACCATAATCAAGTAAAGGCTTTCTTTTTCAGGAGAGGGCAAATTTGGGAGTAAATTGGAAGGCAAAAGCTCATTATAGTGCTCTAGTTTAGCATCTAGCAAAATCACACATTCTTTAAGCTGCTCATCGTCTAGCTTCTCTATGGTAGATAATAAAACTTGTTTGGCTGAAGGCACATTATGCATTATCAACAATTCATGCGTCAAATCAAGCCCAGTGATAAGATAACGATTAACAAAGTTAGCAATGCTATCATCATCTATTAAAAGTATTTTATCTACTTTCTTCATCGTAAACAAAAACTCTGCATAACTATTAAAACATAAAAATTACATATAATTGTTGAAAAAATTAAATTTTATCCCACAAACTTAATGATGGTGATTGCTTTCTAAATTCCTGTATTCCCCACTTGTAAATCAATAGTTTCCCCTAGTATGAGTGAAAATTGGGCAAGAAATAAAGTTGGTCCAAAGATACCAAAGAAGTACTCACTTTGGGTGTACTTAGGTAATTTATAATAAAAATATTAAATCAATCAAAGGGAATTACTTTATAAAAAAAATTAGTTCCTCTACTAAATCATTTCCAATATTACTTATTCATTTTATTTATCCTATCTTTTGCACGGATGAGGACACGATCTACAATGCGAGGGATGAGTAGATTGGCCAAGTAATTCACTTTTCCTAAAAGTGTAAGTATAGATTTAAACTTCCTTTTTCTGATATTTTTGACAATAGATTTGGCTACATCCTCTGGCTTTTGAGCCTTTCTATTATCACGAGACTCTAATAAAACCAGCTTTCCATCCTTACCAATCACCTTCTTGCCTTCATCATTTTGCGTTATGCCTACGTACACAATGCCTACATGAATTTTATACTCGGCGAGTTCTACTTTAAGTGATTCAGCTATGGAGGTAAGGGCCATTTTTGAGGCACAATACATGATTGTTTCTGGCAAGCCTCTGATTCCTGCGACGCTGGAGATAAAGACCACACTTCCCTTACTTTCTTTGAGATAAGGCACAGCAAAGCGAGTTGGAAATACACAGCCTAAAAAATTAATATTCATCATGTCCTGGAAAACTATGGGATCCAGTTCTTCAAAATAACCCCTGGAAGACATTCCTGCATTATTGATGAGAATGTCCAGACGCCCAAAATGCTGAACTGTCTCTTCAATTAGTCTCCTGCAATCATCCACTACACTCATATCTGCCTGCACTGCCAGTACATCAAAACCTTCGGATTTCAGTGAAATTGCTGTTTGCTCCAGCCGCTCAGGATTTCTACCATTCAACACTACTTTTGCTCCTTTTGCGGCTAATAAACGGGCAGTAGCTTTGCCAATCCCCATACTGGAGCCGGTGATGATGGCCACCTTACCTTTGAATTCTTGCTTTTTCATGAACGGAATTTTACCTGCATTTCAGGATTATAGTATAAGGCGAGATAATCATTACTCAGTGAAAGAATGATATGGATCATTACAGCTACCCAAATGGTGCCTGTGGTCAAAGTAATATAGCAGATGAGCAAACCAAAAGGCAGAGCACCTATCGTTTCTGCCGGTCCTTTGGGCAAATGTACTGCTGAATACAAGGCTACATTGATAACGATGGCTGGCCAAACGCCTAAGCTATATACACAGGCGGTCAACAATATCCCCCTGAAAAGTAATTCATAAGCAAACAGGTAAGAGATTGTAGCCAAGGCATTAATTACAATGAGTTTGCTGTCCCATACTTTTGCCCTGATCATAGGGTACATACTCAGGTTTTGCGGTCTTTTGGCTGCACTGATATTCAATGGAAAGATGATACAGGACAGACCACAAATCCATAACATGGAAGTACCGGTATTTTGAAAACCAAGACCCAGTTCGGTAAGTGAAAAAGGTAAGGTGAATAAGCAGATGATCAGAGGAATGAAGCCTAAAAAAAATACTCCTGTATATTTTTGAAACTGCACCCAAAGCACTGTGGCCTTATCTTGGGGATATTGGTGTTCAAATGAAGCTTTGCGTTTGGGAGACTCGGCAATAAACCAATAAGCGATAAACCCGATGATGGTGAGGCTTATGCTCATGACTGCCGGAATATCTTGCTCAGCAAGTGTAAAAGAAATTTTATCCATAACGGCTACCTAAGTAAGCCGCAAAGATAAGAAGACGGGAGAAAATTGGAAGGATTAATCTTAGCCTAAGTTAAAGACTTACTGTGGCATTCATTTTCCAGATTAATCATATCCAAAAGAATATCAATGATATGGCCTGGAGCGCGAGAAACAGCTCCGCGATATTTCATCTGAAGTACATTCCCATTATTTGCATTATACACTATTCTGCCTATCTGCGTATTGCGGGGATGTTGATAAAATTTTATTTCTAAAACATTATTATCCAAGCCATTACTATAAATACAACGTTTTCTCCACTCCAGACTTTTATTGTTGGTAGAAATAAGGTTTAGTAAATCTCTGACTGCTTCTTTTTCAACTGGCATTCTCATTTTGTTATTATTTTTAATAAAAATAACTTCAATAAAATGGAAAATAGTGAAAATTATTCAAAGATACATATGATTATTTAGCAAAAATTAATCGCTACTATTTTTACTCCTTAGCAAAATTGAACCGAAGATATTTGATTTCTTCTCCTTCACTCATAAACTTCGCTTCATATTTAGTAACGATATCCGGCAACTCTTCCTTGAATTTTGAACTATGATAATCAAAGGTAGACTCCAGATTGATGACATCATTTCTTGCTTTCAGAAGTTCTAAAGTAAAGTCAAACAAAGCGGCATTGTCAGTTTTAAAATGAACAATTCCCTCAGGTTTGAGCAGTTTTTTGTAGATATCCATGAATCGTTCACTCGTAAGCCTACGCTTGATATCTCTTTTCTTAGGGCGGGGATCAGGAAAGGTAATCCAGATTTCGTTCAGCTCATTTTCTTCTACATACTTCTCAATTTCCAGGATGCGAATTCTGAGAAAAGCCACATTGTCTAGTCCTTCTTCAATGGCTGCACTGCTTCCCTTCCATATTCTTGCCCCTTTCACATCTACTCCCACATAATTTGTATCCGGAAACCGCCGGGCAAGCCCTACGGTATATTCTCCCCTACCACATCCCAATTCAAAAACGATTGGATGATCATTTTCAAAAAACTGTTGCCACTTACCTTTGATAGTATCACATATAGGCTTACCGGGCTGGATAATATTTTTACGTTCTTCGTTATCTTTAAATCTGCTTAGTTTACTTCTCATGTTAAATCTTCAATTTCTGCAACAACAAAAGTGCTTCCCCCTACAAAAATACAATCATTTTCATTTGCCAATTCCTTTGCTCTCCGATACGCAGCATTTACCTGTTTAAAGCTTTCTCCCTCAAAGCCTGCTTGTCTGGCTTTTTGGGCCAATACATCTGCTGGCATAGCACGAGGAAGGTCAGCCTGACAAAAGAAATAGTGTGCATTTTTAGGCAGTCTGGATAATAGAGTCTCTGGGTCTTTGTCTTCGTTCATGCCGATCACCACATACAACTGATCATATTGAATATGCTTAAGCTGAATCCCGATTTCATCAAATGCTCCCTGGTTATGTCCAGTATCACAAATGATGAGAGGTTTCTTGTGGATGACCTGCCAGCGTCCTTTTAGTCCTGTCAGTTGACTCACTTTACCCAAAGCGGAGCGTATATGTTCATGTTCTATTCTATATCCGAGTTCTGCCAGTAGGTCTACCGACTTAAGAATACCAGGAAGGTTTTTGAGTTGATAGTGTGCTCCTAATGAAATAGACAGATCTTGGAAAATTAACTTTCCTTCTTTTTCCACATTTACGGTATATTTACCATCAATAATTTCAGCAATATCTACCTGATAGGTGTCCTGAGCATAATAAAGAGGAGATTCTTTGCCTCTGGCAATTTCTTCAAAAACTTCTTGCGTAGCGCTTTGCCTTTCACCAATCATTACAGGTATGCCTGCTTTGATAATCCCTGCTTTTTCAAAAGCAATCTTTTCCAGTGTATCTCCTAAAAAAGCGGTATGATCTAACCCAATATGGGTGATCAGGCTCAAGACAGGTTGTATGACATTAGTAGAATCAAATCTACCGCCCATCCCTACTTCTATCACTGCAATGTCTACTTTTTCACGACTGAAATAGTCAAATGCCATCGCGACAGTTGTCTCAAAAAAAGATGGCTTGAGCTTATCCACAAAATCCCGGTGCTGAACTACAAAATCAATCACAGACTGCTGCTCAATAGGCTGACCATTGATTCTAATCCTCTCAGTAAAGTCTTTGAGGTGGGGAGAGGTATACAAGCCGGTTTTGTACCCAGCTTCCTGTAATACAGCCGCTATGCTGTGAGCGCTACTTCCTTTTCCATTGGTACCGGCAATGTGTACTGAGGGAAAATTTTTCTGAGGCTCATTTAGATATTTGCATAAGGCAATAGTATTGCTCAGATCTTTTTTAAAAGCAGGATTACCGATGCGCTGAAACATAGGTAATGCGTCATACAAATATTTTGTAGCTTCTTGATAGTCCATAAAATCAACTTTGCTGCAAACATACATTCTATTTGCCAAAATCAACATTACTGAACTCAATTGAATCTTTATCTTTTATACTTCACAACGTTTTGAGACAAAAAATTTATCTTACCAGAATGGCCTAAAATGAAGCTGATAAAAATTTCATGATATTTTTACCAATAAAAGAATTATCGTACCTAGCTTTATTGTTTGCAAAAGCAACAGTGTAGAAGACTATTAAAGCATATTTGCAGGTTTTTTGCTATTAGTATTGTATCATGCAAGCTAGGATTGCGCTTTATTACACAACAACTCAAACAGATGAAAAGACTAAGAGGTGAGAACCTGGTCAAGAAGTATAAGAAAAGAACTGTAGTAGATCACATTAGTGTGGAGGTATCTCAAGGAGAAATTGTTGGACTTCTCGGCCCAAATGGTGCAGGCAAAACCACTACCTTTTACATGATTGTAGGCCTGATCAAGCCTAATGAAGGCAAAATATTTTTGGATGGCCAGGAGATCACCAGTCTGCCTATGTACAAGCGTGCCAAAAAAGGTATAGGTTATCTTGCGCAGGAAGCTTCGGTTTTTCGTAAACTCAGCGTAGAGGATAACATACTCGCCGTCTTGGAGATGACTAAAATGTCGAGGAAAGAAAGGCATCTTAAGGCAGATGCCTTGTTGGAAGAATTTAGCCTAACACATGTGAGAAAGAATATGGGCATGGTACTATCAGGAGGTGAAAGAAGACGTACAGAAATTGCCCGCGCCTTAGCCGTTGACCCTGATTTTGTGTTGCTTGATGAGCCCTTTGCTGGGGTGGATCCAATTGCAGTTGAAGAAATTCAAACCATAGTGGCCCAGCTAAAAAATAAAAACATTGGCATCCTGATTACAGACCACAATGTTAATGAAACACTATCCATTACAGACCGGGCTTACCTGATGTTTGAAGGTAAGTTGCTCAAAGCAGGGACAGCAGAGGATCTCGCCAATGACGAGCAGGTACGGAGGGTATATTTAGGTCAACATTTTGAATTGAGAAGAAAGGTATAGTCAAGCTTTGAGTAGCTTAACATTTTTTAACACAGCACAGAGATTTAATTTGCATGGAGTTTATTAATTCGGTAATGACGTGGTTGATGAGGAAAAGAATTCATCAAATTGAGCTTTTTCTCAAATATCCCCATGACGTACAGAGAGAAGTATTTGTAAACTTAATAGATACCGCTAAAAATACTGTTTATGGTAAAACCCATCACTTTAGTGATATCAATAGTTTTCAGGATTATCAGGAGCAGCTTCCTGTAGTCAATTACGAAAGTCTTTACCCCTATATTGAGCGGGTAATGCGTGGTGAAAACCAAGTCCTTTGGCCCAGCAAAATCAAATGGTTTGCCAAATCGTCCGGGACCACCAACTCTAAAAGTAAGTATATCCCTGTTTCTACTGAAGCACTTGAAGATTGTCACTATAAAGGAGGAAAAGACTTACTTTCCATTTATGTCAACAATTATCCGGAAACTAAGATGTTTTCGGGGAAAAACCTGGCAATAGGAGGAAGTCAGCAGATTAACCCCCTTGACGAAAACGGTGAATCTTTTAGTGGTGATGTATCGGCGGTGATCATGAAAAATTTACCCTTCTGGGCACAACTCTCCCGTACTCCCAAGCTGGAAATTGCGCTGATGGAGAACTGGGAAGAAAAAATTGAGATGATCGCCAACGCTACTGCCAATGAAAATATCACCAGTATTGCCGGTGTTCCGACCTGGACCATATTCCTTTTACAAAGGATTATGGAAATGAAAGGTGCTGAAAATATTTTAGAAGTCTGGCCCAACCTTGAGCTTTTTGTTCACGGAGCTGTTTCTTTCACTCCCTATCGCTCGGTTTTTAATGAGTTGATCCCCTCTCCTAAAATGCATTACCTTGAAACCTATAATGCTACTGAAGGCTTCTTCGGCATACAAGACCAGAAAAACTCAACGGAAATGCTATTGATGCTGGACTATGGTATATTTTACGAGTTTATTCCGAGTGAGGAATTTGATAGTGAGCACCCTCGTACAGTTGCACTGGGGGATGTAGAACTCAATAAAAATTACGCGGTGGTTATCTCTACCAATGCCGGCTTATGGCGATACAAGATTGGCGATACTATTAAATTTACTTCCCTAGAGCCTTATAGGTTCAAAATCAGTGGAAGAACCAAACATTTTATCAATGCCTTCGGAGAGGAGCTGATTGTTGAAAATGCTGAAAAAGCAATTGCTATCGCCTGTGAAGAGACTAATGCTCTGGTTGATGATTTTACTGCTGCTCCAAGGTATATTAGTGAGGGCCAGAAGGGATGTCACGAATGGATTATTGAGTTTTCAAAGCTTCCGGATAATGTAGAAGCATTCTCAATGGCATTGGATAATAATCTGAGAAAGCTAAATTCTGATTATGACGCCAAACGCCAGAATAATATCGCAGTAGTTGAACCCATTATCCATAAAGTAGATACTGGTACATTTTACCGTTGGATGAAAAAGAGAGGAAAACTTGGAGGACAGAATAAAGTCCCCAGACTATCTAATAACCGTGAGTATGTAGATGATATTCTTAAGATGCTCGCTGAAGAAACGGTTTAACCATTATTATTAAGTTTGTCAGAGAGTGCCGCAAAATCATCCTCTGACAAATGTTTCTGCATTGCTTCAAAAAGCTTCCTTTCTTTCGTTCTAACATATTTCTCAAGTTTCCGGCCTAGTAGATCTGCACCTTCTTCCGATTGCTCATTTGCATGTTGAAATGCCAGGCTCAGCTCTTCATTGGTCATCTTAAGTTCCTTTAAGATTGTTTCAAAATCATCAAACTGACGAAGATAGGGATATAGTGTTTGTGCGTCTTTCTTAAGGTGTTTTTCAATAAAACGCTCGTATTCTTCAGCAGCATAAGAAAGTTTTCCGGAAAACGTAGTGGGGAGACCACGATAAGGGGGAGCGTTCTTCTTCAAAAGCTGGGCCAATACCAACATTTCATGATGCTCTCTAGAGATCGGTATCAGTACCTGATGTCTTCTCATCACTATCTGTATCTTCTGTATCTGAATCTTGGCTGTCTTCTACCTCGTCGTCAAAATCAGATTCCTGCAATCCTATTTCATTTTCTTTTTTGTCAAAATCTTTAGGAGTTGGCAAATCACCAATTCTGTTGATACCAAAATATTGCATAAAGAAATCCGTAGTGCCATAGAGTAACGGTTTTCCTATAGTATCTTCTTTTCCTTTAATTTCAATCAGGGACTTCTCAAGCAGTTTTTGGATAGCATAATCACAACCCACTCCTCTGATCTGTTCTACATGAGCCTTAGTTACCGGTTGCTTATAGGCTATAATGGACAAAGTTTCCATAGCCGCTGTTGAAAGCCTTTTGTTTGACTGTTGTTTCAGTAAAATGCTGATACTGGCCTGATAAGCGGGTTTAGTAAGAAATTGATAACCACCACCAATATAGAAAACCTGGAAAGGATATAGATCATCCAGATATTGCTCAGTAATTTTTTCTATTGCTTCATTGATATCGTCCAGAGATATTTCAGCATCAAACATTTCGTTCAGACAGCTTTGAATATCTTCTATCTTTATGGGTTTAGAGGCACAAAAAATTAGCGCCTCTATATGATTCTTTAGAAACTCCAATGATGGTAGTTTAAAAGGTGATGTAAATGAATAATTTTACTGGTTTTTTAATTTCGCTTCAATTGAATGGCGTGTATGAGGTACAGCCCTAAGTCTTTCTTTTGAAATGAGTTTACCAGTATCAACGCAAATACCATATGTACCATTTTTGATACGCGCTTTAGCACCTTCCAACTGGTTGATAAATTTTTGTTGTCTGGCAGCAAGTTGGCTCAGACTTTCTTTTTCAAGTGTGTCAGCCCCATCTTCCATCAGTTTGGTGTTACCAGAAGTAGTATCTGTACCACTATCATTTTTTCTGCTTAAGCTGGCTTTGATAGTTTCTAGTTCCTCTTTAGCTTTCTCTAGCTTCTGATCTATCAATACCTCAAACTCTTTAAGTTCTTCTTCGGAGTATCTTGTTTTTTCTACCTGGCTCATAGTGGAAATGTTTAATGAATGCGCAAATTTAGATATGATATTCAAATCTCAAAATTTGAAATCAATATCATTTCAAATTATATTAAAAAAAGAACAATCTTAAAATTATAGTTCATTAATAATCTTAACAAATATTGAAAATGAAATACAAATATCTCATTTTCAATCACTTAAATCCTAGTAATTTATTTAACTGCTAAAGCACTTATTTATTATAGAATTAGAAAAAAACCGGCCAGAGCCGGTTTCACACTTTTTAATTTTAAAGATAGGTATTAGTTCTTGACCATAGGAGGCTTTTTTAGCTTACTCCCCGGAAAAAAATGATTAACTTGCTCTTCATACAATTTGAATGCAAAATTATCTTCAGGATATTCAATATCATCAAAACTAATTACATCATCTTTTGCTATATCTCTTTTTAAAACCATGCCTTCAGCTAAACCTATTGGCAATAAGTTTTCTTTTCTGCAAATTTCAGCATTTTCACACTGACCATAAGCTGTATATCCGCCAAAGCCATCCAATGTATCTCCTGCCTTCAAATCCATCTTAGCGGTAGTTACTACTTCTACCACAGGTGCGCCAATTGGGGCCATTACGGGGTCATTGAAATGAAAGACTCTGGCAATTGAATTTGGGATTTCAAAATAGCATAGGTGATAAGGCGTATAAAAACTATATATTGGGCCTTTCCCTAATTTGAGATAATTTAAGTACTCTTTAGACATTTCATCTTCGGTAGTAGCATATACATATACGCCAGGGCCAGGTTTAGCACCAACTACATAGTCTACGATTCCCCCAGATTCTTTAAGTTGTTCTACGTCGTACAAACTCGTCAAATCATCAATATGTTCTTTAGAGTGGAATGCGTTCATGCCTCTTTGAGAAACTTTCATACCGGTAGCATTTGCTACAGACGCCTGTTCAAATGCAATCTTAGTACCATCCGTAAAGTTGGTAATCATGTTGACGTTTTGCCCGGCATTCTTAGCGTACTGCTCCATATCAGTAGGATTTTTATGTACATCTAAGAATCCTTTGATATTTCCACAGACTAAAGGAGTAAATCCCATGTTCTTGACAAAGCGGTAGAGGTTCATAATTACCCCAGGCTGGTCTCCATCACTTCCACTAAGTATAACATTTGCCAGATCTGCCTTATGCTTCAGAATGGGGCCCAGGGTAGAATCCAATTCAGCATTCATCAGAATCACAGGTTTATGATTTTGTATTGCTGACAATACCGCTTTAGCAGCATATGCAATTGTACCTGTAGCTTCTACGATAATATCTACTTCTTTAGCACTGGCAAGTACTTCAGGATCACTGGTAACTGTTGCGATACCTTTCCTTACACAGTTATCAAGAATGTTGGAGTCTTCACAGTCCATTACATGTTCTACACCTGCTCTTTTGTAGCAGTGAATCGCTTTGTCTATACTTCTGTTACAGATCGCTGCCACTCTCATACCTGGAGTGTATTTTACAATCTGATTTACAATTCCTATGGCCATATAGCCAGCACCAAGTATGCCTACGCGAATAGGATTACCGATATCTTCTCTAAAGTGTAAGGCTTTGTCTGTTATAATCATGGCATTAAAAAGACATTTATTTGTAATATTGCAACAATGTAAGATTTATATCATTTTCATCCAAATAATTATATAACTATTTCATCTTTTTTTTTAACTAAATAAAACTTATCAAGTAGTATAGTTATTGATGCAATACCCATTCATTCATTTTATAATTTCCATTTAACTATTAAAGTTATTATAAGATGGGGTAAATAAAAAAAGATGGCCTTTTTAGACCACCCTTTTATACTTTCATTATGCTTTTCTATCCTTTACATTTTTAATCTTTTATAATCAGATAGATAATTGTAATCAATGATTGGTTTTTTAATCATTAGTATCCTTCATTTTGTCTAAACTCACCTTCCGTTCTATCAATCTGATCCTGAGGGATTGGTCTTAACACATGGAAATCCTGAATATTAGCGGATGCTTGGGGGTTATGCGCCCTCACTCTTTCCACTAATTTACCAGTACGGGTTAGATCAAAGAAACGATGCATTTCTCCAACTAATTCACGTGCCCTTTCATCCAATATATAATCTATGTTTACATCTGCTGCAGTGATCTCCATAGCAGCCTCCATCCCCTCTTTAGCAGCCCTTCTACGTACTACATTCAAATGTTCAGCTGCTGCTTCAGAGTTACCTGCCTGAAAGTAAGCTTCAGCAGCAATTAAGTGAGTTTCAGCTAAACGCATCACCATCCAGTCTCTGGAACCATTTTGATACTGTCTGTCTGGACGATTAGGATCAAGGAACTTACTTAAAGAAGGAAACAATTGTTCGGTATATTCGCTTGGCGTAATGATCATGTACGGTTTGCTGTCTCTGAATTCCTGGCTAACTTCCTCACCGGGGAGATAAATGGCTGTATCACCAATATTTACGCCTTCAGGAAGTGTAGCAGGATTATTAGCATAGAATACTCTTTTAAAGCTACCATCAAAGCGTACATCCGCTTCTTTATCCCAAAGTCCAAGTAAGAAATCTGTTGGCCAGAAGCGTCTCCAGGGTCTACCGTTCTCTATATCACGAGTCATTCCTGGTTGTACATCATAGACCATCAAGAAATACAGGTGCATTTCATTTCCCGGACCGTTGATCAAAGGATCTTGAGTGTATTGTACAGACCAAATTACTTCATCATGGAGCTGAGCACTTTGATCAAAAACTGCAGTAAAATCATCTAGTAATGCAAAATCATAATCATTGATAACACTTTCAGCAAGTTCTGCAGATCTACTAAAATCATCCGAAGCTGCAAAGTCTGTATAACCTCTGGTAAGCAGCACTTTGGAAAGTAAATGCTTTGCTGCTGGTTCAGTAGTGCGACCATAATCCTCCTGAGTGACAGGTAGGTTTGCTATGGCAAATTCTAAATCAGGAATAATAGCCTGACTGTAGATTTCACTGGCAGGCGTTCTGGCAGCTTCAGTTTCTACACCGAGGGTTTCATCCAGGGTCAGATGAATATCTCCATACGTACGTACCAGCTCAAAGTAGTACAAAGCACGCAGGAAACGAACTTCAGCAATCCTTAGCGTCTTTAAATCTTCAGAGAGACCTTCTATTTCATCTGCTCTTCTGATCACCGCATTAGCCTGATTGATAGCAGCGTAAAAAGACCTCCAGAAATCTCTAAAATAAGATTCCTGGGCATTTAGGCGAGAGTCATACTGGTTGATACCCTTATGGCTCCCATCCGCACCATTTTTGTACGTATCTGTACCAAAAACTGTTAACGAGGCACCCATTTCGCGGGCATAATAATCCCTCAGAGGAGTATAAGTTGCATTGACTGCATCCTCAAAACCTTGCTCAGTAACATAGTATGAGCTAGCGGATACATCTGAAACTAAATCTTCTTCGAGAAAGCTTTCGCAGGAGGGTAAAACAAATATCCCCAGTGATATAGCTATAATTAATATTTTTTTCATTGTATTAAGTCGTTTATCGTTAGAAACTAAGATTTACACCTATTAAAAATACTCTAGGGATAGGCACCTCACCATCTACTTCAGGATCATCATCATCATAAATCTCAGGATCAAAAGCATCATAATTTGTGAAAGTATAGGCATTCTGAATACTTCCGTAAATTCTGGCTCTGCTTAATCCAGCTCTTTCTATAAATTCTGTAGGAAAATTATAACCAAAAGAAATATTTCTGATTTTCACATAGCTTCCGTCAAAATACCTTAACGTACTACCATAGGGAATAGACTCCTGGTTGTTATTAGGACGAGGGTATGCATTAGTAGGATTGTTAGGGGTCCAGTAATCTACATCCAGGTTATTATATCTTCCTTGTAAGGTATTATTACCATCGTGGAATGCACTATTAAGCATATGACCTACCCTTGCGTAAAGAAATACCGACAGGTCAAACGGGCCATATTCAAATCGGTTAGTAAGACCACCAGTGAAATCAGGGATATCATCTCCTAAGATCACTCTGTCATCTCCATCTATTCTTCCATTATTGTCTCGGTCTACTAGCTTGATATCACCTGGAACCTGATTGTATACATCAGCTTCGTCAGCTTCGTCAATCTGCCAAATACCTGCTTTTTCAAAATCATAGAAAACAACCAACGGCTCACCAATAAACCAGCGGCTACCCACATCATCTTGTGCTCCATTATACAGTTCTACAATCTCCTCTTTGTTACGAGATACATTTAAATTGGTAGTCCACCTGAAACCGTCAGGGTTATCAAAGTTGATCGTATTAAGTGAAAGTTCTACCCCTGTATTCCTAGTACTTCCTACATTTTGCAGAATATAATCATAGCCGGAAGTATAAGGTAACTGACGTTCAAGTATCAGGTCAGTAGTATTTGCCTGATAAAAGTCAATGGAACCTGAAATTCTTCCGTCCAGGAAGCCATAGTCAATACCTACATCTATAGTAGCTGTCTTCTCCCAGCTTAGGTCTTCGTTAGGGATTTCAGCCAAGCGATATCCAAAACCAGGTTCATCACCATAAGCATAAGTAGTTCTTCCCAAACGACCGGCAGTTTGATAAGGATCAATTGAGGTATTACCCACCACACCATAACTGGCTCTTAGCTTTAACTCCTGTACAAAATTCTGATTCTGCATAAATGGCTCATCTACAATACGCCATCCTGCAGAAATACCTGGGAAGTAAGCCCATTTGTTGCCTTCAGCCAAACGAGAAGAACCATCAGCACGGATATTAGCCTGAATTAAATATTTCCCAGCGAGTTCGTAATTGATTCTACCCATGTAAGAAGCCAATTGCCACTCTTCTAATCGGCTACCAACTCCTAAAATTTCTGAGGCGGTACCTACATTGTAAAACTGCTGGGTTTCATAGGGCAAGCCTCTAACATTGAGGTTATCTTCTTCCCTACGCCATTGCTGAATACTTTGAAGCAGGGTTACACCCAAACTATGATTATCTCCAAAATCTTTGCTATAGTTTACTAAGTTCTCCAAAGTATAGCTGAACTCTTCTCTATTATTTCTTGCAGCTGTAGGTGGAGCACCACGACGAGCATTCGTTAAGCTTGCTCTAAAACCACCAATTCTACGAGTCTGGAGGTCAGGGCCAAAATTTATCTTATAAGACAAACCTTCTGCAAGCTCAAAGTTGGCATAAATACTGGCAAATAAACGGTTAAATTTATACTCTTCCTCAATAGCACCTGGTACTAATTCACTGAGTGGATTAGTACGAATACCATCATTGGTAGGTAAGAAAATAAGATTACCATCTTCATCGTATGGTACTCCTAATGGGTTGTTTGACAAGGCTTCTCCCAGAGGGTTAGTAGCTCTGTCTTCAATAGAACGGCTAAAAAGTGTTGAAGTACCTACTCTTATCTTATCATTTATCTGATGATCCAGATTTACTCTGACTGTATAACGTGTAAAAGCTTGTGTCGGAATAATACCTTCTTCATCATAAAAACTGCCTGAAATTAAGAATTGGGTTTTCTGATTTCCCCCTAATACATTCAATTGGTGGTTTGTACGATAACCGGTCTGTAGTACCAAATCTTGATAATCAGTTGACCTGACAGGATTTTGCTCTAATGAAGTAAGTTCTACCGGGTCTAGGAAAACTTCTGAATCAGGAAGAATTTCACCATCCCACGATAATAAGCCTGATTCAGGATTTGTACGTCTTGATTCACGCTTCAAATTAGCAAACTCAGCACCATTCATCATGTCAACCGTATTGGCAGCTTGGGTAGGTCCGTAGTAACCATCGTAGGTTACAGTTGTCTTACCCTGGCTACCTCTCTTGGTGGTAATTAAAATAACACCATTTGCACCTCTGGAACCATAAATAGCGGTAGAAGCGGCGTCTTTAAGTACCTCCATAGATTCTATATCCTGAGGGTTGATGTCGTTAATAGTTCCCTGAATAGGGATACCATCAACTACAAACAGAGGATCATTATCCGCTGTAATAGAACGACGTCCACGAATATTAATGGACACACCTTGTCCCGGACGACCACCATTACTTCTAATATCCACACCAGCTACTCTACCCTGGAGGGTTTCAACAGAACTTGCTACAGGTAATTCTTTAATTTCCTGTTCACTAACAGAGCCGATTGCTGCTGTTACATCTCTTTTTTCCTGGGTACCATAACCTACTACTACCACTTCTGATAAAGACTGAATGTCGGGCATAAGGGTCATATCAATGGTAGAGCGGTTGTTAATTTCCTCTTCATCAGTTTCATATCCAACTGATGAAAAGACAATCGTTTGCGCATCACCGGACACACTAAGGCTATATTGCCCTTCAACATTAGTAATGGTACCAGAAGTAGTGCCTTTCACCACTACGTTGACTCCCGGTAAAGCCTCACCTGTTTCTCCATCCGTGACAGTTCCCCTAATGGTTCTGTCCTGTGACCAGGCAAAAATACTAACAAACATGAAAGCCATGAGCAAGCTCATGGACTTCCGCCAAGGCGGTAAATAATTTTTCATAATTAGATTGTTTTATTAGATAATTGATAAATAAAAGATTGCTTTAATAAGCGAATTAGTAACACTTACACTACTTTAATGAAAAATGTATAATGTAAGCTTTTATTAAATAATCCTATTAATATCCAATTAAACAAGAGTGTTTTTAAAAAAAAAGGAATCTATACTTATTTTTTTTGGAAATATTCTAAATCGTGGTCATTACTTAATTCGTCATTATTAAAATAATGCAACCGATTTAATTCTTATCTTCCTTTTTTGGGGTATTGTATATTACTTTTGTACTATCTGATCTTATTACGATTTGTCATTATGTCAAGCCTAACCTATTGGAAGTGACTTTTTTAGCATAAATGCTTAGTTAAAAGTCTGGAAATGATTAGGTTTGTAGCTTATTAAACAATTATTACCTATTCGCTGAACGAATTAGCACAACTAATTCACTGATCATGAAAAATCCTGAAGTAAAAATTTATGCCGGTCCCGATTCGCTTGATGACTTCAATATAGAAGAAGTCTACAAAATGGCAGAAATAAAATCAAATGGAAAGCCTGCTTTGTATGGAGCCAGAACGGTAGGACTAAAATCCCGCACAAACTTTGACATGGAGAATTCGGATGCCGGATTCATGGGCTATGATTTTGAGGCGATCATGCAAAACTTCAATATTTTTGGTCATGGTGGAAATGCTGACGACCTCGTTCCTTTACCAACTGTAGAGATGGCTGAAAAAATATACCAGGATACCGGGCTTATCCCTTCTTCTGAGATTATGCTTCCCGCAATTCAGCTAGCCTGTATCAAAAAGTCATTTGCCAATGACCCTTTCCTGGTTTGGAATTCTGCAGTTGATCAGTTAGGATGGCACATTCGCCAAATGGCCGGATTTGCAGAAGAACACGGTTGGATTGTAGGTTTGAAAAACGGTAAATGGCTGGGTGAAGAGTATAAAAAGGCCGAGAGTAAAGATTTTAAAGGTAAAACCAGTATAGAGACAGTATGGGATGGCCTGGTCAATTATGCATCTATCGCAGAGGAAGTCATACTTATTCAAAGAGGTTGTGATTTACCTGCTAAAGGAGAATACCGCAACCTTCCTATTCATTATACTGCTATGCGGACTAAAAGGCGTCATGCAGATAAAAACATTGCTGCATATTTTGACCCAAGTCACTCACTTGGTCCTAAAATGCGGGATCAGATCGTAGAAGAAACGGTAAAAGCTATGACGATGAAGGTAAGTGAAGAAGAGTATTTGTATGATGGGGTTTTGATTGAAGTAGGAACTGCCAAGTGTGATACCCATCAGCATATATCTGTGAATGAACTCCAAGAGTTAGTGGATAAAATTAGTGAGTTCAGAATTCTATCAGGAAGAAGAAAGCAGATTAGAGAAGAGCAGAAAGCTTAAGCTTACTTAATTTACATATTAATTTTCCGCCCCTTTTACCAAAAAAGGGGCTTTTTTTATCAAATCACTTTTTGTGCAAGGGCCTCTTCTACATACTTAAAAGTAGATAAAACATCCGGCTCGCCATTCACCACTGCAACATCATGCTCAAAATGTGCTGAAGGTCTTCTGTCAGCAGTTATAATTGTCCAACCATCGCTCAACTGTTTCACGCGTCTTGTTCCCAGGTTGATCATGGGTTCAATTGCCAGTACCAAACCATTTTTTATCACCGGACCTCTCCCTCTTTTGCCATAATTTGGCACTTCGGGTGATTCGTGCATTTTTTTACCCAAGCCATGCCCTACTAACTCTCGTACTACACCATACCCATTTTCTTCAGCATGTTGCTGTATTGCAAAACTAATATCACCGATTCTTTTCCCCGCTCTGGTTTGCTCAATACCCAGATCTAAACATTCTTTGGTAATTTTAAGCAGTTTTTTTACCTCAGGAGCCACCTCTCCCACTTCAAAAGTATAAGCATGGTCACCATAAAAGCCATTTTTTACTGCTCCACAATCTATTGAAATAATATCTCCCTCTTCCAAAGGCCGCTCATTTGGGATGCCATGCACCACTGCTTCATTAAGAGACATGCAAAGTGTGTTAGGAAAATCATATAGACCAAGAAAGCCTGGCTTAGCTCCCTGATCACGAATAAATTCTTCTGCAAGCTTATCCAGATATAGTGGCGTTACTCCCGGTTTTATTTCCTGAGCCATCAGGCCAAGGGTCTTTGACACGATGAGTGCACTTTCGCGCATAAGCTCTATCTCTTCAATACTTTTATAGTGGATCATAAAAAAGCGGCTTAACTTACTATACTAACAATGGGTAAAACGTAAAAAAGTTTTGAGAATCATTCTCAAAACTTTGGCAAGTTAACACAAAAAAATCAATAGGAAATTCTACAATTGAATGTCCTTTAGTTTGTCAAGAGAAAGCAATTATGCTAATGCTAATTAGCGCCTAAGTTCTGCTGAAGCTTTTTCATTTCTTTAGCCATGGCAGAAATCTTATCCTGTAAATCATCAAGTTCAAAATTAACTTCAGGCAAATGTGATCTTAAATGCCACTCAACTTTCCATAGCTGCAAAATTTGCTGTTCAGAAAGCTCATAGGGTTCATGCTTAGGGTTATCAGAGAGACAACGGACACTTCCATACTGTTGCAAGCGGTTCTTCAGTCGTTTAACCTGAATTCCTCTCTCTTCGGAAACAACTACGTATACTGCACCATCATTAATATAGCGGTAATCACTTTTGTCTAGCAGCCTACAGATTACCCAGTCATCCTCTGAAAGGGTAGGCTCCATACTGTCACCACTAACCTGTACGGCATAACAAAGACCATCCTTAAGCATATAGCCAGGCAGTTGTATACTTTCCTGAGACTCAAGAAACTCCTGAGATTCGTAACCAGAAAGGTAGTTTGCTGCCGCTTTATGGTTGATTAGCGGCACAGTGGTATTGCCCTGAGTATCTTGTGTAGCTACTACAATTACTTCAGTAAACTGTTTTCCTTCTGCCTCACCATTTTCTGAATGGTTGTGAAAGGGTTTGCCCTTTCCTGTGATAACATAGGCACTATTGATTCCGAATCTCTGAAAAGCTCGGTTCAGAATCTCTAGTGTCACTGAGCGGCGATTGGCTTTGATGTCTCCCAGATTAGAAGGTGACACATCAATGCTGGTTGCAAATTCTCTATCGGAATGCACCTGCTTACTTTTTTTAAGCATATTAATGCATTCAAAGAATCGCTCATTTACAAGATTTTTATACTGATTATCAGACATTTATTGAAATTATACTTTATTTAAGAATACTTTCTCTTGCAATATACTTTTTTAAAGCATATACTTGTACTTATAGCAAGTACAAATATGGAAAATATCAGGGAAATAAAAAAGCATCTTCACCAGGAAGACTATCTTCATCTTAGCAAACGCACTGGTTACAGTTGTGAGTACATCAAAAACTGTGTGGCGCATCGCAGAAACAATCGCCTGATTGTCATGGCGGCTCAGGAGTTGATGATGGCTAATCAGGAAGTCTGATTACTCCCAAATACCGGGGGGGATAATTTCCAGCACATGCTGGTCTGGGTCATAGAAGTAGAAAGAGTACAAATTTTCTTTCCAATGTTGCTCATGAACGATCTTTATGTTCTGATCGGTAAGTTTTTTCTTCCACTCTTCGTATTCGCTTTGCGACACTTCAAAAGCCAAATGCTGCTGGCCGTATGCAAAATGTGGCGGTAAGGTCTCTTCCTGTTTAGTTACTTCTGGTAAAAAGCACAAAAGTACAGAGCGTCCTGCTCTAAAGAACACGTGCCGCCCCTCCACAAAACTGATTAATTCCAGGCCAATGACTTCTTTATAAAAATGACGAGTTCGTAGTAGGTCACTTACATAAAGGCAGTTTTCTTTTATTTGTAAAATCTCCATAAAAAAAAACAGAAAGCAGTTTGCCTTCTGTTATATAGCTTGTTTAAACAAAATCAGTTATCTCTGACTAGCTCAAAATAACGGTCAAAGATTTTTCTATCCAGTAAAATGGTAGGCTTGCCCCTACCCCAATCAGTAGACACTTCATACAAGCCATTATAAGCCCTGCCTATGTAAGCTTTGTCAGGCTCAAATCCCAAAAGGCCATTTGTACCTTCGGGTTGCTTGCTACATTTAAATGATATTTTAAACTTATCCATCACTCTATTGTATTTTCTTACCATAGCAGTATCAATTTTTGTGCAAAACTATTTATAAGTTACATGTCAGCTTTAATAGGCTAGATTAATTTTAATTTTACTAATTTATAATAATATGGCTAAATTTAAACACTTTTGAATATTAATTATTAATAAATCAACATTGTTATTGAGAATTGTATCATTTTACCCATTATTTTTTAAGCATTTTTACTCAAAAAAAAACGTATTAATATATTTCTTACACATATTGCAGTTAGACCTCAATTGTAAATTTTATTCCATGTTGTGTAGAATCCTCTTCTGGGATTTTTAAAAACTTTATTCACGAAGAGAAGCCATTTTTTATAAAAATTTACAAACATGCACCTATTTTAGTTGTTTTGATAGGTAGTAAGATGCATGAAACGAAAACATTTTTTAAACTATGAACAAGCTTGATATAAAAGGAAACTGGAACGAAAAGAAAGGAAAAATTAAGCAGGAATACGGTATGCTTACCGATGATGATTTAGCCTTCAGTGAGGGTAAAGAAGATGAACTGATAGGCAGACTGCAAAAGAAACTAGGTAAAACCAAAGAAGAAGTTAGAGATATCATTAATAATATCTGATAGTATTCAGATAACTTTTTTTAACATTCAATAATCAAATTTTTTAATTTTAATCTATTCAATATTATGAGTAATACTGAAGCAAATAAAAAGATAGTAAACACTATTAATGAATTAATAGCAGTTTGTAAAGAAGGAGAAAGAGGCTATAAAAATGCCTCCGAAAGAGTAGAGAATAGTGAGTTTAAAACCATTTTGTATCGTTTATCACAGCAGAGAGCCTTGTTTCGTTCAGAACTAGAGAACGACCTGATCAAGGATTTCGGTCAGGAAGCTAAAGGTGATGACACTATTGTAAGTAAGTTGCACCGTGAATGGATGGATTTCAAAGCTGGTCTAAGTGGTAATGATACTAAAGCTGTATTGGATGAATGTATACGCGGTGAAAAACATGCTATAGATAAGTATTCTGAAGCGCTGAAAGGCAATCTTCCTGCTTATATAGAAGAACGCGTACAGGAACAATTAAAAATGATCAAAGGAACACTTAGCCAGTTACATGAATTTGAGTCTGAAACAGCTCAATCTTAATTGACAAATATATGCGTAATGATAAAGCAAAGGTTTAGAGCCTTTGCTTTTTTTTGGATGAACCCAAACGCCAGATTATGGATATTTTTAATCTTTTAGTGGATGTTGTTAACTATCCTTTCCGGAAGTTAAAATCTTTTATTAAAAAAAAATTAGGCTGGATTGGCAAGCCCATCATTTTACCTTACAGAGGTTATGGCAATCACTATCAGTTTTTCATCAGAGGTAGAGTAATAGAAGATACCGGTCTTTCACAACCGGAAGAGCATGATAGTCTTTGGCAGAATTTGCTGGCAATGGTCAAGAGATACAGCAGTAGTGGCATCTCCGATGTAGAAGTATATGCTGAATTTGCCGGAAGAGTAAGAAGATACACTACTGATGATGATGGTTTTTTTATTGTTAACCAAAGGGTGGAAGAAGGAATGATTGATGATGAAGATTGGCAACCTATTCGTTTCTACATACTTAAAGATGATAAATTATTTACCGAATCATATGGAGAGATACTGCTCACCAGAAAAAGAGCCCAGTATGGAGTGATTACAGATATTGATGATACCCTGCTGATCTCGCATGCTACCAATATGCGTAAAAAGCTAAGGTTGATGCTTTTTAAAAATGCTAAAACCCGTCTTCCCTTTGATGGAGTAGCGGCATTTTATTGTGCGCTGGAAAGAGGCACTGGTAATACCGAGGATGAGAAAAATTTCAATCCTTTTTTTTATGTGTCCAGTAGCGAATGGAATCTGTATGACCTGCTTGCTGATTTTTGTCATCACCATGACCTTCCCAAAGGACCTTTTCTGCTCAGAGAAGTAAAAATCAATCTGAAAAAAATGTGGAAATCAGGAGGGGGTAACCACGATCATAAGCTTGATAAAATCAGACACATACTCAGCTTACATGAAGAGCGAGAGTTTATTCTTATTGGCGATAGTGGTCAGCATGATGCGGAGATCTATAAACAAATTGTGCATGAATTTCCTGAGAGGATCAAAACCATATACATTCGCGATGTAGTGCCAAAACGCCATGATTTTGTCAATAATATAGCTGAGGAACTTATAGCCTACGACACCCGAATGCTACTGGTAAAAGATACAGAAGCTGCAGCAGTAGACGCTATTCAGAAGGGTTATCTGCCACCGAAAGCACTCAAGGGTATTGTAGACGAGAAAACATTCAACAAGCATATGGCTAGTGACTTTCAGATTGTGTTTGAGAGAATGGTAAACCAAGAATAGAGTTTCTGGCATTAGGCTTAGGTACAATCAGACGATATGCATGCTTTTTTATAGATACATTTACCGTAGGGGGATACCCAATTACTTCACCATCTACCTGTAATACTTCTTCTTGAGGATTGTGAATAGTAATCTCTTTGCAGGAAATGATTTTTACGTAAGGTGAAGTTTTGAGGCTCCCCATAAACATATGATATGCTATAGAAAAAATGGCATACTTAGGAAAAGGCTTGACAATACAGATTTCAAATTTTCCATCATCTATTTTTCCTACCGGATTCATCACAGCTCCTGTACCATACTTGGTAGCATTTGCAATCACTACCATATGAGCTTTTTTCTTGAACTTATTACCATTTAGCTCAAACCTAAATTTTTTGGGTACAGTGTGGATAATCTCTCTGATGAACTGACGAAGGTAACCAAACTTGCCTCTTATTTTCTCCTCCTCAAACCGCTTTACCACTTTAGCATTCAAACCAATATCGCTGAGATGCAGACAAAGGTGTTCACCATTAATGAGTAAGGCATCAATAGGTTTTTCAATTCCACTAAACAACAACTTGGTAGAAAGCTCATGGTTTTCACTTATGTTCAGTTCCCTTGCCAGGCCGTTGGCAGACCCGAGAGGGACTATACCAAAAAGGACATTTTTATCCGTTATCAGATCCGCAACAAAATTACAAGTACCATCTCCTCCTACAGCCACTACTACATCAGGTTGAAACTCATCAATTGCTTTTAGTGCGTTAGCATAATCTTCTTCTACTCCCTGAGTTTCAAAAACCTCAAAAGTTTTTTGCTGACTATGAAAAATCTGCCTGAGTTTGTTTAGATACTTAGATTTATCTAATCCACCAGAAATGGGATTGATAATAAAAAGGAACTTTTCTCTGTTCATAAGTCAAAAAAAGCATTCTGGAGACGTTTAGCTAAAATAATATCAACTTTTTTAGGTAGGCGCAAAAAAAAATCAGGGAATAAACCCTGATTTTTCTGATTAATAAAGTTTGATATTAGCTATCAATTTCATTTATTTCCTCTTCTATACCCTGCTCAATATCTTGCCAAGTCTCATTCAGATTAGACTTAAGCTCGTTCCAATTATCAGCAGTGGCATTCTGCACTTCTTGCAGATCATTGTTCAATTCGTCCAACTCCTCGTTTAGCTCTGCCTGAGCATCACCTGAAGCATCCTGCATTTCCTGCTCTACTTCACTAATTCTGTTTTGTAAAGCAGCTTCCCACTCTTCTTGCTCTGCTTCCCAGTTGGCTTCCATCTGTTCCATGTCGTTTTCCATCTCGTTTTCATCCAAGATCTCAGTATCTTCACCCATCTCGTCGTTTGTAGTCTCATTAGGAGAAGTACATTGAGCGAAAACAAATACGGAAAATAATGATGCTACTAAAAAGCTTATGTTTCTATTATTAGTCTTCATTTTCTTAAAAAGTTTGATTTAAAATTGTAACGTATAAAAAGTTAAATAAAAAAAGATATAAAAAATTTACCTCTGGGCCATTGAATTTCCCCTTGACCCAAACAAATTCTTATGAAGGTAATGAATATACAGTAAAAAAATGAGGAATCTAAAAAGTACTTTAAAGTCAAATACTAATGATTAGACTTTAGCTGTTCTCTTTAAATTAAAAATTGTTTTTTTACTTTTTTTAGATGATCTATCCATCCCTTTGTTTATTGTTTCTAAAAGACTGTCTATATTTTTGTTAATAGACTTTTCTACATCTTTCCGAAACCTGTTGCTATCTCTATTAAACTTTTTCCTGGTTTTTTTACCTTTTTCAGGCGCTGTCAGTATTCCAGTAGCAACACCTGCTAGTAAACCAATTACAATTCCTGATATAAGTCTCATAAGTAAAATAGTCTGGTTTAAGTATTTATGTACCATACCTATTGTAAAAGCCATGCCAATGAATTATTGAAACTTGCTACAAATACAAAAAGGCGATTTTAGAAGAAATTAGGCAGGTTTTCAGGATAAAAAAGAATAACTACACTACTTATACTATTTCAACTACTATATTTTTCCGAGGAAAGTATTCTACACTATGTAGAACACTTTCTAATCAAAAGCGCACATCATTGATTTCCGCAGAATGCCCTAAACATTTAAGTAGCTTTCCACCTTATACAGTTATTAACAAATTGTGGATAAGACCACTTAATAATTTTTTTAACTTTTAAACTCTAATCCGATGTCTGTATTATCCATTATACTCGCGATTTTTTTGCCTCCATTAGGGGTAGCACTTCAATATGGTTTATCCGGTAAATTCTGGATCAACCTGCTATTAACGCTCATTGGCTGGTTACCAGGAGTCATTCATGCTTTTGTAGTATTGTCAAAATAATTTTCTAATCCCTGATACGATACAATTATTCATATCAGGGATTATTTACATTAACTTATTGTAAATTCATTCATCAATAAACTATCTGAACTTTAATAAATTTAGACTCAAATGAAAAAAGCCAAAAAATTTATAAAGGAGCACACAGATGATGATAAGTTTAAAGAGTACATGGTGAGCGGCATGACGCTGCTTGCCGCCATTGCTGTACGACGATTGATCAAATACATCTGGAAGCTTAGTACTGATTCTGAACCCCCTGAAAATCCGGCTTCAAGAGAAGTATCATGGCAAAGTGCATTTTTATTTACAGTACTTACAGGTATGATGGTAAGTATTACCAAACTTCTTATCCGTAGAAATGTAACTGTTGAGCTTGAAGAAAATTTCTAAAACAAATACTTTTTTATGACAAACTTTTTCTAAGCAATTGGGTAATCTGATATAGGATTACCCTTTTTTTGGTTATTTATTTTTTAGACTAAGTGAAAGCAATTGAGTGCCCCAAGGATTTAATATATACTTCCGAGCATACGGAAGGTTTTACCCGCATAAAAAGAGGAAAAGGCTTTAGTTATCACGATGCTTCAGGTAACATCATTAAAGACGCTGAAACTATAGATAGAATTAAGGCTCTAGGAATTCCTCCTATGTGGGATAAGGTTTGGATAAGCCCAAATCCCCGGAGCCACGTTCAGGCTACAGGCTTGGATCAGAAAGAACGCAAACAGTATATTTACCACTCTGCGTGGACAGAATACCGAAACCTGGCTAAATTTTCCAGAATTGAAGCCTTTGGTTTAGCCATACCTACCATTCGTGAACATACTTCTACGCTCCTGAATGAGAAAGGATGGTCTAAAGAAAAAGTGGTGTGCCTGGTAATTCAGATGATGGACGAGTACCATGTACGTATCGGAAATCAATATTACAAAGATCAACATGAAACTTTTGGAGCTACTACCCTCAGAAATAAGCATCTTGATTTTGAAAAAGGGGTAGGCAAACTGGAGTACAAAGCCAAAAGCGGAAAATATCGTAAGATAAGCCTCCGCAATAACCAACTCAGTAAGCTTATAAAAGAATGTGCTGAGCTACCCGGATATGAAATATTTACCTACCAAGAAGAAAATAGAAAGTATCAGGCTATAAACTCTCATGACGTAAATGAGTATCTCCATCAGATAGCTGGTGAAAACTTTAGCAGTAAAGACTTCAGAACCTGGGGAGGAACCACTCTGGCGGTTGAAAGTCAGGCAAAAGCATTGAAAGCAGTGGAAGAAAATCCCCGCCTCAAATATGAGTCCGCATTGGTCAAAATCGTAGCCCAGGATTTGGGTAACACTGTAAGCGTTTGCAAAGAGTATTACATTCATCCCGAAGTTCTGAAAACAGTAATCAACGAAGACCTGAAACCTTATTCTTTAAGAACTAAAATTAAGCTTCCGTCAAGCAAGCGTAAGCTGCTTAGAGATAGTGAGATCGTTACGCTTAACATTTTACAAAAAGCGTAAAGGCCCATAAATCCGGACCTTTACCCATGCTAGTGGATTTCGTGCATCCAACGGTTGAGAAGCGGAGAAAGTAATACCACTACTACTGCTCCTCCCAATGCCACATAGGCGATAGATTCAAACCCTGAGGTGTATATTTGCAATGAATCAGCAGCAGGTACAGCTTCACCGGATTCCAGATTATCAATCGCTAAGCGTTGCCCTACGAATCCTACGATCTGGAAAGCATAGGCCGAGGATAAAAACCAGACGCCCATCATAAACGCTACTATTGTCTTAGGAGAAAGATCGGTAATTTTGGAAAGACCTACTGGATAAGTAAACAGTTCTCCCAACGAAAGACATAAGTACATAAGCACCAGAAAAATAAAAGGCACCATTCCTTCTTCATTGGCAGCACCCCTACTCAAAAACAGGATATAAAAGCCCAGCCCTAAGAGTGCAAGCCCCATAGCAAATTTATAAGGTGTGCGAGGGTTGATATTGACTTTGGATAATTTTACCCAAAGTGCTGAGACCGGAATGGCCAGCAAAATGATGAATAGCGGATTAAGCGCGTTGGTAGCAGCAGCATTATCAAATAACCAAACATCCAGTATTACATTACGCTCAGAAAAAAGTGTGATGATGTTTCCAGAAAGCTCATGAAAACCCCAGAAGAGTGTCATAAAGACTGTTAAGAACATGGCTACTGCTAACTGCTTGCGGGCTTTGACATCTATGGTAGACATTACCCAGCCTATGTATCCCAGAATAAAAATACTCAGCGCGTAAAATATCAGATTGACAATGGTTATTTTGCCTAAGAAACTTGTCCCCCCCGCTATGAACTCGTAAGAAGATAAAAGCAGTGCTATGATAGGTACTGCCAGTAGCGAAAGCACCCATATTCTTGACTCTGCTTTCAAACCTAGTTTTCTTTCCTGTAATTTTTCAGGATAAGGTGGTAAACCATGATTGTAGAATACTCCTTTGTTGATACCTCGCTGAAAAACAATGACTCCGGCTACCATGCCTATTCCTGCCAGTGCAAAGCCATAGTGCCAGCCATAGTTGGCACCCAGCCAGCCACATAAAATTGGTGACAGGAATGCACCGATATTGATACCCATATGGAAAATAGTAAAGCCTGAATCTTTCCGGGTATCTCCGGTTGGATAAAGCGCTCCTACAAATGTGGAAATATTGGGTTTAAAAAAACCATTACCCACAATGATAAATGCCAGGGCGGTGAAGAAAGCCACATTATTTTCTATTGCTAAAACAAAATGGCCGACCGCCATAAATATACCTCCCAGCATAATTGACTTTCGGTAACCTAATATTTGGTCCGCTATTCTCCCTCCTATTAAAGGTGAGGCGTACACTAACGATCCATATGATGAATAAACAATGGCTGAGACTGTATCCTTGTTGGCTAATGCTTCAAACACCTGCTGCACCATGTAGAGCGTCAATAGTGCCCGCATGCCGTAGAAACTAAAGCGCTCCCACAGTTCAGCAAAAAATAGATAAAACAGACCTTTGGGGTGGCCAAACAATTCATTTGATCTGTCTCTGGCCGGAGAATCAGTTTGAGCGTTTAATTCTGCCATATATGCTTTATTAGTTCTTTGTTGTTAGTTTGTTCATTGCAGAAACAACAAATCTTTGTACACATTATTTTATCAATGCCTGAACTTTTGAGAATCAGACAACTCACAAGTTGTAAAAAAACAAATGCTGATGTAAGACACCAGCATTGATAATTTTCCAAATTTTTCGGGATAGGAGGTTTGAAAACTGTTTCATCGGAATGAAAAACACTATTCTACCTCTCCCCCACGAATTTCCGCTACTTCTTCCGCAGTAACTTCACTGGAATTATTTCCAAATGATTTACGCACATACGTGAGCACTCCAGCAACCTCTTCGTCGGAAAGGAAATTGTGGGCTGTCATCACGCTATTATATTTTTGGCCTTTCACAGTAATTTCACCCTGTAGACCATTAAGTACTATTGAAATGAGAGTATCTTTTTCTCCGTTTACCCACTCAGTTTCCTGTAGAGGAGGGAAGGCACCGGGCACACCACTTCCGTCCGCCTGATGGCAGGCAATACAATAGGTATTGTATACTGTCTTACCGGTTTCCATTTTTTGAGTAAGTTCCGCTGAGGCCTGAGGAGATTCTTCTTGGGCTGTTTCAGTTTCTGCCGCTTCCGGTTGACTATCACTAGCACTAGAGTTGCTGCTTTCGCTTCCTCCGGAACAGGCAACCAGACAACACATGCCAGCTGCTGTTAAAAAAAGACTTAGTTTTTTCAAGGTTATTTCCAATTTTGATTAATTAATTGGGGAAAATTACAAAAAAAGCCCAAAGCTCACAAAGCTTTGGGAATTTCCTGTAGTTTAACCTATCGCATGGCTACTGCACTGGCGTCATCATAAAAGACACGCCAGATTCTTCCTTTCTGATCGTCGCTGATGTAAAGCGAGCCATCCGGGCCAATAGCCAATCCTGTAGGTCTGAATTCAGCATCAGCAGGGCTGGTAAACTCTTCACCTCCTCCGGCGAATTCATCCGCAAAACGAACATAATCACCACTGGGCATGCCATTTTCCATAGGCACAAAAGCCACGTTATAACCTTTCTGAGGAAGGGGAGCACGATTCCAGGAGCCATGGAAAGCAATGAAGGCTCCATTCTGGTACTGTTCAGGAAACTGATCTCCATTATAAAATACCAAAGCATTGGGAGCCCAATGGGCAGGAAACGCCATAATTGGATCTTTGGCACTTTCACAACGACCTACTTCTTCACCATTTCCACCATATTCAGGAGACAATACTTTTAGTTCTTTATTAGGATCGTAATAACAATAGGGCCAGCCAAAATCATCACCTTCTTCCACTTTCAAAAACTCTTCAGCAGGAAGCTCAGCACTTGTGGTATCATTGTAGTAATCGGGCCACAAACTGTTCAACTGATCGCGTCCATGCTGCATGGCATAAAGACTGTTGGCACTCTTATTCCATTCAATGGCTACTGCATTTCGTATGCCTGTAGCATATCGCTCTCCATCAGCCTGCGTCTGATTGAGTTGGTTGGCGTCAAAACGCCAGATACCGGCTTGTCTTTCCAGTTGAGGGCAAGGGTCCTGACCGGGAGAACCTGGCGTACGCATTTGTTCCTGACAAGCATTGGAAGGTGCGCCAATATTGACGAACATATTTCCATTTCCATCAAAAGCTAATGTTTTGTCTTCATGCTGTTGTTGTTCCAGAAAACCCTCTACTACCACCTCTGAGCTACCGCTGGGAACCAAAGCATTATCATCTAATTGAATACGATACACCGTGGTAGGAGAAGCATAATACAGGTAGCCATTGTAAATACCAATGCCAGTACCTGTTACGTTCTCGCCAAAATATTCCTGCACATCAGCGCGCCCGTCACCGGTAGTATCTCTTAACGCCAGCACTCCTCCACTTTCAGGATCGCGCACCTTGACATAGATGTCTCCATTTTCACGGATGGCCATATGCCTTGTTTTTCCGATGCTATCTGCCACTACATACGCACTAAATCCATTTTCCAGCTTAATAGAACCATTGTCTTCATCAGCAACAAATTCAGGGTTTGGCTCAGAATTAGTCATTTGGTCTTCATCAGCCTGATTATTTTCGCATGCCCAGAATAACACTGAAGTCATAGTGAGCATACACATTCTGAAGCAAAAGTTTTTGGTTTCAGAATTCCTTAGGAATTGTTTTGTGAGCTTTCTCATAGTAAAAAATAAATTGATAGTTGGTTTAATTACAAAATAAGCAATGAAAAACTCATTCAAGAATTATTGCTAAGCTTTCATGCTCAAACATAAATCTGTAATGATAGAATAGCACAAGTAGAAGATTTGTTTAGTAAAGCGGGTTTTCTTGCTTTATTTTTCCCATAATCTAAACTTATCATCTTACGCTACGTTATTTGTATAAACATTAGATACATTGTATGTAATTACAATCTAATGATCCATTTATTGATAAACCAAACCTCAACAAAAGAGTAAGATGAGCAAAGAACAAGCATTATTACAATCATATAAAATAGGTGAGCTTACACTAAAAAACAGAGTAGCAATGGCTCCCATGACCAGAAGTCGGGCCAATAATCCTGAAAACACTCCTAATAGAGCGTTGCAGGGAGAATATTACCGACAAAGAGCATCCGCAGGATTGATTATAACAGAAGGCTCTCAGATTTCTTCCCGCGCCGTAGGCTACATCAATACTCCAGGTATTTACTCAGAAGCACAGGTAGAGGGCTGGAAAGAAGTGACGCAGGCAGTACATGATGATGGTGGAATAATATTTATCCAGTTATGGCATGTAGGTCGCATTTCTCACCCCGATTTCCATAATGGTAAATTACCTCTTGCCCCTTCCGCCATTAATCCTAATGCTAAGTCGTTTACTCCTGAAGGTCTAAAGGATACGGTTACCCCCAAAGCGATGAGCAAAGAAGAAATCAAGGAAACGGTACAGGATTTTAAAAATGCGGCCAAAAATGCAATGGAAGCTGGATTTGATGGAATAGAAATACACTCTTCCAATGGTTACTTATTGCATCAATTCTTCAGCAGCACTTCTAATACTCGTACTGATGAGTACGGCGGTTCCAAAGAAAATCGCGCCAGAATCCTTTTTGAAATTATAGATGCCATCAAGGAAGTGATGCCTGAAAACAGAATCGGCTTAAGGCTCAACCCTTCACTGCACGGTATTTTTGGAATGGAGATGAATGAAGAGACCATCCCTACCTTTGACTATATTGTCAATGAGCTGAATGATTATGACTTAGCTTATCTGCATTTATCTGAGCCTTTCAATGATGTATCTGCCCTACCCTTCGCGGAAACTCAGATTGCCAAAAGGTACCGTCCTATGTATAAAGGTACACTGATCATCAACTCAAATTTTGATCAGGAAAAGGGTAATGCGGTGATTGAGGCAGGTGATGCTGATCTGGTAGCATTTGGTAAACCCTATGTTTCTAATCCTGATCTGGTAGAAAGATTTGAACAAAACGCTCCCCTGAACGAATGGGATGCTGATACTTTCTATACCCCCGGTGTAAAAGGTTATCTTGATTATCCGGTTTTGGAAGAAGTAGTAAAGTAAAGTGGACGATGTAAGCAGATGATAGTTGCAGTATGGCTAATCATGTGCTTATAGAACCTACCTATAATTTCCCCATTGAATCTTGCCGTAGGCCTTTTCTATTCCTGAAGGCTTGCGGCCTTTTTTTTGTTCAATTAGGTACAGCAGCTTGGACAACACAAAGCTGTAAAAGTCAATTTCAATCAATAAACTGAATATTCAGTTATAAAACTGAAATATAAGTTGTAAAACTAAATAATTAGTTTTATCTTCGAGACATGCCAACATTCTAAGTATGATACCAACTTTATTTCAGTACCTGCTGGAGGCAAGTTTTTGCCTGCTGACTTTCTCTCTACTCTACAAACTCTTCTTGGCAAGGCTGACTCATTTTAAATGGATGCGCGCCTATTTACTATTAAGCATTTTACTGAGCTCAATACTTCCCACCATTGATACCTCTGTATCACCTCTGCTCTCCGTAATGAGTACTTCGCCTGATAATCCTAGTTTTAATGGATGGACTACTTATGATTGGCTGAATCTCAATAATTATACTAAAACCACCTCTGAAAATGCTTCAGCCAGCGCAATGAACTGGCTACTCCTGTCTCTCTTTGTATACCTGGGAGGTATAGCCTGTAAAAGTTGGTTACTTATTGAGGGGCTATACAAAATCAGCAAACTTATCAGATGTAACCCAAAAGTTAGAGAAGAAGGTTTTTGGATAGTGCATGTACCGGAACGTTTGGCAGCATTCTCTTTTCTGCACTATATATTTATCGGGAGAGGAATAGCATCTCTGCATGCAGATGAGGTTGAAAAAATCAAAGCCCATGAGCAGGTGCATATCAGGCAAAAACATAGTCTGGATTTGCTGCTTTTGGAGCTTACCTACATAATTTTTTGGTTTAACCCTGCTGTCAAATACCTGAAAGAAAGCCTGCAAAATGTACACGAATATCTGGCCGATGAAGCCGTTGCAGGTAAAGGAACAAAACATAAGGCCTATGCTCACTTACTGATCAAACTGGCCTGTACCGAGAGATTAATACCTCTCACTACTACATTTTCCAACAAACAAATCAAAAACAGAATTTCCATGCTTATGAAAACCAGAACATTAGCCCACAAGAAGCTTTATTTCCTGCTGCTGCTTCCCCTTATCGCATCGTTGATGTTTTTATTATCCTGTATAGATGAAGGTCAGGAGGATCTACAATCCGTAGCCCAGAAAAGCAGTTCTCAACCACCCAGCAATGAAAACGCTCTGGAAAACGGAAAAACAATAGCTACTATCCGCTGGGAAGGGAATACCGTGTACAGTGATGAAAAGCTTAACGAAGTGTTAGGCTTAAAACCCGGAGATTTTTACAATGAAGAGCTTATAAATTCTCGCCTAGATTATAATCCTTTTAATCCTGAAAATAATGTCGTGTCTTCTTTGTACATGGATAATGGCTATTTGTTTTTCAGTATTAATGTGAATGAGAATCAAATTGATCCAGGAGTTTTCAGTTTGACTTTCAATATTGATGAAGGAGAAAAAATCAAGATGAGGGATGTAATTATCAAAGGCAATAATAATGTATCTAAAGAAGATATTCTCAAACATATTTCTATGAAATCCGGTGAGTGGTTTGATCGTTCTGAACTGATTGCCTCTCAAAAAGCCATTGCTGAAATGGGCTATTTTGATCCTAAAAAAGTTGACATTTACCCTATCCCTGACCTTGAAAATGGCACTGTAGATATTGAATTTACTTTAACTGAAATTCAGACAAAAGATTAATCACTCATGGAAGAATTAACCAAAGCCGAAGAGCGTATCATGCAAATCTTCTGGAAGCTCAAAAAAGCTTTTGTCAAGGATGTGATAGAAGAGTTGCCGGATGATCCTAAACCACCTTACAACACCATTTCATCGGTGGTAAGGCTTCTGGAAAAGAAAGGCTATCTGGGATATACTGCTTACGGCAAAACGCATGAGTACCACCCCATCGTGAGCAAATCAGCCTATCGTAAAATGTACATGAAAAAGTTGCTCTCTGGTTACTTTGACAATTCCCCGGCTTCTCTCCTTTCCTTTATGGTGAAGGAAGAAAACCTGAGTGATGAGGAAATCCAAAAGCTGAAAGATATTATTGATCAATCTTCAGATGAATAATCTCGCAAGCTAAATTTAAGCGAAAGGCAGCTTGTCTGAGGTAAATACCTTAAGCCAGAATGTCTTTCGCTACCTTTCCTGACACATCCGTCAAACGAAACTCTCTACCCTGGAAGGTGTAAGTCAGCTTTTCATGATCCAGCCCTAACTGATGCAGAATGGTGGCTTGCAGATCATGCACATGCAGCCTGTCTTTGATGCCATGAAATCCGATCTCGTCAGTTTCACCGTAGCTGAAACCCTGTTTCATGCCTCCCCCGGCCAGCCACATAGTGAAGGCATCGCCATGATGGTCACGGCCTTTGTAGTTGGCTCCCGAACGGGCTTCCATCATGGGTGTTCTGCCAAATTCTCCTCCCCAAACCACCAGGGTATCTTCCAGCAAACCCCGCTGTTTCAGGTCTTTGACCAGAGCGGTAGTAGCTTGATCTACGGACTGGCACATATTTTTGAGTCCATCGTCTACGCCATTGCCTTTGCCGGTGCCATGATGGTCCCAGCCCCGGTGAAACAACTGCACAAAACGAACTCCCTGCTCCACCAATCTTCGGGCTAAAAGGCAGTTATTAGCAAAGGAACGCTTTCCGGGTTCAGTGCCGTACATCTCATGTACCCATTGCGGCTCATCGTTAATATTCATCACTTCAGGTACAGCGGTCTGCATCCTGAAAGCCAGCTCATACTGGGATATCCGGGAAAGAATTTCCGGATCGCCCGACTCCTGGTATTCTCGCTCGTTGATTTGGTTGATCTTATCAATAGACAGCTTGCGCATTTTGCTATCTATCTTACCCGGATTGGACAGATATAAAACCGGATCTCCTTTGGATCGGCATTGCACGCCCTGATAGACAGTAGGGAGAAAACCACTTCCCCAGGCACTTTTGCCCGCACTGATATTTTCCGCACCGGAGAGCAGCACCACAAAACCGGGTAAATCCTGATTTTCCGAACCCAGCCCATAAACCGCCCAGGAACCCATGCTGGGTCTACCCAAACGAGGCGAACCGGTATGCATCAGCAGTTGCGCAGGAGCATGGTTGAACTCATCGGTATGCAAAGCTTTAAGGATTGTCACTTCGTCTACCATGCTGGAAAAGTGAGGCAAAAATTCCGAGACATAAGTACCGGAACCCCCATATTGCTTAAAACTAGCCTGTGGCCCCATCATCATGGGTGACTCTCCCAAAAAAGGATAGCGCTTGCCTTCAAGCAGTGAAGGTGGACAAGACTTTCCATCCAGTTTTTGCAGTTCAGGCTTATAGTCAAACAGCTCCAGTTGAGATGGAGCACCTGCCATGTGCAAAAATATTACCCGCTTGGCTTTGGGGGCAAAATGGGTAGAAAGTGGAGCCAAGGGGTTGGAAGAAAGAAGTTTTTCCGTACTACTGCTGGTAGGATTGCAACCCATGAATGAGCCTAAAGTCAATGCACCCAGCCCCGACATACATTTCTTTAGAAAATGACGGCGGGTATTGTAGCGGGCAATCTCATACTGAGCCTGACTCAGAAAATCCATAGGTTTTCAGTTTTTAGTGATGACTTCATCCAGATTCAATAAGGCATTGGCAACCAATCTCAAAGCATATTCTTCAGCAGCCTGCAGGTCGGAACTCACTTTTTCTTCCGAAGAGGTCAGTAACAATTGCTGCTGATAATGCTGAAGCGCCTCTTCATACAGCTCTTTCAGCAAGTCTAACTTTTCTTCGGAGGGAGGACGGAACATCAGCATTTGATAGCCTGAAATAAGTTGGGCTTCTATCTCTTCTTTTTCCATCATTTTTTCCGCCAATGCCTCGGAAGCTTCATAATATACCGAATCGTTGAGCAGTGTCAAAGCCTGCAAAGGCGTATTGGTGCGAATACGGCGGGAAGTACAAACATTTCTTACCGGACTGTCAAAAGTGATCATGGAAGGATAGGGATCGGTACGTCGCCAGAATACATACAACCCACGCCGATACTGCGCTTCGCCTTCGGTAGTTTTCCAATCTGTCCAGTTGGAGTTTGACATATCAGGGCGAGGAGGCATGATGCTGGGACCAGAAATTTCAGGGTTAAGCAAGCCACTGGCTACCAGAGCCTGATCACGAATCTGCTCAGAAGAAAGCCGCACTTTCGGGCCTCTGGCTAAATATATATTCTTAGGATCAAGTGCATACTTTTCCAGGCCAGCGCTGGAGGTCTGCTGATAGGTGGCCGACATGACAATGGTTTTCAAAAGCTTTTTCATGCTCCAGTCGTACTCGTACATAAATTGTACTGCCAGCCAGTCCAGCAGTTCGGGGTGGCTCGGAGCAAAGCCCTGCGAGCCAAAATCTTCCATTGTCTCTACGATTCCATAACCAAAAAGCTGTTCCCAGAACCGGTTGACCGTCACCCTAGCGGTTAGAGGATTATCTTCACTGACCAGCCACAGGGCCATACCCAGCCGATTGTTAGGAGCGTCTTCGGGTATATCTCCCAGTATCTTGGGCACATCAGCATTCACTACCTTACCGGGTACCAACCAGTTGCCTCTTTCAAAAATATGAGTGGTTCTGGCTCTATCAGGAGATTTCTCTCCCATGATGGGAGTAGCCATAGGTTTGATAGCAGCCAGAGCCTCCAGCTTCTCATTGAACTCCTGGTCAAAAGCTTTTCTCAGCGGCTGCTTCTCATGGTATTCAATCCAATCCAGATGGAACAGATGCTGCCCGGTATGCTGGTACTTTTTGAACAAATAATATACATCATGTTGACCACGGGTGTAGGGAATAGCCGTTGACAATACTTTCCATTGGGAAGGCTCCGGTTTTACCATCATAAAGTTATCCCATGCTCCGGTGGTAGCAATCGTTACTTCTCCCAGGCTTGGCCCCTGTAAAGAATCCAGTTTCACTTCAATCTTTCCGGAAAGCGTTGTGGCGCAGCGGAAGGAAATGGCTTCTACCGCGGTCAGGTCCACATCTTCAAACATGATCCAGGTACTGTCCTGTATCTGCCACACCACATCCTGTCCATCGGGAATAAGCTCAATGATGCGATGATTATTGTGCATACTTTCGGCTTCCACCCTGCGATAATCGGAATTGTATAGCACCTGCTCCTTCTTTTCATGCAGCAGGGCATTTTGCTCTATTTTTCTATCAGCAGGAAGCCGTTGATCCAGCCAGTTGACCAACTCACTTACTTTTTGTGCATCTTCCTCTTCGTAATTAAACAGCAGCGGACGCTCATTGTACATATCCGCATCTATGGTGTTGTTGAAGTAATCCATAAACTGATAAAATTCCTCATGATACACAGGGTCATAAGGATGGCTATGACATTGTACACAACTCATGGTCACTCCCTGCCAGACTTCAAAAGTGGTAGATACCCGGTCTATGACGGCTGCTGTTCTGAACTCTTCGTTTACTGTTCCACCCTCATCATTGGTCATGGTGTTACGGTGAAAAGCAGTAGCGATCAACTGGTCCTCACGGGGATGCAAGAGTAAATCACCGGCCAGTTGCTCAATGGTAAACTGATCAAAGGGCATGTCCCTGTTAAAAGCATGGATCACCCAATCCCGATACTGCCAGATGTTGCGGTTCAGGTCTTTTTCATAGCCCTTGGAATCCGCGTAACGGGCCAGGTCCAGCCACATGCTCGCCCAGCGTTCGCCAAAATGCGGAGAAGCCAACAGTTTATCCACCAGCTTTTCGTAAGCATCCGGGCTTTCATCATTCAGGAAAGCTTCTGCTTCCTCCTGGCTGGGAGGTATGCCAATGAGATCAAGGTAAAGCCTTCTGAGCAGTACGGCTTTATCAGCGGTAGCAGCAGGCTCCAGATTCTGGGAAGTGAGCTTTTCGTAGACAAACTGATCAATTGCATTATTGCCCCACTCTTCAGAAGCATCCGGGACTTCCGTATTTTTTTGGGGAGGGATAAAGGCCCAGTGTTCTTCCCATTTCGCCCCCTCATTGATCCAGGCTTCAAACTTTTGGATGGTTTCTTCCGATAAAGCCTCGGCTTCAAGAGGCATACGCTGCTCAGGATCGTGGTGTTTAAGTCTTTTGATCAGTTCACTGTTTCCGGCATCACCGGGGATAATGGCTGGCAAGCCGGACTCGGCTGTATCCAGCGCTGCCTCTCTGGAAAGGAAACTAAGGTTGGCAGATTTTTTCACTCCTCCGTGGCAGGCAATACACTTATTGTTGATGATGGGGCGAATATCCTGATTGTAGCTGATCTCATGTGAAGCATTATAATGCATAAGCAGGCTTGCTGCAATAAGTATTATCGCTCCGGAAAAGATCAGAAACCTACGCATGAAGGGTTGTATTAGCTTAAAAAAATTCTACTTCTACAAGTACATCATTTTTTGGCAGAACTGCTATGCACTAAAGCAGGATAGGATTTCATTTTTTGGAGCACATTATACAAATAGGCAAAAAAATGCGATTCTTAAATCATAAGTATTAGCGGTCGTACTTGCACAACAAAGATCAATTTACATCTTTGTAAGGATATCTTCATTTGATACAAGAGTGTTCTATCTTTGATGCATTGACTAATCATAACAACCTAAATCATTTAGACTAACCAAACTATGGACGTACAAATCTGGACCTACATCATTGTCGGTCTCACTTTTGCCCTTTACATCGGCATCGCTATCTGGTCAAGGGCCGGATCTACCAGAGATTTTTATGTGGCTGGTGGAGGAGTTCCCCCTCTTGCCAATGGCATGGCTACCGCCGCCGACTGGATGTCAGCCGCCTCTTTCATCTCTATGGCAGGACTCATTTCCTTTATGGGCTATGATGGGGCGGTATATCTGATGGGCTGGACCGGAGGCTACGTCTTGCTCGCATTATTGCTTGCCCCCTATCTGCGTAAATTTGGAAAATTCACCGTACCTGATTTTATCGGAGACCGCTATTATTCAGAATTGGCTCGTACGGTAGCCGTGATCTGTGCCCTCTTTGTTTCTTTTACCTATGTAGCCGGACAGATGCGAGGCGTAGGTGTAGTTTTTTCCCGTTTTCTTCAGGTTGAAATTGAGTGGGGCGTAATCATCGGTATGGCGATTGTTTTTTTCTACGCTGTGCTGGGCGGGATGAAAGGCATTACTTACACCCAGGTAGCACAGTATTGCGTGCTCATCTTCGCTTTTATGGTACCTGCCATCTTCATTTCCATACAACTTACCGGACATTTCTTTCCACAAATCGGCTTTGGGGCTACTTTGGAGGGAACTGATACTTACCTACTGGATAGGTTGGATGGACTGAGTCAGGAATTAGGCTTTAATGCTTATACCAATGGCAGCAAAAGTACCATGGATGTATTCGCCATCACTGCGGCGCTCATGGTAGGTACGGCTGGTTTACCACACGTAATCGTACGTTTCTTTACGGTTCCCAGAGTCAAAGACGCCCGAATCTCAGCAGGTTATGCTTTGGTTTTCATTGCCATCCTGTATACTACTGCGCCTGCAATTGCCGCTTTTGCCCGGGTGAATCTTATAGACACAGTAACTGATAAGAATTATAGTGAGATTCCAGAATGGTTTAAAAACTGGGAGCAAACCGGCTTACTGGCCTGGATTGACAAAAATGAAGATGGCGTAGTGCAGTACAGCAATGGAGCGGTGATCAGTGGTATCACCCCAGAATTTGTAGAAGGTGAGGAAGGTGCTTATGGACAAAGAATAGTTTCTAATGTAGACTCCTCCTCTCCCAATGAACTCTATGTAGATCGCGACATCATGGTGCTGGCAAATCCTGAGATTGCCAACCTCCCCGACTGGGTAATCGCACTAGTGGCTGCTGGTGGTTTGGCCGCTGCCCTTTCTACCGCAGCTGGACTACTGCTTGTGATTTCTACTTCAGTTTCCCATGACCTGATCAAAAAGCAGATCATGCCGGATATTAATGAAAAAGGTGAATTGATTGTAGCCCGTGCCGCTGCGGCAGTAGCAGTAATCATTGCAGGCTATTTCGGTATCAATCCACCTGGTTATGTAGCGGCAGTAGTTGCCCTGGCTTTTGGCTTGGCAGCGGCGTCTTTCTTCCCCGCCATCATTATGGGTATTTTCTATAAGCGCATGAATAAGGAAGGCGCAGTAAGTGGCATGATCGTAGGTTTATTATCTATGATTTTTTACATGCTCAAGTTCAAGTTTAACCTGCTGGGTGAAAGTAGTCCGGAAGACTGGTGGTTTGGCATTTCACCCGAAGGTTTCGGCTTTGTCGCCATGCTTATCAACTTTGCTGTCTCTATCATTGTATGTCAACTTACTGCTCCACCACCAGAAGATGTGCAGGAAATTGTAGAAACCATAAGATTCCCCCGAGGTGCTGGTAGAGCGGGTGGTCATTAAGCCAAATTCTTTTTATTGAGTTGATTAATTGCTAATATTAGCACTACGATTAACACATTTTTTAACAATACCTAACGATATATAATACGATGAGTCACAAAATTCAAACGCTGGCCGGATATATCCACGACTACGATAAAAGTGTGCAACAACCCGAAAAATTTTGGTCCAGAATTGCTGAATCTTTTTACTGGAGAAAAAAATGGGATAAAATTGTTGAGTGGGATTTTGAGAAACCTGATATCAAATGGTTTGTGAACGGTAAGCTCAATATCACTGAGAATATTTTTGAGAGGCATCTTTTTACGCAGGGTGAGCGTCCTGCCATCATTTGGGAACCTAATGAACCAGATGATGAAAACCGTATTCTGACTTTACGAGAGCTTTATGAGGAAACCTGCAAGTTCGCCAATGCCATGAAAGCCAACGGCATTCAGAAAGGTGACCGCGTGATCATTTATATGCCTATGGTACCTGAAGCGGCTGTAGCTATGCTCGCCTGCGCACGCATCGGTGCTGTGCATTCTATAGTTTTTGCTGGTTTCTCAGCTTCTTCACTCACCGATCGTATCAACGACTGTGAGGCCAAAATGGTACTCACTTCCGATGGTAATTTCAGAGGTGCTAAGTCTATCCCAGTAAAAAAAGTGGTGGATGAAGCATTAGAAAATACCTCTACCATTGAAAAGGTGATTGTACTAAAACGTACGGGTACTGAAGTCAATATGAAAGACGGACGTGACCTTTGGTGGCATGATGCGATTGAGGGTGTCTCTTCAGAATGTAAAGCCGAAGAGATGGACTCAGAAGATATGCTCTTCATCCTCTACACTTCCGGCTCTACCGGTAAGCCCAAAGGCGTAGTGCATACCTGCGGAGGGTATATGGTGTATACCGATTATACTTTTCAAAATGTTTTCCAATACAGCATAGGTGATGTGTACTGGTGTACTGCTGATGTGGGTTGGATTACTGGCCACTCTTACATTGTCTATGGTCCTTTGCTAGCAGGCGCTACCACGCTGATGTACGAAGGCGTACCGACTTATCCTGATGCCGGTCGCTTCTGGAAAATAGTGGACAAGTATAAAGTTAATCAGTTTTATACAGCTCCTACCGCTATTCGTGCGCTTCAGGCCCATGGCACAGAGCCCCTGGAGCCTTATTCTCTAGATTCTCTGCAGGTAATAGGGTCAGTGGGAGAACCTATTAATGAAGAGGCCTGGCACTGGTACCATGACCATGTAGGTAAGAATAAATGCCCTATCGTAGATACCTGGTGGCAAACCGAAACCGGTGGTATCCTGATTTCACCCATTGCCGGAGTAACGCCTACCAAGCCTTCTTATGCTTCTTTACCACTGCCCGGAGTTCAACCAGTAATACTGGATAATGATGGTAAAGAGTTGAAAGGAAACAGCGTAGAAGGCAATCTCTGCATCAAATTCCCCTGGCCTTCTATTTTAAGAACAACTTACGGAGATCATGAGCGCTGCCGCCAGACATACTTCTCTGCATTCAAAGGCTATTACTTTACTGGTGATGGCGTAAAGCGTGATGAAGATGGCTACTACAGAATTTTAGGTAGAGTTGATGATGTAATCAATGTCTCCGGTCACCGAATGGGTACTGCCGAGATTGAGAACGCGATCAATGAGCACCCTAAAGTGATTGAATCAGCTGTAGTGGGTTACCCACATGACATCAAGGGGCAGGGAATTTATGCCTTTGTCATTTGCGATATGACTGATCGTTCTGAAGAAAACCTGAAAAATGAAATCAGATCAACGGTTACCAAGATTATCGGCCCCATTGCCAAGCCTGAGAAAATTCAGATTGTACCCGGCTTGCCTAAAACCCGTTCCGGTAAAATTATGCGTCGTATACTGAGAAAAATCGCTCAGGGAGATACTTCCAGCCTGGGAGATACTTCTACCCTACTGAACCCTGATGTGGTTGAGGAAATTAAAAGTGGCGCAGTGGAGTAATTTTGTTATTGATCCAATATTTAAGGGTTGGCAAATGAGCCAGCCCTTTTTTTGTCTACATCTTTAAAGAAAAGCGTTTTCCGTATCACTTCTATTTTTATATTTTTGAATACAACATTTTTTAAATAAATCAATTTTTTATGGACATCCTATCTGTAGTCATTGGCTTTTTGGTCATGCTCAATCCATTTGCGCTTTTTCTGTACTTAAAACCAGTGATGCAAGATCTAAGCGACCAGCATTTTCTAAAAGTCTTTTTCCGGGCATCCTTAATCTCATTTATTGTCTTTTTATTTTTTTTGTTGTTAGGAGACTTCATTTTTCAGAAAGTTTTTCAGATTTATTTTGAGTCTTTTCGGATTTTTGGAGGAGTTATTCTCTTTTCCTTTGCCTACCTTTTTATTGTAAAAGGCCAACGAGGGTTTATTCAGATCAAAGAAGATTTGGATGATCTGGCTTCAGAAATTGCGCTGCCTTTTATGGTGGGTGCCGGTACCATTTCTCTGTCTATCCTTATGGGTGACCAATTGATGTTTTATGAAAGTATAATTTCCCTGATAATCATTATGGTGGTCAATTTTGCTTTCGTAATCGGCTTAAAGGAAATTCGACAACGCATTACTTCTCGTAAGCTGAAAGTCGCTTTTGATAAAAACCTGGACATACTCACCAGAATCAACGGCTTTTTTGTAGGAGCAATCGGAATAGATATGGTAGTACGAGGAATTGAAAACCTGATTCAAAGGAGCTAAAATCGCCATTGCCAGTACAAATAAGCTATTTTAGGCTGTTTTCTGTTCAATAGTTTTTCCCAATCCCTGATTTTCAAAAGCTATTTTTTATATTCATGGAAATTAAGCTTAGCTACCATGATTGACACCCAACCTAAACCTACTACTGACACTCACCAGACTATCAAATCAGAGCGACTACTTTCTTTAGACCTTTTCCGGGGAGCCACCATGTTTTTATTGGTGGGAGAAACCACTGAGCTTTATCATCATGCCCTTGAATTTAGCAATGAAGGAAGTTTTTTGTATGCTTTGGCATTGCAGTTCCATCATCATCCATGGAACGGGCTAAGGTTTTGGGATCTTGTTCAGCCTTTCTTCATGTTTATCGTCGGAGTAGCTATGGTCTTTTCATTACAAAAAAGGGTTCACTTTCCCAGCGACTGGAAGAAAGCACGTAATCATATTTTCAAACGCTGTGCCCTGCTGTTTGCATTTGGCGTAATGTTGCATTGTGTGTATAGTGGCGAACTGGTTTGGGAACTCTGGAACGTGCTTACCCAACTTTCATTCACCATACTGGTAACTTTTTTTCTCTTTCGCCAGCCTATCAAAACACAGATCATTGCTTCCTTTGGCTTCTTGCTCCTGACTGAAATTTTATATCGCTTTGTACTGATTGATGGCTTTGAGAAGCCCTTTATACAGGGTGAAAACTTTGGGGCCTGGATGGATACGGTGTTGATGGGTAAAATCAATGGAGGAGGTTGGGTCACCATTAACTGTCTGCCCACCGCAGCCCATACCATCTGGGGAGTGGTAGCGGGAAAAATACTCATCTCAAATACAAGTGCTTCTGAAAAACTGAAACCACTGGTGATTGCTGGCTTAATAGGCTTGGTAGTGGGTTATGCGATGGATTTTGCAGGTATTACGCCTATCATCAAGCGTATTGCCACTACATCTTTTACCATCGTCAGCGGAGGTTGGTGTCTGCTGGTGCTGGCAGCAACTTACTGGCTGGTAGATGTCAAGAAAGTACGGGCTGGTGTTTTCTTTTTCAGCATAGTCGGAATGAACTCCATCTTCATCTACCTTTTTACCCAAACAGTTGGACATCAGTGGGTCAATGATTTTACAGCCATTTTTACCGATGGGGTACTTAGTTGGTTAGGAGCCAATGCATATACCATGGCCATAATCGCTTCAATTACTGTCTTTGCCCTTTACTGGCACTTGTGTTATTGGCTGTATAAGAGAAAAATATTTTTTAAGATTTAAAAATCAGTTCTCAAGATTGAGTACTTTCAGTGCATTGGTTCTGTATACTTTTTCCAAAACCTCTTTACTTAAGCCATAGCCATTGAGTGCCCAGTGGTATGAAGAAATACTGTGATCATAAAAATGCTCATCATCACTTTCTAATATTCTGAAAGTAGTCTGGTACATGGCTTTGTCTGTGCCCATGTCCGTACCATAAACCAGGCGGTCGGCATATTGGGTAAAGAAGCGGTTGACATTTCGTGGAATGGCTGCGGTTTCAGCATAACGTGCAGAGATATCCGCATAAAGGTTCGGATACTGATCAAAAAGCTTTCCCAGAATAGAGAGGTCGTAAGAGCTATTGGCATAATGGCAGGCAATAAAGGTGGTGCCTGGGTGCTCACTTACCGCATTCTTCAGCGTTTTTACCATTTCAGCGTGTCCTTTGATATTTTCTTTGTTATCCAGACGCCATTTGTAAGCATTCATCAAACCATCATTGGTGGAGTCCATAGGTTCATACATCCAGATAGGCTCGGCCACATGGATACTGATCGGCATACCCAGTTCTCCACATTTCTCAATCAGGGGCTTCATACGTTCATCATCTATGTGCATACCATAAGCCGGGCTGGGTTTGGAGTAGAATAAGCCTGCGCCTTTATCCCCTAGTTCCCCTACCCCTCTTGCTCCAACCTCAAAACAACGTTCCAGTTCTTTTACTGCTTTTTCTGCAAAATCATCTTCTTCGTAAGCAGAATAGTCAAAGCCACAGAAGAGAATAAAGCGATCGGGGTATTTTTGGAAAAACTGATAAAGCGAATCAAAAGCTTCACCGGTCTGATAAGTAAGAATGACCGACTTATCAATGTTGAGTTCATCCATGGTTTGCACCCATTGATCCAATTCTGCCTCACTTTTTACATAAGGGTGGGTATGTAAATCAATCAGGGGGAAGCTTGCTTTTTCAACAGCAGTCTGAGGAATATTGTAAATAGACTTGGGCCGATGATCCTTAAGTAAAAGTTGATTAGGATCACCTTCAGCAGATTGAGCATATGAACTTCCAGCCATAAGTAATAAGATTGATAGTACAGAAATTAGAAATAGGTTGTGCATGGAGATAGTGACTTACAAGATTTGATGAATGGCTTTTTGAGTTGTGTTAGCTTATTGATTCGTAAGAAATTTAAGTATCTATTGATAAAAAATCTGAAAAATCAATTTCAAAAATCTGAAAAGTTAAGTGAATATGAAGCTACAAAATTTCTGTTTAAAATTTATTATCTGAAGTTGCATTTAGCCTGTTGTATTGGTTTTGAATCGCTAGAATCAGAACCCCCAAAGCAACTGCAAAGACTGTAAGTATTGTACCTACAATACCTTCTATACCAAATGACATTTTGATGAGAGTCGTAGAAATAATAAATGCCGAATTACGAATGACTGAACTGAATTGATGAGTGTAGAGCAAAGAGATTAGTAGGAGCGTTACATCTGTAAAGATGAGTATTGTAAAAAAGTCATCAAAAAATATTTTATTGATATCCTTGATTGAATCAACCTCGTCATTCACCAAATAGAGGCTGGAGTTTATCCACATCACAAGATTATAGGTAGCCAGAAAAAAAAACACCAGTATCAAAATTCCTGCGATGAGCTTTTTCATACAGATAAAGCGGGCCATTTTTGGTGGATAGGATTCCGAAGTGTTCTGAGGTCTTTTTTGATTTAGCCTGTAAAAAAGAAATATCAGATAAAACAAGACTATCGTTGCAATGATATCATAAGTAAACTGAAGGTCGTATTGATTTTCAAACCAATTAGAGGTAAAATCCAGTCTTGCTATATCATTATAAATACTTCTGATAACGATCAAGGTAATGATCTCATACTGCTTGCCTACGTACTTGCTGGTGGACTGGGGTAGATAGTAGACCAATAAATAAACCTCATATATCAATATGAAGGAAAATGGTGTATAGATTGCGACCAAGGGGTTGTCTAACAGATCTCTGAATCTTAAGGAATCTATCAATCCCCAATGTGACATTGCAATGAAAAGCAAATGGATAATAAAGCCGGCAATTGCTATGATAACAATAGCAAATTCACACCTTTTCCGGAATTTCTCTGATAGCAATACAGAATGAAACAGATGCAATATTTTTTTAGCTCGTGCCATATCTTAAAGGCTGGAAACAAAAAAGTTAGTTGAGAGAAGCCAATTCCGGTTCTAATCAAGGAAAATTTATGAGGCAGATTGAAGCTTAAGATGACACCTTTTAAAGTATTACACCTCTACAAATAAAAAGACAACCCATAAGGCTGCCTTTTTACGAGAGTCACAGACTATGGTGAATTTTAATTATCCTGCCACTGTGGTTTTTTTCTTTCCAAGCAACTCATTATCAGTAATACCCTGTTCTTTTTCCAGCTTGGTCATAGAAATTGCTGCTGAGTAAGTAACCAGCCCAAATCCTATTTTATTTACAGCATCGCCTATATTATACACCAAATCTATCGGCAGTACACCGGCCAGACCTGATAAAAGGTTACCATCCAGCAGCATATAACCTATAGGATATATTGCCCATCCGGCTATTACAAACCAGGTGATTTTGGATTGTGCAGATTTGATAAACTTGTTAGAGTTGGCAGCGAGCTTCTTTCCTTCGCCTGCATATATTTCATAGACGATATACAGGTAACCTAATGTTGAAATGATTCCCCATAGTATGTTTAAAGGTCCATTATCAGCATAAAAAGCTTCACCGATATAACCTGCAATGAGCATCCATAAGGAAGCTACTACCAGCTTAGTAAGTAAACCTGCTTTAGCTCCAGCAGGCTTGAGCAAAAGATAAAACTCTACCATCAACAATGGTACGGTCAGGGTCCAGTCTATATAGCGGTAAGCTGTAGGCGACTCTCCGGTAGCCATATAAGTATCCCGCATGTAGTAATAATGCACTCCGGCAATGAATGTCACCAGTCCGGATACGATGAGAGAAGTTTTCCATTTATCTGATACCATAGGTATGGATAACCAGAAAAAGATGGTGGCTGCAAACATAGCCATGTAGCCGCTAAAGAAAGTAAATGCTACAGGATCATCTTTAGGAAAGGTTTCTAAGAGGAAAAGGCTTGCTAAGGTATTCATAGTTATTAATGTTTGAGTATAACATACAATAGGCAAAACCAGATAAGATTTAATTTTGTTTAACTATTTGTTAATAATAATTAACAAATTAAGATATATTTTTATTATGCATAATAATCGTTTATTATATTCAATTAAAATTTTAACAAATAACTTAAGACATGCTAATAGCTAGATCTTAAAAGTCCGGTAATAAATCCCATTCAAGCTTTCCTGATTTACTATAGCTGGGACGATAGTTTTGAGCACTTTACCAGATAAATATTCATTCAATCATGTCAGAAAACTTTGATATTACCCTTGTAGGTTTAGGTGCTTCATCCCTTCAATTTGCCTGGGGTATCAAAGATTTGCCTTACTTCAGAAACAAAAAAATTTTATTCATTGACCCTCAACCTGACTTTCAAAAGTCCTGGTGTTTTTGGCATAGCGGTACTCATCCTTGTGATTATTTTGTTACCCATCAGTGGGACCGCTTAAAATTTAGCTTCAAGGATTTTAGCAAAGAGGAGCAGATAGCCTCTTATCAGTATCGTTATATTCCTGCCTCCGCAATGTTTGACTGGTTTTTTTCTGAAGGATTGACCAGACATCCAAACTGGCATTATCTGAAGGACAAAGTCATAAGCCATAATCAGGATGAGTACACCCAGACTGTTCAAACCACTGGTGATGAGATTCATACTTCTATCGTACTGGATGCAAGACTTGAAAAACATCAATTTTTATCTCCACATCTTTGGCAGCATTTTCGTGGCTGGTTTGTTGAGTTTGATGAGCCAATTCTAGATAGTTCTACGGCAACGCTTATGGATTTTAGCCTGACATCAGATGCAGTTTGGCCCACTTTCTTTTATGTCTTACCCTTTTCATCTACATCATGTCTGATTGAAGCCACGGTCTTTTCATCTGAAGTATGGCCAACTCATCAGTATGATACCTTGATAAAAGAATATATATCAACGCAAATCAATAATACCTCCTACTCAGTCAAACAAATTGAAACTGGGAAGATTCCTATGTTATTTTTGAAGAATGAGGCAAATTATTCTTCTCGTTATTTTAAAATAGGCGGAGCTGCCGGAATGATCAAACCATCCACTGGCTATACTTTTAACCGTATCACTGCTCATACCCTCTCACTCATTAACTCTATTCAGGAAGGAAGTATGCCGATTTGGGAAGTTAAGGAACGTTTTAAGTTTTACGATGAGATGCTGCTCAGAATCATTTCTCAAAACCCGGAAGTGGTAAGTAAGATTTTTTTTAATCTTTTTAAAGGCAATACTTTCCATCAGATTTTATCTTTTATGGATGAATCTACTTCTTTACAACAAGACATGTACCTTTTGTCTAAACTACCATATTTACCTTTTTTAAAATCTTTTTTTGGCTGGTGGCTCTCCGGAAGCAAATGAAAACCATTTCACTAAAGGGTTTCTTCTATCTCAAAAAGTCATAAAAGAAACTTTACCTAATTTATAAGCTGAAACTTGAGATACTAGCGCTGACAATTCAATAGCATCAAAAGGTCTGAAAAAAAATATAAAAAGTTTTTTATTGGTCTGATTTCCTACACAGCAATACATTTTATATTAATAAAATAATTATTTATATAATTTTTCAAATATTTGTTCAGCATTTACAAATACTGAACACTTTATGAAAAAACTCAACAAACTCACTGCTTTTGCAGTAGCATTAGCGGTATGCTTTTCAGCCTGTAAGGAAGACGAAATCGTAGAAGGTGGAGATCCTACCACTGGTACTACTGAGATTCCGGAAGATTTTAGCAGTTTTACTACTGAACAAAACAAAGCTAATTTAGAAGACAATGGTATTGAACTCATCCATGAGATGGATGATTTACAGCAAGCTCAAGGCGTAAAAGCAAGCGCTAGTTTCGCTTATTGGCTAGATCAATCATCAGAAGCTCCAATAAATGGTAGGATACTAAGCACAGCACGTACCCTTCAAAAATATCAGGATGGCAAGGCTAGTGTCAAAGATGTCTTTGCTACGCTACGTACACAAGTAGAGGAGCCTAGCAGCATCCGGGAATATTACGATAAATATGCTGGGGTGTACTCCTATAACCATAGCACTGACAAGTGGGACTACAATAGTGAAAGCAGTAAGATCGTATTTGAGTTTCCTTCTACCGAAAGTGGAACTTCCAATGATGCCGTGCTGACTATTCACTCTTATGAAGGTATTACTTCACCCAATCCTTTGGGAGATGATTATGAAGGAGACTTACCTACTAAGTTGGTTGCAGAACTAAAAGTAGAAGGTAAGCAGGCGCTTTTATATAATTTCAATGCTGCATATAATGAAGATGGCACTCCTAATAGTGTTAAAACTTCAGTGAGCATCAGCAGCTATACTTTCGCATTTGAAGCAAAAAATGACAGTGAAAATGTTGGTTCTGCCTATTCTCTTACCAAAGGAGATAAAATTCTGATCTCTATGGGTGCAGGTGCTAAAGGAACTTTCACTACAGAAAATATTGAAAAGATTTCTGCAAGTGAGGATGCGAACCCGGGAGACCTCGCTACTGAGGCCAATGCGTTTTTCCAGGTAATGGATATCAAGATCGCGGGTAATGTTGATATTGTAACGCTGTCTGATGCAATGGAAGAAATCTACGGCGATGATGTCGTCATGGAAGGAGATATGGAAGCAGAAAATGACAGTGATCAGGCTATCAAAGAAGCAGAAGTTCTCAATGAAACTGTAAATCTGGTTGTATTTTATGCTAGCAAAAAGCAAAAAATAGCTGACTCAGAGTTCTATACTTATGAGGAAACTTACACCTATGACAGCTATCATTATAACGAAGAAACTCAGAAATGGGAGATTGTAGAAGTAGAAGAGTCCTATACTTCTGTAAACCTGAGATTCATTTTCGCTGATGAAACCAAGTCTGATATGGAAACCTATTTCGGTGAAGGGTTTGATGAGCTTTCTAATGAACTCACAAAGTTTATGAGAAGCCTGGAAGGATAATCAATAACAAGTAAAGTCTCAATTTTAAGCCATCTGGGTAACCGGATGGCTTTTTTATGACATCTATCTCGCAATTATAGTAAAGTATGAGGCTCCGTAACCTCCCCACACACCAAGTACATCTTCCCCCTGAATATTAGAAAGCACCTTATTACCCGAGGCTGATAAAGGATTTTTAGAAGCATAGAGCTCTCTTTCCAGACTGTTCCAGTAGCGGTAGTGGTTCATATCCATGGTACAAAACTTAACGTAAATGGTATCTCCTTTATTAAAATAAAGATCATCAGTTACATTACTTAGCGATTCGGCTCCCCTTAGCAAAGTGAAGTCAACTTTTTCACCATTAAAAATTTCGTCGCTGATTGCTGAGAGGTAAACCGGAATATAGCCTTTATCTTTACCTTTTCTCTGGGTAAAAATCCTGTACTGATTGGCTTCAGATGCAGGATCACGCACACTGGCCCATACTTGACCCAGCGTATCGTTATTGGTGAGAGGTTCAAACCAAAGGCTGTCCAAATGAGCCACCTCAGGGATGGTAGTCTCTGCAATATAAGTTTTACCTTTTGATTCAATTTTCAGGCTATAGGATTTACCAACTTCTCCTCTTATTTCATTTCCTTCATAGACATAAGCCGGAAAGAATGCTTCTTTTTTCTTCAAAGTCAGAATTTCTTCCTGCTCACCATCACTTACAGTAATCTTAGCGGTAGTGATTACAGAATGACGCATAGAAGCTGAATCAACTTTATCAAAGTAGGCAGCACTCTGTGTAAGAATTACCTGCGGATATTTGCCCTGCTCTATCCACCCTTCTACCACCAGCTTTGGCTCATATTTGGGAAGCTCAACTGCTATATCCTGCTCGCAGGATAATATCAAGCTTGATAAAAATATGATTGAATAAATACCCAGTACGTGGAAAAACTTCATACGTCAATATTAAAAGCTAATATGATATGATACCGAAGGAATGATAGGAAACAATGATACCTGACGGGCATTAATCTCTAATGAATAATCTTGCAAGCTACCTTCGGCCTGGAAATAGACGTAGTAAGGATTCATCCTGCTATAGACATTGTATAATGAAAACACCCAGTACGATTTGAATCTACCCGTAGGGGCGGGATAATAGGTAGCCGAAAGATCTAATCGGTGGTAGCTTGGCAGACGAAAATTATTTCTTCCGGCATATTCATTGACTATATTTCCTTGCATGATATAGCGTGCCACCGGCAAAGTCATTGTATTGCCACTGGCCAATGTAAATACCCCTGAAAAGTGCCATTTAGTATGCTTACGATAATTGATCAGTAAGGACAGATTATTCAACCTGTCATATTTTGCAGGAAAACTTAATCCTTGGTTGATATCTTGGAAAGTTCGGGTGGTACGTGACAATGTATAAGAAAGCCAGCCATGAATACTTCCTTTCTCTTTCTTAATCATCCATTCCAAACCATAGGAATCCCCTTGACCAAAATAAAATTTATCATCAAAGTTCTGATACTGCCCTTTTCCCAGAAGTACACCGTTCTGATATTCCAGCTGATTTTCCATAAGCTTATAATATGCTGTCAGTGAAGTATTAAGCTCAAGATCTTTCAGCCAGCGGTTATATCCCAGAGAAAATTGATTAGCTGTTTGAGGTTTGATAATGCTGGAACTGGGCACCCAAACATCCGTAGGCAATGACACGGATGACATAGGAGCCATATGGATATATTGCACATTATGGTCAAAAGTAGCCTTGAGTGCAGTAACTTGAGAAAGTTTGTAAACCAAAGAGAGACGGGGTTCAATAGCTGAGTGCTGTGCTATACGTTCATTCTGCTGATAAAAAAGTGTATCCAGATGACGGCCATTTTCATCATTTTCAAACCGCTGAAAAGGGCCAATTTGCTGAAACAGGCTGGCTCTGACTCCAAGACCTGCACTCAATTTTTCGCTTAAAGCTGATTCAAAGTGTAAAAATACTGCTCCTTCCCGGGCATGCAATGGAACTACCTCGCCAAAGTCTAATGCCTGCTCTTCAGTACTGGCCTGCATGGCTCCCGGCACAAAACGATATCGGGTAAACCTAACGCCAGTGGTGAGTGTCTGATTATTAGCGGGAGAGTATATAAATTCCTGATGGACGCCTTTTTCCTCTACATCAGAAGATATCTGAATACGATACCCACTGACTTTGGCCCCCAGGCTCATCTCATACTGACTACCAAATAGTGTAGTTTCAGAAAGCCATTGAGGTGAGAATGAATGCTGCCATTGCAAAGTAGCAGCTTGATTTCCCCAACTGATTTCATTCTGAAAGGCTTCAAAGTTGGCGTATTGAAAATGATCATTACCGGTGTAAGCACTTAAAGTGATCTTATCTTTATCAGAAAATAAGTAATCCCATTTCAGATTCAAATCATAAAAATAATAATCCAGGCTTGACTTAAGAAGAGAGGTGTTTTCCAGAACAGATTTTTGAAAGATGTCATAATAGGTTCTCCTTCCAGCAATCATCAAAGAACTTTTACCTTTGACCACTGGCCCCTCTATTTTGATATTGGCGGCAATCAAACCCAAATTACCTTTACCCTTCCATTCTTTTTTATTTCCTGCCTGGGTTTCTATGTTGAGTACTGAAGATAATCTTCCACCATAGTAAGCTGGTATTCCTCCTTTGTCCAAAGACAGTTCACCAATTGTGTTACCATTGAAGACTGAAAAGAAGCCAAACAAGTGACTGGCATTATAGATGGTTGCCTTATCCAGTAAAATCAGGTTCTGGTCTACCTGTCCGCCTCTAACATAAAAGCCAGTGTTACCATCACCAGCAGTTTGCACACCAGGCAGCATCTGTACTACCTTTACAGGATCCACTTCTCCCAAAAGATGAGGAATACTTTCAATCTCCTGAGCATTCAGGCTAAGCCTATCTACCAGCTGAGTATGCTGGTTTTCATCTTTATCTGCGCGTATTACAACTTCATCAGTCATAAGTACAGCGGGTGATAGCTGCACTTTTAGTACAGTATCTGTAGCGCAGTTGAGCTCCATAACTTGCTCTTGATAACCGATGAATGAAAATTGTACACGATGTGGACTATTTGCCTCCACTTCAAGCTGAAAAAACCCCTCCAGAGTACTTGCTGTACCCAGGCCTAGCTCAGTTATCGTCACATTGACTCCCGGTAGAGGCTCTCCGGTTTCAGAATCCGAAACATAACCACTAAGGTTGACCCTGGACTGAGCTCCAGCAAAATGAGCAGACAATATCAGCATAATAAAAATGCTGACAATATTAATTCGCATGCACCTATCTTTTATGGTGCATATTAGCGATGTCTTTGCCTCCTTACAATGCAAGTTGTGCTATACATTACAAGGTATGTATCCTGAAAAAATTGACTAAATTAAGGCCTGTAGGAATTAGCGGGGACTTGAAATAACAGTGTTAAAGCTCCTCTTCATCTTCAACAGGATCGTGTTCCACCACTTCTATCAGTCTGCCAGTACGGGTGTAGTATTTCCATAGCCCCGACTTCTGATCTTGGGTATATTCGCCGGTTGATTCAATGTTACCATTGTCATAATAATACGTCCACACCCCGGTCTGCTGTCCGTTGGTCATTTTACCTTCACCGGAAACCTTTCCTTCTCGGAAATAATAAGTCCATTCACCATTGGGCTTACCATTCTCATATTCGCCTTTTACCTCAAGCTCTCCGGTATTGTAGTAGGCTAATTTTATACCTTCACCATTTTTGAATGTACCACTATCCAAAGTATCACCCGTAATGGACATGTAAGGCCCTACATTCATCAGGCGGCCCATACTCCATTCTTCTTCCTGTATCAATTGTCCATTGATGTAGAAAAGTCCCCAGGGTCCATCTTCTTCGCCCATCACAAAACTACCCACTGATTCCAGCTGCCCCTTATCGTGGTATTTGAACCACTGACCATTTTCAAGGTCCAGCCGGTAGGGTCCTTCTGCTATCAATACACCTTCGGGATTATAATATTTCCATATGCCACTCTTCAGACCATTCACATATTCTCCGGCAGAATATATACTTCCGGTCTCATAGTAGGTTTTCCAGATTCCAGTTTGAATATCAGTATCAAACTGCCCCTCTACACTTATTTTTCCATTATAATGATATTCAGTATATGTACTATCACGAATTCCATTATCAAGGTAGGTTATGGATTTTAGCTGACCATTAGGATAATAGAACTTCCACTCTCCTTCTGCCTCACCTTTTTCGTAATAACCTACGCCCATCATACTGCCGTACTCATCAAAAAAAAGCCAGCGGCCTACTTTTTCACCATTTTCAAACTGACCACGTTGAACTAGTTGTCCATTACCATTAAAAAAAGTCCAACGGCCTTCGCGCTTACCATCTTGCAGTTCTCCTCTGCCCCGCAGGCTGTCAATAGGTATAATACCACTTTGCCCCCACACCTGGAAGCTCATTGTAATGAATAGGATAGTTAGGATGCGTTTCATATTTAATTTTTTGCTCAATAGGCGGTTAACCTTTACTTAATCATCGTTACTTTCTTCATAAAGAGAAAGAGCTGCCAACATTTGCTTGAAAAATAAAAGTGTAAAATCGGGAAGTTCCTCCCAATCTTCCAGTCTAAGCGTTGACATTAACTTTATATACGGTAATTCACGTATTTTAGTACGGAGTTCATCCTCAGTAAGCGTTTTTAAGGAGATATAATTCTTATCATCCAGATGATGCTGCCAGGGATCATCCTCGTTAATGTATAAATAAACCTCCTGCTGTTGTAGTTTCTCTGCATTTTCAATCAATGCAGGACGCAATTCTTTGAGGGACTTTCCTGCAAGCTGGAGAGTAACACTAAAATAATGCCCCCACCAGCACATGGTTCTCAACGCAAATATGCTGTTGCGATGAAACTGACGCGGGTAGTCTAAAATAAAGTAAGGGAGCAAACGGTAGTTCTCTCCCTTGGCAATTTTTCCGGCTTTATACTTAATATTATCAGGAAATGGAATGCTGTGTGACTGGATAAAGTGCTTAAGCCCGGCTTCTGTTTCCAGAAGAAGTTGATTAATTTTTTTGTTGATCCCGTGGCGGGTCAACAGAAAATCAAGATCTTCCAGATAGGTTAATTCTTTATCGGTAATTTGCACATCATGCTCCATAAGCCTATTCGTTCTGTAAATTATCAATCCGCTGGATAACCTTGATCACAATTTCATGTTGGTCACCATCCTCATCCTGTAGATAGATGTTCAGCTGGGGATTATCCAGATCTGTATTATTCTTTATTTCAATAATCTTATTATGGGCTAATTGTTCTTCTATTTGTCCTTTAAGACTTTCAATAGCATTAGCCACCTGAATTTCCAACTGGCTTGGGTTATAACGTTCGGTTTGCATATTATTTCTAAGGGTTATTCATTAAAAACTTCAAGCTAGCATAGGTACTGGTACTTTACAAGGATATCATCAGCATTGCAATGCATTTTTTTGCCCCTTCTCAAGCGTTTATTTTTTCGGTTAAAGCAAATGAATTATTCTGCACATTATTCACCTTTTTAGAGACCTGATAGGCTTTTATCAAATTATCTTCCAAAGGTCGGAGTACATCCTGCAAGCCTTCATAATCTTCTGTATCGCTTAGCCAGAACTGAATCGCCTCGGGATGCAAAATTACCGGCATACGATTGTGAATATGAGCTACCGAAGGACTTGCACTTGTGGTGATGATACAAAAGTCGGCCTGATCTTCAAATTCATTCTGTCTTTCCCAGATGCCGGCAAATACGAAGGGGGTTTCATTTTCCAGGCAAATACGGTAAGGTAACTTCCCATCATCGGTTTTCATCCATTCGTAATATCCATCTGCTGCCACCAGGCATCTGCGGCTTTTGAATGGTTTTTTAAAGGTTGCTTTTTCCAGTATTGTCTCGGCACGAGCATTGATCAATCTTTTTTGCTCATCTTTAGCCCAAAAAGGAACTATTCCCCACTGAAAGTATGTAAAGCCTGACGGTTGATAATTACTTATTACAGGTAAATGCTGGGTAGGAGCTGCATTATAGTTAGGCTCAAAATCTGAGGGAACTTTTACGTTAAGCCTGTTGGCCAGTGCCTGTATTTCTGCACCGATACTGTATCTGCCACACATATTTTTAGGGATAAATGTTGTACGTGAAAAATATAGATCGTTTGTATTCAAATATACTAACAATAAGAATTAGGGTTGAGATACTGTAAGCCCAGCCAAAATTTAATTTATACCCTATCAAATGAAAGCTAATAACTTTTTGTTAGAATCAAAATAATTGTAAATTTGCACCTCTTTTCCAGTTAACGAAAAATAAACAATGGAATTTAAGAAAAATTACGAGACAGTATTCATTTTAAATCCCGTTTTGTCTGAAGATCAGATGAAGGATGCTGCCGGTAAGTTTGTACAAATCCTTAAAGACAACGGTGCCGACGTGATCAACGTAGAGCACTGGGGCTTGCGCAAACTTGCTTACTCCATTCAACATAAAACTACAGGTTTTTATAATTTGGTAGAATTTAATGTTGAACCTTCGGTAGTGACTACTCTAGAAACTGAATATAGACGTGACGACAGGATTTTGCGCTATTTGACTGTGGCTTTAGATAAGCATGCAGTAGAGTACAACGAAAGAAGAAGAAAAGGAGAATTCAAAAAATCTAAAAAAGAGGCTAAGGAGGAGTCAGCATCATGACATTACAGAACGAACCCGTAATCAGTAACAAAACTGAGAATAAGAAAAAATACTGCCGCTTCAAGAAGCAAGGTATCAAGTATATTGATTATAAAAATCCGGACTTTCTGCTGAAACTTGTCAATGATCAGGGCAAAATTTTACCTCGCCGTATCACCGGAACCAGCCTGAAATATCAGAAGAAAGTAGCACAGGCCGTTAAGAGAGCAAGACATTTGGCTCTTTTACCTTATGTGGATGATAATCTGAAGTAAGGAAGTCATTACAAGTCTTCCTTTTAAGGGAGGCTTTAAATGCACATCCATTAACCATTAATGTAACAAACATGGACGTTATTCTTAAAGATGATATCAAAGGCCTGGGTTATAAAAATGACATTGTATCGGTAAAACCAGGTTACGGAAGAAATTACCTGATTCCTCAGGGGCTTGCTATTATCGCAAGTACTTCTAACCTGAAAATGGCTGAGGAAAATGTACGCCAGGCTTCTCATAAAGCTGAGAAAATCAAAAGTGACGCTGAAGCGAAAGCAGCAAAAATGGGAGACCTTACCCTTGAAATTCCTGCCAAAGCTGGTGAAAGCGGAAAAATATTTGGTGCTGTAACTACCCTACAGATAGCAGATGCACTCAAAGATAAAGGTTTTGAGATTGACCGTCGCAAAATCACTTTCAACCAGGAGATCAAAAACCTGGGAGAGTATACTGCTGAGATTGACTTGCACAAGGAAGTTAAACATGAGATCACTATTAAAGTAGTGGAAGGCTAAGTCTCCATTATTTTCCAGAACATTTTTTGAAAAGCACTCCTATCTTTTGGGGTGCTTTTTTGTTATTATACGGTTCTAACCTACTTATTTTTTTATGTTTAGAACGCCGGTTACCATCACGCCATCTTCTGACAAACTACAGCTCAGTTCAAAGGTGCTGAGCATAGGCTCCTGCTTTGCGCAAGCCATTGGTAAAAGATTGACAGAAAACAAGTTTGATGCTTATAACAATCCCTTCGGGACACTTTTCAACCCTGCTTCCATTTTCAATTTGTTGATTCACTCCCTCAATAATCAACCACCAAAGGAAGACAGCTACCTGTTGAGAGATAATGTACATTACAATTATAACTTTCACTCGGATTTTGCTTCAGAAAGTAAGGAGGGACTACAAAAGCAAATTGAAAATGCCTTGTCGCAAACGCATAATTTTCTAGAAAACGCAGACTGGATTATTATCACGCTGGGTACTGCTTTCTACTACGAAAAAAAAAATAATGGTGAAATCGTAGCCAACTGCCACAAAATGCCTTCCGCTATTTTTGAAAAGAAAATATTGAAGCCCGAGGAGATTCAAACTCGCTTCACTCATTTTTATGAAAACTTCCATGGCATAAACCAAAAGGCGCGTTTTATTTTTTCTGTGAGCCCGGTAAGGCATATCAGAGACACTCTGGTTCAAAATACAGTAAGTAAAGCTACACTTCGTTTGGCAGTAGAAGAAATCGTACAAAATTATCCTGAAAACACTGCCTATTTCCCCAGTTATGAATTGATGATGGATGATCTAAGAGATTATCGCTTCTACAAGGCAGACATGATACATCCTACCGAAGTAGCTGAAGATTATATCTGGGAACAATGGGTGAGTGCCTACCTGGATGTAGAAGCACGTGAATTCTTAAAAGAATGGGAAAAGATAAAGAGGGCTTTAGCACATCGTTCGTTTCAGCCTGCTTCAAAGCAGCATCAGCAGTTTATTCTGAAAACTATTGAGCAACTTAATCTCTTAAGTAAGCAAGTAGATGTGCGAAATGAAGTTGAGGCACTTAAAAAACAATTATTATGAGTACAATTCACCATAAATATACCAACCAGCTTGCCAAGGAAAAAAGTCCCTATCTCCTTCAGCATGCACATAACCCGGTAGACTGGCATACCTGGAATGAAAAAGCCCTCAAAAAGGCTCGGGATGAAGATAAACCTATTATTCTCAGTATTGGTTATTCGTCCTGTCACTGGTGCCATGTCATGGAAAAAGAGAGTTTTGAAAATGAGGAGATTGGCAAGTACATGAGTGAAAACTTTGTGTGTATCAAAGTAGACAGAGAAGAGCGACCTGACGTAGATCAGATTTATATGGAAGCGGTACAAAGCATGGGCATACAAGGCGGCTGGCCACTCAATGTCTTTTTACTACCCGATCAAAAGCCTTTTTATGGTGGCACATACTTTCCCCCTGCGCAGTGGACTAAGTTGTTACACAATGTGCGCACGGCTTATGACCAACAGAGAGCAAAGCTGGAAGAATCTGCTGAGCAGTTTGCCCATCACCTTTCGCATAGCGAACTTCAGCGCTTCGGCATTATAGAAGATGAGCAGCAGATGGAGCAACAGGCTTATCGTGAACTGCTAGGCAGGGCTTACGAAAAGTTTTCTTCTAACTTTGATAAGGAAAAAGGAGGAATGAAAAGAGCACCTAAATTTCCAATGCCCAGCAACTGGCTGTTTCTTCTCCACTATCATTATTACACTAAAGATAAGGAGGCACTCAACCAACTGCAGCTGACACTTGACCAGATGGCATTCGGAGGAATTTATGATCAGGTCGGTGGCGGCTTTGCCCGTTATTCAGTAGACGAACGCTGGTTTGCTCCTCACTTTGAAAAGATGCTATACGATAATGGGCAGTTGCTTAGCCTTTATGCTGAAACTTATGCATTAACACATAAGCCGCTTTACAAAAAAGTAATGGAAGAAACTGTAGCCTTTATCTCTCGCGAGATGACTAACAAGGAAGGTGGTTTCTACAGTGCCCTGGATGCTGATAGTGAGGGAATAGAAGGCAAGTTCTATGTATGGACCTATGATGAATTTCAGGAAACTTTAGGGGAAACCGCTGAAATGATGAGCGATTTCTATCATGTTAAAAAAGAAGGAAACTGGGAGCATGATTATAATATTCTTCACTGCTCAGCGACAGAAGATCGCTTCGCTAAAAAATATGAATTAGACAGAACTAAATTCTCAAAAATACTCCAGGAAAGTAAGACAAAGCTTTTACAGAAAAGAGAAGAAAGAACCCGCCCTGGACTAGACGATAAAATTCTGTGCAGTTGGAATGGCCTTATGCTCAAAGGACTTGCCGATGCTTATGCCACAATACAGGATACCAGTATTCTTGAACTTGCACTTCGTAATGCACATTTCATCGTTGATAAGCTCATGAGGCAGCAGGGTGACAGGGCCAGCCTGTATCGTAGCTATAAAGATGGTAAAGCGTATCTGGAAGGCTATCTGGACGATTATGCTTTTGTGATAGATGCCTTTATCGCCATGTATCAGATCAGTTTTGATGAACAATGGCTACGTCATGCGGAGCATTTAACAGCTTTTGTGGTAGATCATTTTTATGATAAAGAAGAAGGTTTCTTCCACTATACCAATGAGGAAAGTCAGCTCATTGCCCGCAAGAAGGAGTTTTTTGACAATGTGATACCTGCCTCGAACTCAGCGATGGCAAAAAACCTGTATCGTCTCTCATTGCTTCTGGATGATACTAAGTACAAAGAGATGAGTGAAAGGATGATGAAAAGGATGCTCAAAATGCTGGATAGTGACCCTGCATACCTGAGCAACTGGGCTTGTCTGTACATGGAAATGATGCAAGCCAGCCTGGAAATAGCCATTATTGGAAACGACAGTAAATCATACGCCAAAACTTTTCTCTCCCACTATATACCCAACCGGCTACTTGTCGGTACGGAAAAAGGTAGCGACTTACCTTTGCTCAAAGACAGAAAAGCTATTGATGGCAAAACCACTGTATACGTTTGTTTTGATAAGGCCTGCAAAATGCCAGTTCATACCAAAGAAGCTGCATTAGAGCAAATCTCTGAAAATAGTACTTTTCTAAAGTATTAGAATACCCAAGTTTACTAGATTAAGGGGCAGGCAGAACTTTAGCAAAGTAGAGTTGCGTTGAATTTCTGAAAGTGCATGAAGTTATGTAATTTTCAAATTCATTGATTTAGAAATTCTTTCAGCAACAATACTGTTTACATTATACTTTGGATCAGTTAAAACTCAACGTAGAAGCCCCCGACGAGCGTATTACCTGGTTTGCCGATGTGATGCTACCGGTACCTATTCCTAAGCTTTTTACTTATCGTATTCCCAAAGATCTGGAACAGATTGTACAGGTAGGAAGCCGGGTGATCGTGCAGTTTGGGAGTAAAAAAGTGCTTACCGGGGTAATAGGTAAACTTCATCAAACTCCTCCTAAAAAATATCAGGCTCGCTACATACTGGAAGTTCTGGATGAGCAGGCAGTAGTCCATCCTGTACAGATCAGGCATTTTCATTGGATAGCCGATTACTACGCCTGCACCGTAGGAGAAGTGCTAAACGTGGCTTTGCCCTCCGGGCTAAAGCTGAGCAGTGAGTCAAAAGTGCAAATGAATCCTGAATTTGACCTGGAAGAGTATGAAGGCAGCTTCAATGACAAAGAATATCAGGTCATAGAAGCACTACAGGAAAAACAGACACTTACTTACAATGAGATTGGCAACCTGCTCAATGAGAAAAATTTTTATCATGTCATCAAATCACTGATCCGCAAAGAAGCTGTACTGATCTTTGAAGAGGTAAAAGAAAAATACCGTCCTAAAATTGTGAAAAGAGTTAGGCTGAGCAAAAAGTACGCCCATGACAATATCAGCCTGGAAAAGCTTTTTGAAGAGTTGGAAAAACAGCCCAAACAATTGGATGTACTCCTCCGCTACCTTCAGCTTAAGCCAGCCTATCAAAAACTTGAAGACAACGAAAGAGGCTTACTCAAATCCTCTCTGAACAATGAAAGTGTATCTACCTCCTCAGTTAATACACTGGTTAAAAATGGCGTTTTAGAAGAGTTTGAGGAGATCGTTTCACGTTTTCAACCGGTAGCCCCTACTCAGGAAGGCAAAATACAGCTTACTGAAACTCAACAGGAAGCTAAAAACCAAATTTTAAAGCATTTTGAGGATAAAGATGCTGTGCTGCTTCATGGTGTGACAGGGAGTGGAAAAACCGAAATCTACATTGACCTCATTCAGGATGTCCTCTCCAGCGGGGGGCAGGTGCTTTATCTTTTACCTGAAATTGCGCTTACCACACAAATCGTTTACCGCCTGAAGAAAATCTTTGGTGACCAGATGGGCATCTACCATTCCAAATTTTCTGACAATGAACGGGTGGAAGTCTGGCAGGGAATACTGGATGGACGCTATCCTCTGGTGGTTGGTGTTCGTTCCGCAGTATTGCTTCCTTTTGAAAATCTGGGACTGGTCATCATTGACGAAGAGCACGAAATTTCCTACAAGCAGTTTGATCCTGCCCCTCGCTATCATGCGCGGGATGTAGCGATTGTACTGGCAAAAATGCACCACGCCAAAACATTGTTGGGCTCTGCCACACCCTCTATTGAGTCTTACCAAAATGCTATACAAGGGAAATATGGTTTGGTACAGCTAAATCGCAGATTTGGTAATGCTCAACTTCCTGAAATAGAATTGGTAGACATCCGCAAAGAAAGGAAACGCCGTACCATGCGGGAGGATTTTTCTTCTGTACTACTTCAGCATATGGAAGCCACGCTTGGTCTGCAGGAGCAGGTGATCATTTTCCAGAACCGACGAGGTTATTCACCTTATATTTTTTGTGAAGACTGTGGTCATATTCCCAAATGTGAGCAGTGTGATGTGAGCCTCACTTATCATCAGTTTGCCTACGAACTCCGCTGTCATTACTGCGGCCATCATGAAAAACTGCACCTGGAATGCGAAGCCTGTGGCTCAACCAAACTCAGAACTGCTGGTTATGGTACAGAAAAGCTGGAAGAAGAAATTCAGATGCTCATTCCCAATGCCAGAGTACAGCGCATGGACCTGGATACTACCCGCAAGAAGAATAGTTATCAGAATATCATTGACGCCTTCGCCAAACAGGAACTTGATATCCTGGTGGGTACACAAATGGTGAGCAAAGGGCTGGATTTTGATGCCGTAAGCCTGGTGGGCATACTGGACGCTGATCGGATGATCCATTTTCCTGATTTCCGTTCACACGAACGTACTTTTCAATTGATCACGCAGGTAAGTGGCCGCTCCGGCAGACGCGACAAAGTAGGTAAAGTGATTATCCAGACCACAAATGTAGAGCAGCCAATTCTTCACAAAATCGTTTCTAACGACTACATCGGACTTTTTCAGGAAGAGATTGCCGAACGGCAGGAATATCACTATCCGCCATTTGTAAGACTTATCCGCATCACCATCAAAAACCCTGATAAATTAATTTGCAGTAAAGCTGCCAGGCGACTCAGTGAGAATTTAAGAGATGTGCTGGGTCCAAAAAGAGTATTAGGTCCGGAAGAACCATTGATTTCCCGCCTAAGAAACCAATACCTGATGCAGCTGATGATCAAGTTAGAGAAGAAGCAAACTTTTATTCAGGAAGCAAAAAAGATTATTATTGATGCCTGCAACATTTTAGAAAAAGACAAGCAGCTCAAAAGAACAAGTACTACAATAGATGTTGATCCTTATTAATGGTTCTTAGTGTTACAGTGTAAGGGTTAAAAGAAATGCTCTCAAAATTAACCCTAACACTATTGCACTATAACACCATCACAGCTCTTGAATCCTGATATTTCTCCACTGCACTTGCATAGGTTCTTCAATTTTGGTAGAGTGAACCTGAAGCCCGATGAACCCGCTGTCAGTCATATCATCTACCAGTTCGGCAGTCTGTATGCCATTGATAAACGTGCGGATTGTATCTCCTTTGGCTTCAACACGGTACTTATTCCATTCGTTATTTTTAAAAGCAGTACGTCCTTCTTCATTTTCCGATAAATCTGCTAACCAGCCTCGGCGGGCTTCGTCATAGATTCCACCGCTATAACCACGCTCAGAAGGGTCAATCTCTACCTGATAGCCATGTACACGGGGAGATTCCACCGTTTTTTCTACCGTATTTCCTTCGTCATCAGTATACACATAAGTGGTATCATGCTCATATGAATTACTTCTGATCTGTACGCCTGAGTTCATCCGGGGATCAACTTTTACTTCGTATTCCAGAATAAAATCATCGTACATTTTATTGGTGGTCAGGAAGCTGTTGGGCTCTCCCAGTTTGGTAGTTCCGGTTACTACCCCATTTTCCACTTCGTAGGTCGCCTCTCCGTTAAGCTGTGTCCAGCCTTCTTTAGAACTTCCTTTTACCAACTCAACCCACACTTCTTCATCTTGTGGAATTTCTGCTGTCTGGTCAGTGGTATCTTCAGAAGACTCTTCGGTAGTGCCGGAGGAGCATGCCCCGGATACAAAAGCAACTACGGCAATCAATAAAACAGATAAGTTAAATTTAAGTAATTTCATAAGTCGTTGTAAAATTGATTAGAATGTTAGTGTAAAAAAACGCTTACAAATTGAGAGAAAACATTTACAAAAGCAATAAAGCAAAATGCATAAAAAAGCCCGGCAACGAACCGGGCAATTAACTTTAGCAAGTTTTATGATTAATTGCTCATTGCCATCAGAAGGTCCGCACGGGTTATAATGTGGACCTGGTTCAGTCGATCACGTACCAGCAAAGCCTTGTTATTTTTATCAATCAGTGAAGACAAAACATCCAGCGTATCGTGTATGGAAATAAACTGAAAAGGTTTGTCCATCACTTTGGAGACAGGCTGTGTTTTGATGGCAGGGTTATCAATCAACTGATGTAAAAGCTTGGAATCTGTCAGGCTACCTACATATGATTCCCCATCTGTTACCGGTATCTGCGATATTCCTTTGGAATTTAATATACCAATAGCCTCCCCCACTGTTGTATCTGATGTGACAGTAACCAGGTCACTCTGTCCGTTTCGTGCTTTCAAAATATCCTGAGCGGTAGCAAACTCTCTTTTTTCCAGATAACCGTGGTCTTTCATCCAGCTGTCGTTGTAGATTTTACCCAGATAACGAGTCCCATGATCGGGCAGGATGATCACCATCAGATCATCTTTTTTCAGGTGTTTTCTGGCATATTTAAGTGCACCAAAAACTGCAGAACCACAAGACCACCCCACAAATAATCCTTCTTCTCTGGAAAGACGACGCGCCATAATGGCTGCGTCTTTGTCGGTAACTTTTACAAACTCATCTATCAGGTCAAAATTTACGTTTTTGGGAATAATATCTTCTCCTATACCTTCGGTGAGGTAAGGGAAGACTTCATTGTCATCAAACTCTCCGGTTTCTTTGTACTTCTTAAATACAGAGCCATAGGTATCAATTCCCAAAGTAAACACCTTATCACTTTGCTCTTTTAAGTACTTGGAAACACCACTTACGGTACCACCTGTACCTACACCAGCAGCAAAATGAGTTATTTTTCCTTCCGTTTGCTCCCATATTTCAGGACCGGTAGTTTCGTAATGCGCTTTCCAGTTAGAAAGGTTATCGTACTGATTGGGATAGAAAGAGTTGGGAATGGTTTCATTCAGTTTTTTGGCTACTGAATAATAAGAGCGCGGATCGTCTGGAGAAACATTAGTAGGACAAACCACCACTTCAGCGCCAACGGCTCTGAGGATATCAATTTTTTCCTGCGACTGTTTATCGGCCAGTGTAAATATACATTTGTAGCCTTTGGCAATGGCAGCCAGGGCCAGTCCCATTCCGGTATTACCGGAAGTACCTTCTATGATAGTGCCTCCCGGCTTGATCATGCCTGCTTTCTCAGCATCTTCTACCATCTTAATCGCGATACGATCTTTGACCGAATTTCCGGGATTAAAATATTCTACTTTTACCAGTATCGTACCCTCTATACCCTCTGTCACCTTGTTCAACTTGATCAGGGGAGTATCTCCTATGGTTTCTATAATTGAGTTGTAGTACATATTTCTGCCTGTAATTATTAATTTAGCGCAAAATTAGGATTATTTATTAGCAATCACTTGGTATTATTCTCAAAAAATCGTGTCAAATTAAAAATTTATCAGTAAACAGCCTTGTTAAAAAAATATCATTTATAAAGCATGCTTCAGAATTCTATTTTGATCTACCAACAACGATGTGTTTTAAAAATCGTTTTAATTCTGGCTGGCTTCATATTGGTATTGAATATTGCTATTCAGTACTTTTTTAATTATCACTTACTCATATTAAACCCCTGATAACCCCTATTGTATATGGATAACCGAAAATTTTTGCCTTTTATCGTCATTGGAGTCATCTTATTTATCGCTGTCATTTATTTATCATCCAGTATTTTCCTCACCATTAATTCAGGAGAAAGGGGTGTGATCTTCCGTAAGTTTGGAGGAGGGCTGGACAAAGATCAAATTTATCAGCCCGGCTTTGTGGTCAAAGCTCCCTGGAACGATATATACGTGTATGATGTCAAAGAAAACAGTATTGATGAAACTATGGACGTACTGGATAAAAATGGCCTTTCGCTGAAGGTAGATGTCACTGTACGTTTTCATCCTATGTATGACAAAATCGGATATATCCACGAACTTTTCGGTGAGGGCTACATCAATAAGTTGATCATTCCTGAAACCCGTTCCACCGTTCGTCGGGTAATGGGCCGTTATACTGCTGAAGAAATTTATTCTACCAAACGCAGCGAGGTGGAAACATCAATCATTGAAGAAACTGAAGATATTCTTCAGGCTGAATCCAACAACATACAGATGAGAGCGCTGCTGATCCGTTCTATTAATCTGCCTGAACAGATTAAAACTGCTATTGAAAATAAACTTAAACAAGAACAGGAAGCTCTTGCTTATCAATTTAGATTAGAAAGAGAAAAGAGTGAGGCAGAACGTAAACGTATTGCCGCTGAAGGTGAAGCGGAAGCCAATAAAATTATCAATAGCAGCCTTACTGACGAGCTTTTGAAAATGCGGGGTATTGAAGCTACTACTCGTCTTTCGGAGTCCAGTAATGCAAAAGTTGTGGTGATTGGCAATGGTAGTGATGGATTACCGCTTATCCTGGGCAACAATTAGCCTATAAAATATTTTATTACAATGTTATCCATTATTTTTAGCTTGAATTTTTATTACTATTAAATCATTCCAAATATGTCCAATAACACTGCGGAACTTAAAGTTGATGGGAAATCATATGAATTTCCAATTGTTGAAGGATCAGAACAAGAGAAAGGTATAGATATCAGCAAGCTGAGAACAGAGAGTGGCTATATCACTCTTGACCCTGGCTTTAAAAATACCGGTTCTACCACCAGCTCCATTACTTACTTAGATGGAGAAAATGGCGTACTTCGTTACCGTGGATACTCTATTGAAGACTTGACTGCAAAGTCAAATTTTCTGGAAGTAGCGTATCTGCTTGTTTATGGTGAATTGCCCAACGAAAGTGAATTTCAGGCTTTCAAGGAAGAAATTACCCACCATACTCTAGTACACGAAGACATCAAAAAAATTCTGGATGGCTTTCCTTCCAGCGCACACCCTATGGGCGTGTTGTCGTCACTGGTATGTTCACTTACCGCTTTCTATCCTGAATCGCTTGATCCCAACCGTTCCAAAGAAGAAGTAAACCTTAGCATTATCCGTATCATTGCCAAGATGCCGACCTTTGCGGCCTGGGCTTTCAAGCATAAAATCGGACATCCGGTAAGCTATCCCGACAACTCTCTTGACTATTGCAGCAACTTTCTGAAAATGATGTTTGCCCTGCCTGCTGAAAGTTATGAGGTAGATGCTACCCGAGCTGATGCGCTGGATAAGCTTTTGATCCTGCATGCTGACCATGAGCAAAACTGTTCTACATCAACAGTAAGAATCGTGGGATCTTCTCAGGCCAGTCTTTATGCTTCTATTTCTGCTGGTATCAACGCCCTCTGGGGTCCACTACATGGTGGTGCTAACCAGGCAGTAATTGAGATGCTGGAAAAAATAAAGCAGGATGGCGGAGATGTGAAGAAGTTTATTGACAAAGCAAAAGACAAAAATGATCCTTTCCGCCTGATGGGCTTTGGTCACAGAGTGTACAAAAACTTTGACCCTCGTGCCAAAATCATCAAAAAGAATGCGGACGAAGTACTCAGCGGTCTGGGTATTACTGATCCTGTGCTGGATATTGCCAAGGAACTGGAAGAAACTGCCCTGAACGATGATTATTTCAAAGAAAGAAAGCTCTACCCTAACGTAGACTTCTACTCAGGTATACTATATCGTGCTATGGGCATCCCTACCGATATGTTTACGGTAATGTTTGCGCTTGGTCGTCTGCCTGGCTGGATCGCTCAATGGAAAGAAATGCGCGAAAATAAAGAGCCGATCGGTCGTCCTCGTCAGATTTATACTGGCTACAACCACCGCAAGCTTGAACGCTAGACGCATGCGTTAAAGGACTTATTTATCATAAAAGCTTCACCATTCATTTGTTGGTGAAGCTTTTTTATTTGTTTAAATTTTTATGCAACTAAGTTGCAGATAAGTCCGTTAATAGACTATCTTTGTTTCAAAATCAAGATTGAATGTTCTCAGCAGATTCTAAAGCAGACACCATTGGTATCCTTAGTTCTATTTTTTGCCTGATTCATTGCTTACTTTTACCCGTACTTGTACTGGCAGGTTTGCTGAATGAAGACTGGAGTACCCATGCCGAATGGGTAGATTACCTCTTCATCATACTGGCCATAGGCGCTGTATATTTTGCCAGTCGTAACGCTGAATATCATTCCCTCAAAGTATTGATGTGGGTGGGCGCGGGCTGGTTTTCCATATCCATAATGCTGCATGAGGTTTTTGAAGCTGCATTGTACTCTTCTATGATTGCTTCGGTTTTATTAGTAATTGTGCATAGCATTAACTTTAAGCAACATCAGCAAAAGTATCATGCGAGAAAAGCAACAGCCAGAGCATAGAAATTAGAAGGTAAAAATACCACCAATTACCGCGTAGTTGATTAATGTAAAATTATATACCTCATCATTATCTGCCCCACCTTCCAGAATCCGGTAACCTGCTTTGAGTGTCACATTGCGGCTCGGATAAAACAAAGCTGCCAGTAGAACATCTTCTGCTCTACCCTGGGGACCGACCAGTGCATCTCCCTGTAGTAAAAAACTTAGCTTTTCTCTGGCAAACCATTCTAATTGAAAATTAATCAGAGGTACAAAGCCCACGTTGGTTTTAGTAGCACGTTGCTCTTCATCTTCCAGTCTGATCAGCGCATCCCTGATCTTAGCCGTAGCTCCTAAGCCAAATTGAAAATCACCTTTTCTTGGAAAAAGATAACGATAAGTAAGACGGTAAGAATTAAATTCGTAACGGGCATTCAGCGCATCACCTTCGGCAAATGTGGAGCCGGCAAACTGAATTTCCTGATTAGACAATCCTTGTGCCGTAATGCTCAAAGGAGCATAAAGCGCAGCGATGGTATGTTTGTCATTGAAAGTATATAAAAGCTTGACCCGATAGAAAAAACGGTCATCTACATCCAGTTCTTCACTGAGGTCAAAACGAGTTCCGCTCGTACCAGGCACCTGTATGTTATTATATCCGGTAAAAGCTGCCCCACTTTCAATATCTACACGAAACTGAGCTTTGCTTGTAAAGGGTAAGAATAAAGTGCAGGCACTCAAAAAAATAAATAATAGAAATCTAAGCATGTCAAAAAAATTAATGTTTATCCTCAAAAAAATACTTATAAGATGATCTAAGTCATCTAGATATGTGAACTACATTTTTTACCTTTCCGTTTTAAGTTTGTTAAAGTATATAACACTTGAAATTTGCTTCATATTTCATAAATTAGCTTTACTTAAGAATAGATACTTAATTATGCGAAAAGGACAAACTTTTATTTCCTGCGAGGAATGCCGCTCCCGAAACTCCTCTCTGTTTAATGTACTCTGCGGGAAACAGCTTGCCGAGGTTTCGCAGAATAAGTCCTGTACGATCTATAAAAAGGGGCAGATACTATTTCATGAAGGTACCCGGCCTCTGGGAGTGTTCTGTGTCAATAAGGGTAAAATAAAGGTATATAAGATCGGTTTTGATGGTAAAGAACAGATCGTCAACATTATAGGAGAGGGTGGATTGTTGGGTTACAAAGCAATGCTTGCTGAGGAACCTTACTCAGTATCTGCCGAAACCCTGGAAGACTGTACCATATGTTTCCTGTCACGGCCAAACTTTTTGCAGGCGCTGAATGACTCTTCAGACCTCAACAAAAGACTGATGAAGCAGGTTTGTCATGAATTTGGCGTGATGACTGAAAACCTAACCAACCAGGCGCAAAGAACAGTTAGAGAGCGTCTTGCTATCACTTTACTTAAGCTTAAAGATACTTATGGCCTGGATTATCATGAAAATGGTCCGGTAGAGATTAACCTCACCCGCGAAGATCTTGCAAATATTGTAGGTACAGCTACTGAAACGCTGATCCGACTTCTTCATGAATTTAAAGATGACAAACTAATCAGTACCAAGGGACGAAAGATCAGTATAGACGACACTGAAGGTTTGGTTAAAACAGCAAATCTTTATTGACCTCAAAATATTAAGCCCAGCAATGGGCTTTTTTTATTTTAAACACCTCTATTTCAAAGCATTTCCCTCCCTCCCTTTTTTAGCATTTCCCTCCCTCCCTTTTTTTGTTTTACTGACATTTGTCATTTTTTTGTTTGACAGCCATCATTTTCTTGCCCTTCTGTTCTCTCTACTTTTGTGATATTGACCTCCTATACCGTCATCTAAACTAATTTGTGAGGACCATGAACAGGAAGAAGATTTTGATATGTCTTAATGGACAGGATGATGCGCAACTTGAAATGGCTTTTATCCATCATCAACTCACGCACCCTCACCATCAGATTATGAAATTCCATCTGGAAAGCATTACGGTGGAAGATTTGGCAGAAGCATACCTGCCCTTAGCTACTCAGGCCGAAAGCCCTGCGCAGCAAGGGGTTTCGGTACAAGAAACAGCAAAAGCAGAAGCCACATTTGCCAATAAAAAGCAGGTAATATATTCCAGCAGCATCAAAGAACTGATTACTGAGAGCCTGTATGCTGATTTGCTGGTAATCAGGAATGCTAATTATTATGCTGATTGTACCTATTATGGACAGCATAAGCCTATCTATGAAGTCCTCAAAAAAGCTGGTTGTCCCATCATGGTGATCCCGGACAAACTGTGTGAAATTCAGCAAATCATCCTGATCTATGATGGCAATTTAACTTCTTTGTCGGGGATTAAGCTCCTAAGAATGGTATTGTCACCCATATGTCGTAATATACCGATCACGGTACTTATCCCCTGTAGTAAAGATGCTTCTACTTTTCCCGCTAATGAAGAGAAAATGCTAATTGAGTACCTTCGCTTCCACTTCAAAGATTTGGGAGTCCATAAAATTTGTGAAGATTCAGTCCATACCATTCACTTTGCCATTGACCCCCTCAAAAATATTCTTCTTGTGAATAACTTTCCTGACCAATCACCTCCGTCTTTTATGCGGGAAGAGATAGAAAAACTGAAGTTAGCTCATAATAATGAATACTTTTTATTCATTGCCAGTGCCTGAAAAACTGACAAAAGTCATAATAAATTCTGATCGTGATCATACAGAAAACGGTATAATCTAGGGACCTTAGCAGCAGAAATATATTCTAAGGTGATTATGGCCGAAACATTAGAGAAAGAGAAATGCTATCACTGTGGTGAGGATTGTGAAGACGAAATCATAGCATTTGATGAGAAGACATTTTGCTGTCAGGGATGCAAAACGGTATATGAGATATTAAATGCCAGCGATTTATGTCAGTACTATGATCTGGAAAATAACCCTGGTATTCAGCTAAAAAACCCTGGCAGACTGGAAAAATTTGCTTTCCTTGACCATGAGGAGATCAGCGCCAAATTGTATGACTTTCAGGATGGTACCCTCAAAAAAATAAGCTTTTACATCCCTGCCATTCACTGCAGTTCCTGCATCTGGCTGCTGGAAAATCTGTACAAACTGAGGGAAGGTATTTTACACTCCAGTGTACAGTTTCTGAAAAAGAGAGTAAGTATCACCTTTGAAGAAGATAAGATTACACTCCGGCAGCTGGTTGAGCTGTTAACTTCCGTAGGTTATGAGCCGGAAATTTCATTAGCCGATGGTAAGAAAGAGAGCAAAAAGAATATAGACCGTAGCCTGGCCATCAAGATAGGAATTGCCGGATTTTGTTTTGGTAATTCCATGCTGCTGAGCTTACCCGAATATCTGGACACAGATTTTTCACTTACCAAAGACTATCAGGTCTTTTTTGGCTATATCAACCTCTTTCTGGCCCTGCCGGTATTCTTTTACGCAGGTTCCGATTATCTGATTTCTGCCTGGAAAGCTATCCGATATCGCTTCATCAACATAGATTTTCCTATTGCCCTGGGTATGCTGGCTTTCTTTTTTCGTAGTACTTACGAAATCGTGATGCAACTGGGCCCCGGTTATATGGACTCGCTCAATGGGCTGATTTTTTTCATGCTGATTGGTAAATGGTATCAGAGCAAAACCTATCAGGCGCTTTCTTATGACCGTGACTATGCTTCCTACTTCCCTATTGCTGTTACTAAAGTAAATAGTGGTAGGGAAGAGAGTGTGGCACTGAGAGATCTACAGATCGGTGACAAGATCATGATCCGGAACCAGGAACTCATCCCTGCCGATGCAATTCTGCTGAAAGGAGACGCCAACATTGACTATAGCTTTGTCACCGGTGAATCTGTACCTGTCTCCAAAAACAGTGGGGATCTGCTCTATGCCGGAGGGCGGCAGGTAGGTAGCACGCTCACCATTGAAATACAGAAACCAGTAGAAAACAGCTATCTAACAGACCTGTGGAACCAGGAAGTTTTCAGCAAACAAAAAACTTCCCAGCTTACCTCTCTGGTCAATTCTGTGAGTAAATACTTTACCGCAGTGATACTGCTGATCAGTGCTGTTACTGCTATTTATTGGTATTTTCAGGATAGCAGCCAGATTCTTAATGCAGTAACTTCAGTGCTCATCATTGCCTGTCCCTGTGCCCTGGCACTTTCCGTACCTTTTACTTTTGGCCATACCTTAAGGCTGTTCGGTAAAAAGGGGCTATACCTGAAAAATACTGAGGCAGTAGAGCAAATGGCGCGTAGCAGTGACATCATTTTTGACAAAACCGGTACCATTACGCAGTCCAAACCTCAGCATCTGAAGCTGGAAGGCGGTAGGCTGAATCAGTTGGAAAGTATGTGGCTTCGTTCAGTTGTCAGAAATTCTACCCATCCACTCAGCAAAACAATTTACCAGTCACTGGATGATCAGCTTCCTCTGGTCAAAACAGATGCTTTTGAAGAGATACCCGGTAAAGGAATTATTGCTTATGTGGATGGAAACAAACTACTCCTCGGAGCAGAGTCATTCGTAACAGGGCAAGTATCCACTGAAAAGCGAACTACAAGAGTGTACATCAGTATCAATGGAGAGGTAAAAGGATATTATGAATTTGAAAACCTGTACCGTGAGGGTTTTAATGAACTGATGTTATCACTAAAAGACAAGTACAAACTCCATATGCTATCGGGCGATAATGAGCGGGAGAGGGTAAAGCTACAACCTTATTTTGACCATTTATATTTCAACCAGTCACCTCTCAATAAGCTGGAATATCTGAAATCATTGGATGAAGAACAAAAGCAAACAATAATGATAGGAGATGGGCTTAACGATGCAGGAGCGCTAAGGCAAAGCAAACTGGGAATCGCGGTAGCAGATAATATCTATCATTTCTCTCCTGCCTGCGATGCTATTCTGGATGCCCGGCAGTTCAAAAAACTGTACAAGTTTCTTTGCTTTTCCAAGACCAGCCTGCGCATTGTGAAAGCAGCTTTTCTCTTCTCATTCATTTACAATATCATCGGATTGAGCTTTGCGGTGAGTGGTATGCTGACCCCTCTGATTGCTGCCATACTGATGCCGGTAAGTTCGGTCAGTGTGGTCAGTTTTATTACACTGGCAGTAAATTGGGCAGGTCGTAGAGCTTTTAAGTAGATAGGACAGGTTTTGTTAGGCCATCAGGTTTAATGTTTCTAAAAAGCTGACATATATCAGTTTTTTCCCTGACACCTATCATTTCTACTCCTACGCCCAGATAGTTTCTTTGTGTATAAATGATGAAATCATGAGTGCAATATTTCTTCTTATCGGAATTAGTCTTCTTGTAGCCATAGGCTTCTTGATTGCCTTTCTCTGGGCTACCAAGAGCGGACAGTACGATGACGACTATACTCCTTCCGTACGAATTCTGTTTGACGAAGATCAGTCTAAAAATAATCAATCAAATACTAAGTAATCGGATATGTCAACAAGTGTTAAGACTAAATCGGAAGCTGATCTCAGGCTTCAATCAGAGCAGCTTGAAACATTCTACTATGACAATGCCATCGTAAGAATGTTTGCTATGGCTACAGTGATCTGGGGCCTGATCGGAATGCTGGTAGGACTCTATGTAGCTCTTGAACTGGTTTTTCCTCAGCTCAACCTCGGCTTACAGTATGTGACTTTCGGGAGAATTCGCCCTCTGCATACCAATGCCGTCATCTTTGCCTTTGTAGGAAATGGAACATTTACTGGCCTGTATTATTCTTTACAAAGGTTATTAAAAACAAGAATGTATAGTGACCTCCTCAGCAAAATTAATTTCTGGGGTTGGCAGCTGATCATTCTTTCTGCTGTTCTTACGTTACCATTCGGCTTTACTTCAAGTAAGGAATATGCAGAACTGGAATGGCCTATTGATATTGCAATCGCTGTAATCTGGGTAATTTTTGGCTGGAACATGTTTGCCACTATTCTGAAAAGAAGAGAGCGTCACTTGTACGTAGCCATCTGGTTTTACATCGCTACTTTCGTTACTGTAGCGGTACTTCACCTGGTGAACAACTTTGAGTTACCAGTTACTTTTATGAAAAGCTACTCCTGGTACGCGGGTGTACAGGATGCCCTGATTCAGTGGTGGTACGGACACAATGCGGTGGCTTTCTTTTTGACGACTCCGGTTCTAGGACTGATGTACTACTTTGTACCCAAGGCCGCTAATCGCCCTATCTACTCTTATAGATTATCCATTATACACTTCTGGGCGCTGATTTTCATCTATATCTGGGCAGGACCTCACCACTTGCTGTACAATGCTTTGCCTGACTGGGCACAATCTCTGGGTGTAGTATTTTCTATTATGCTAATTGCTCCTTCCTGGGGAGGTATGCTGAACGGTCTGTTGACTCTTAGAGGTGCCTGGGATAAAGTGAGGGAAGAGCCTATCCTCAAATTCTTCGTGGTAGCCATCACCTGCTATGGTATGGCAACATTTGAAGGGCCTATGCTTTCGTTGAAAAACGTGAATGCTATCGCGCACTTCACCGACTGGATCATCGCCCACGTGCACATTGGTGGACTGGGATGGAATGGTTTTATGATCTTTGGTATGATGTACTACCTGATTCCTCGCCTGTACAGAACCCAGCTCTACTCTAAGAAACTGGCCAACATGCACTTCTGGATAGGTACCCTGGGAATTATCTTCTATGCTCTTCCACTGTACTGGGCTGGCTTTACCCAAAGTTTAATGTGGAAAGAATTTACTCAGGAAGGTCTGCTGGCTTATCCTAACTTCCTGGAAACAGTGACCCAGATCAAACCTATGTACATGCTACGTGCTGGTGGAGGTACCCTCTACATTACAGGGGTAATTATCATGATCTACAATATGGTCAAAACCATCTCCAATGGATCATTACTGAAGGATGAAGAAGCTCACGCAGCTCCTCTTTCAAAAAATTATCAGGGTCATAAAGGTGAGCACTGGCATAGAAGATTGTTTGAACGTCGTCCGGTAGCCCTATTATTCTGGAGTTTGATTGCAATCCTTATCGGTGGTTTGGTGGAAATGATTCCTACCTTCCTGATAAAATCTAACGTACCTACCATCGCCAGCGTACAGCCTTATACCCCACTGGAACTGGAAGGTCGCGATCTATACATCAAAGAAGGCTGTAATAACTGTCACTCACAGATGGTGCGTCCGTTCCGTTCAGAAACTGAAAGGTATGGTGAATATGCCAAAGCAGGTGAGTTTGTATACGATCACCCTTTCTTATGGGGCTCCAAACGTACCGGACCGGATTTACTTAGGGTTGGAGGTAAATACCCTGACTCTTGGCACTACCACCACATGCTTGATCCTGAATCTATGTCACCCGGTTCTATCATGCCCCCCTATCCGTGGATGTTTGAGCAGGACCTGGATGTGAGTAATCTGGCTGGTAAAATTGAAGCCATGCAGACACTGGGTGTCCCTTACCCCGAAGGCTATGCGGATGGACAGGCGCTGGAAGACCTGAATAAGCAGGCTGCGGCAATCGCTGCCAATCTGAAAGAAAGTGGCATTGAGGTAAAAGCAGATAAAGAGATCATCGCACTGATCGCCTACCTGCAACGCCTGGGAACAGACATCAAAGGAGAAAAATAAAATAGGTTACAGGTTAAAAGTTGAAAGTTAGATAAATCTGAAACTTTTAACCTTAAACTTTAAACTCAATAACATGCTAAAATTTATTAAATATCATATGGAGACCATCGCAGGGATTGAGATATATCCCCTGATCTCCTTCATCATCTTCTTTACTTTCTTTCTGTTGCTACTGATTTGGGTTATTAAGGCAGACAAGCAGGAAATAACAGAAATCGCAAGTCTCCCGCTGGATAATGAAACAGAGAGAAATCAACAGAACGATCTAAAATAATTTGACATGAAAAGACTGCTTCAATCTATCAACCCCGCGTTTAAGATCTGGCTGGGACTTAGCCTTTTCCCAATGGCTGCATTTGCCCAGGACAGCGCTTCTCAAAGCAGTTTTTGGGAAGCCAACGCTCAGGAAGTATTGGTATGGAGCGTACTGGCACTTGAGGTCATTATGCTTCTTGTAGTAATTACTATGTTTGTGGTTGTAAAGGTAATAGCAAACAAAGTGCTCAAGCCTGAAACTGCAGCTTCTATGAATGGAAGTGAGGTAGCCGCAGAACAGGAAGTTGATAAGACACTTTGGGAACGTATTCTTACCAAATGGAATGATGCCGTACCGGTAGAGCGTGAGGAAGAAGTAATGACTGACCATGAATATGATGGTATTGTAGAACTGGATAACAACCTTCCTCCCTGGTGGAAAGCTATGTTTTACATTACTATCATCTTTGGTGTAGCCTACCTGCTTCACTACCATGTATTTAGTACTGGAGATTTGCAGGGAGCAGAGTATGAAAAAGAAATGGCTCAGGCCAAAGCAGAAGTAGAAGCTTACCTGGCTACCGCAGGCAACAATGTGGATGAATCTAATGTAACCTTTGTAGAGGCTGAAGATCGTCTGGCTAACGGACAGGAACTCTATGTTCAGAAGTGTGCTCCCTGCCATGGACAAGCTGGTGAAGGCGGTGTTGGTCCTAACCTCACAGACAAATACTGGATTCATGGGGGTAGTATTAGCGATATCTTCCGAACCATCAAGTACGGTGTACCTGCCAAAGGTATGATTCCCTGGGAAAGCCAGTTATCCCCTACCGAGATGCAGGATCTTTCCAGCTTTATCATCACATTGGAAGGCAGCAATCCTCCTAATGGTAAAGAACCTCAAGGAGAACTGTACGAGCGGGATGAGATGGCATTGAATTGACAGTTAGAAAGAGCTTGCTAGGGCAGGCTCTTAGGCTGCTTCTATTGAAAATTTAAAGTGTAAGCAAAATGGCAGCAATTGATAAACAAAATGAAGAGGAAGTTTCCTTCCGCGACCGGATATCTACTGTAGATGCCTCCGGTAAACGGGTATGGATATATCCTAAAAAGCCCAAAGGAAAGTTTTACAATGCCCGTACTTTAGTCAGCATTGTACTTCTGGCAATACTGTTTGCTGGTCCTTTCATCAAGATTGATGGAGAACCTTTGCTTCTGCTTAATATTCTGGAAAGGAAGTTTGTCATATTCGGACAGATTTTCTGGCCACAGGATTTTTACCTCTTTGTGTTCGGCACACTGGTGTTGGTGGTATTTATCATACTTTTTACAGTCGTCTATGGCCGTATCTTTTGCGGTTGGGTTTGCCCTCAGACCATCTTTATGGAAATGGTTTTTCGCCGCATAGAGTATTGGATAGAAGGCGACTATACTGCACAACGTAAACTGGACAAGCAGGCCTGGAACCGGGAAAAAATCATTAAGAAAACTTCCAAACACCTGATTTTCTTTGCCATTGCCTTCCTCATTGGTAATACCTTTCTGGCTTACATTATTGGTATTGAAGAGTTAAAAAGCATAGTGACTGACCCACCTGCTGAGCATATAGGAGGTCTTACTGCTATGTTACTTTTCTCTTTTGCCTTCTACTTTGTTTTTGCCAAATTCAGAGAGCAGGTTTGTACCAATGTCTGCCCTTACGGCCGTCTGCAAGGTGTGTTGCTGGATCGTAAATCAGTTGTAGTTGCTTATGATTACAAAAGAGGGGAAAGCCGGGGCAAATTCAGAAAAGGTGAAAACCGTGATGATGTTGGAAAAGGAGACTGTATAGACTGCCATCAATGTGTACAGGTTTGCCCTACCGGCATTGATATCCGAAATGGCACGCAACTGGAATGTGTCAACTGTACTGCCTGCATAGATGCCTGCGATGACATCATGGAAAGAGTAGGCTTGCCCAAAAAGCTTATCCGCTATGCTTCTGAAGAAAATATTGCGGAAGGCAAAAAGTTTCACTTCACCGCCCGTAGCATTGCTTACTCTGTAGTACTGGTTTTATTAGCGGGGGTTTTGGGTGGCTTACTAGTCATGCGTACCGATGTGGAAACCAGTATTCTGAGAACGCCTGGCATGCTCTACCAGGATCAGGGGGATAACAAAATCAGCAACCTCTATAATATCAAGATCATCAATAAGACGAATGAGGATATGCCCATCCATCTGGAATTGCTGGAAGATAAGGGAAGCATTCAGATGGTAGGTAATGAAAATCTTTTTCTGGAAAAGCAGGGAGTAGCCGAAAGTGCTGTCTTCGTGATCTTTGACAGAAATGACCTTCAACAAATGAAAACCGAGATAGAGATCGGTGTGTATTCTGGTGAGGAACTGATTGAAAAAGTAAATACAAACTTTCTTGGACCAGCGAATTGAATGGTGTTGTAATGCGAAAGTGTTATTGTGTTACAGTAAAATGTTTCTTCACACCACATTTCTGTGCAACAATGCAAAACAAACCATAAAACTATAACACCATAATACTATCTCACCATAACACTAAGAACTATAACACTATAAAGAGATGAACTGGGGACATAAAATAGCTTTCGCATTTTCTGCTTTTGTGATATTCATTGTTTTTCTGGTTGTCAAAAGCTTCCAGCAGAATGTAGACCTGGTAGCAGAAGATTACTATAAGCAGGAAATTCAGTATCAGCAGCAGATTGATAAGATGAACAATACAAATGCGCTTAAGCAAAGCATTTCATTTGTACAGGAGAATCAACAACTTATGGTGCAGTTTCCTGAAGAATTAGGTCAAAAACCGGATGGAGAAATCAATTTCTTTCGTCCTTCTGATGCCCGCTTTGATGTAAGCACCAAGATAGATGTAGATTCCAATCTCCGTCAGTGGATACCTACCAGCGAACTACTCAAAGGTTACTACAAAGTAAAGGTAGACTGGACGGATGGAGAAAAAGAGTATTATGTTGAAGAATCCCTTTACATCAAATAGTCATGGGTTTTCTGTTCACCGCATTTGCAATCGGAGCCCTTGGCAGTTTTCACTGCATCGGTATGTGTGGTCCTATTGCTCTTGCGTTACCTGTACATAAGCATTTCAATAGTCACCGGCTGATGGGCAGTCTGCTTTATAATACCGGGCGCATCAGCACTTATGCTTTGATAGGTGCCCTCTTTGGGCTGCTGGGGCAAAGCTTTGTGATGGCTGGCTTCCAGCAATCGGTATCAGTAGCCTTAGGTGTACTGGTGATTCTGGGAGTGGCCCTTCCGGCTGCTTTTATCCACAAGCTAAGCCCTAACCATCTGATTTCTAAAGGAATTGCAAAAGTAAAGATGCGTATGCAAAATCTCTTTGCTATCCGCTCCTACCCTTCCATGTTCCTGATTGGCAGCCTTAACGGATTACTTCCCTGCGGTTTGGTGTATCTGGGCATCGCCGGAGCTACTGCCATGGGAAATCCTGCCGAGGGTGCTGCCTACATGCTGCTTTTTGGGCTGGGCACATGGCCTGTCATGCTGCTGGTAAGTTTTTTTGGTCAGTGGATCAGTCTGGGTATCCGTAACAAAATCAGGGCTGCTATTCCTTATATGGTAGTTGTCATGGGCGTGATCTTTATCCTTCGCGGACTCTCATTAGACATTCCTTTTGTCAGTCCCAATATTTCTACCGAGCAGCATGCCGGTATTGAAATCTGTCACTAAACTTATACCTCAGTCATGAATACTTCATTAATCCGAAAATATAATGTTCCCGGTCCCCGCTACACCAGTTATCCTACTGTACCCTATTGGGATGAAACACCTCCCACTGAAGATCAGTGGAAAGCTAAAGTTAAAGCTACTTATGAAGGGAATAAAGAAGAGGGTTTAAGCATTTACATTCACTTACCTTATTGCGAAAGTCTGTGCACCTACTGCGGTTGCAATACCCGAATCACGGTCAACCATGCTGTTGAAACGCCATACATAGATACTTTGCTCAAAGAGTGGCAAATGTATGTAGACTTATTAGGAGAGGCCCGACTGGAGGCACCCATTATTAAAGAAATACACCTGGGTGGAGGTACACCTACTTTCTTCAGCCCTGAAAATCTGAAGAGACTGATTCAGACAATTCTTGAAAGAGGAAAGTTAAGTCCGGAAGCCGAAATGGGCTTTGAGGCACATCCCAATAATACTACTGCCGAACATATGCAAGTGCTTTACGACCTGGGTTTTCGCAGGCTGAGCTTCGGCATACAGGATTTTGATCCGGAAGTACAAAAAATGGTGCACCGCATTCAGCCCTTTGAAAAGGTAAAGGAAGCTACCGAACTGGCCAGAAAGATTGGTTATACTTCCATCAATTTTGATCTGATCTACGGTTTGCCTCTACAAACCATAGACACCGTAAAAGATACCATTGAAAAAACACTACTGCTTCAGCCCGACCGTATTGCCTTTTACAGCTACGCCCATGTGCCTTGGCTAAAGCCTGCTCAGAAAAAGTTTGAGCAGTTTCTGCCTACGAACGAGGTAAAAAGACATCTCTATGAGTTGGGAAAAAACATGTTGGAAGAAAACGGATATCATGAGATTGGGATGGACCACTTTGCCAGTAAAAGCGATTCTCTTTACATCGCCAGCCAGCAGGGTAAACTGCACCGTAATTTCATGGGTTACAGCACCAATTCTACCAAACTACTGATCGGTTTGGGAGCTTCTTCCATCAGCGATACCTGGACGGCTTTTGGTCAGAACATCAAATCAGTGGAGGCTTACATGAAAAAAGTGAATGAGGGACATCTACCTGTTTACCGTGGGCATTTGCTGACCGCTGAAGACCTTATCGTCCGTCAGCATATCCTTAATCTGATGTGCCGCTTCCGTACTTCCTGGCATGATACAGAAGCTAATCATGAGATCTTACAGCTCGCTGCCGAGCGACTTTCTGAAATGACGAAAGATCGCATTGTGCATATAGAAGATCATTTTATAGAAGTTTCGGAAGCAGGTAAACCTTTTATCCGAAATGTTTGTATGGCATTAGATGCGCGCATGTGGAGGAATAAACCTGAATCCACGCTGTTCAGCACCACGATTTAATGATTGATGATTCATTCATCATCAATCACTGTTCATTATTCATTTATCATTAGAATGAAAAACTGACGATAATCATTTTATGTCCGCCATTATGTGCTTAGTTTTGACGTTCAAATTGGAGAACTACACTAGATATGAAAGAAGAAGTTATTGAAACCAAGACAGGTTTTTTAGCAAGACTACAGGAGAAGTGGGCACTGAATAGTATTTATCAGGTCTTGATTGTATTACTTGTCTTTTCACTCACCGGAAGCACAGTAGTATTTGTTCGCAAAGCTTTTTTCGGATGGATAGGCTTTGATGAAACTACCAGCATGTGGTTGAAAACGATAACCTACATCGCATTTGTAATGCCCGCCTATCAGTTTTTGCTATTGTTTTATGGGGCCATCTTCGGCCAGTTTACTTTCTTCTGGAACAAGGAGAAAAAAATGTTAAAAAGAATCCAAAAGGTATTTGTCAATGAGTAATATTCCTGGAAAAGTGATATAATTTTCCCCTGCCCTTATATCCCTTATTTTCACTGAAATTGTTCAATTCAATTACTCAAATGAATTCCTGAGTAATTTCATCGTTCGCGTGAAAATATTAAATTTGTACAAAATTAAGTGTTGAATGGGCGAAAATATTACCAGTAGTATTTCACAGCGTCAGCTTTTTCTGGATCATCTGGCTCAGACTACGCATTTTCCCTTAATGCTTGAAATTGAGCGGGCTGAAGGCATCTATATGTACGGGAAAGATGGGCAAAAGTATATTGACCTTATTTCCGGCATCGGGGTGAGTAATCTCGGACATCGTCATCCTGAAGTTGTAAAAGCTGTAAAAGAACAGCTTGACAAGTATATGCACCTGATGGTTTATGGTGAGTTTATACAGTCACCCCAGATCAAGCTTGCAAAAGCCCTTTCAAATACTCTTCCCGATCTCCTCAACACTTGCTATTTTGTAAATTCTGGCAGTGAGGCGGTAGAAGGTGCTATCAAACTCGCCAAAAGATTTACCGGACGTTACGAGCTCGTTTCCTGTGTAAACGCCTATCACGGCTCCACCCAGGGTTCATTATCAGTTTGTGGAAATGAAGGCTTCAAACAAGCTTACCGTCCACTGCTGCCCGGAGTAAGACATATTCACTTTGGAAATTATGATGAGCTTGAACAAATCACTGAACATACCGCCGCCATCATTATAGAAACTGTCCAGGGTGAGGCTGGTGTACGTTTAGCTAAAAAAGACTATTTTCAAATACTAAGAGAAAGGTGCTACCAAACTGGTACGCTGCTTATTCTGGATGAGATTCAGGCAGGCTTCGGCCGTACCGGCAAGTTCTGGGCTTTTGAACATTATGGTATAGTGCCTGATATTTTAGTTGCTGCCAAAGGTATGGGAGGTGGTATGCCGATTGGCGCTTTCATATCTTCCGCTGAGATTATGGGTACTCTGCGAGAGAATCCTATTCTGGGACACATATCAACATTCGGAGGCCATCCGGTAAGTGCTGCGGCATCTTTAGCAACCTTGAAAATTATTCAGAAAGAAAAACTTCACAAAGAGGTAGACCACAAAGCCAGTCTTTTTAAAAAATATCTTATACATCCCAAAATCAAAGAATTTCGCAACAAAGGGCTCATGATGGCGCTGGGCTTTGATTCGTTCCAAACCCTAAAGCCTGTCATTGACAAGGCTATTGAGCTTGGGGTACTTACTGATTGGTTTCTCTACTGCGATAATGCTATGCGTATCGCCCCTCCCCTGATCATTACTGATGATCAAGTTAAAGAATCTTGCGATATAATTCTACAGGCTATTGAAGATGCTGCATGAAAAAGCAATATCGTTAGTGGTTGTTTAACGATTCATTCATTTTATTCAACAACTCAAACCTAAGTCTTTACAGTACACCCCTATTCCCGAAGCTGAAAACCTGACCATACTGTTCCAAGGGTATGTTTAATCACCAAACTCTTTTTAACCCTAAGAACAATGGAAAGATCAATTTTTAAATTTAAGCGTCTATTTTATTTACTAGGCGTATTCAGTCTAAGCCTACTTTTGTTCACCGCCTGCGATGACGACGACGATGACAATGGAGGCATGACTGATCCGGAACCCACTCAAAATATTGTAGAGATCGCTCAGGGAGATGATCGCTTTGAAATACTGGTTAGTGCAGTAGTTGCAGCCGGTCTGGATGATGACTTGTCTGGAACCGGGCCTTTTACAGTATTCGCTCCAACCGATGCTGCTTTTGAAGATTTGTTGGCAAATGCGGAAGGCATTGATGCACTGGAAGATATTAGTGAAGAGTCATTGGTACAGATATTACAATACCATGTTGCTGCTTTAGAGGCCACTTCAGGAGATTTGACGGATGGACAAAGTGTTCCTACGCTTCTTAGCGGAGAAAGTGTAACCATTGGAATTGATGGTAACACAGTAACTGTAAATGATGCAACAGTCATTGAAGCTGATATTATGGCTACCAATGGTGTGATCCATGCCATTGACCAGATATTGGTTCCTGAAGGATTTGTGATAGAACCAGCTCCTCAGACCATTGCTGAAATAGCCTCAGAAACTGATGCACTGAGTACATTAGTAGCTGCATTAGGAAGAGTGCCGGCATTGCTTGATGCTGCTGGTGATGAAACCGCTGACCTGACAGTTTTTGCTCCAACCAATGATGCTTTTACAGCATTACTTGAAACCCTGACTACTGCTACCGGAGATACTTACGAAAGTCTGGACGATGTACCTGATTACGTATTAGAGCGTGTTTTAGAATACCATATTCTAGCTACCTCTAAAACAGCCTCTGAACTGACAGAATCAGAAGAAACACTGGAGGGAAGTAGCCTCAGCATTGATGGTACTACCATAGATGGCAGCGCCAATGTGGTAGATGGGTTAGCTGATATTACCGCCAGCAATGGTGTAGTACATGTCATTGACGCCGTACTGGTTCCTTCTTTCATCCTGAATAGCTTGGGTACTGTTTTAGAACCTGCTGTATTTGACCCTGAAGGTCGCTTTACTACTCTCCTTGCCGCGGTAGAAACTGCTGAACTTGATGGTGCTTTGACTGATGCAGATGCGATGCTTACTGTTTTTGCGCCTACCAATGATGCATTCACCGCTTATATTGATGGCAGCGACTTTGCTGACGCCACAGAACTTCTTGCTTCTGATTTGCTGGATGAAATTCTGCTTTATCATGTATTAGGCATGGAAGTACCTTCTTCCGCCATTGCTGCCGGTCCATCCTCTGCACCAAGTCTGTATGACAATGATGAAGGTGGACCTGGTGAAGAAATTTATATCAGCAACAACGGTGAGGATGGCATTTTCTTAAATGGATATTCTCAGGTAATTATTCCTGATCTGGAAGAAGATAACGGAGTAGTACATGTGATTGATGCCGTGCTTGTTCCACCTATGAATTCTATCGCTGAAATTGTAGTAGCTGCAGCGAGCGATGCGGAAAGCCCTCAGTTTACTTTACTACTTGCAGCCCTTCAAAATGCTGATGATACTGACGGCAGCCTGGTAGACCTGTTAAGCAGTGAGGATGGTACTTACACTGTATTTGCGCCTACTGACCAAGCCTTTATAGATGCAGGCTTTGCTGATGTAGCTGCTATTGAAGCTGCTGACCCTGCTTTATTGCGTGCAGTATTATTGTATCACGTAGTTTCCGCTGCGGTATTTTCAACTGACCTTGCCAGCGGAGCAGTTGCTACTGCCGGTGGTGGTGAAATCACTGTAAATGTGGCTGATCCGGTAACTATTGCCGATCTTAATGAAGCCAGTGCTGATGCAGAAGTAATTGACGTAAATATATTAGCTACCAATGGTGTAATTCATGTGATCAATCAGGTATTACTTCCTGAATAATAATTAGATTTATGCAGGCATCATTTTTTAGGGTGCCTGCATATTTATTTTAACCCCAATGTTCAGCAATCGCTTCCGATATTTATACATACTCCTCTTAGCGATTTACTCTTACCTGAATATTCTGTTTACTGAAGGTGACAGGCTTTTCAGCACTCAAATTTCATCTACACTCCTTTTTTATTCAATTTTCAGTATTGTATTTCTGGTTTGGGAAAGCAACCGCTTTCTGTTTGGTCTGCTGCAAACTTACGAAGACCGCATTCCCAGGAAAATGCATATCCTCATACCTTTCTTTCTTCTAAGCCTAGTGCATGTAGGGTTAATTGCTTTACTGTTTGGAACCTTGGTACCGAAAATTTTTGGGATGGAAACAATTAAGATTTCTACCCAGATAAAGCTCAGTCTTGCTTTTGGATTCAGAATCAATCTTTTTCTGCATACCATCCATGCCATCACCTATTTCAATCAGAAACTAAGAGACTCCAAGCTGGAAGCCGAACAACTGAAAACTCTGCATGCTGAGTCACAATTTGAAGCCCTCAGAAATCAGATCAACCCGCATTTTTTGTTCAATTCATTCAGTGTACTTTCCGGACTAATTGCAAAAAACAAAGCTTTAGCCTCCGAATTTGTACAGCAACTTTCCAAGGTCTACCGCTATTTATTGTACAATAATGATCGGAAGTTAGTCCCACTTTCAACAGAGATTGAATTTATTGAAGCTTATATTTTCCTCTTGAAAATACGGTTTGGAGAACCCCTTAATTTTCAATTAAATCTTAGTAAAATAGATCCCAAAGCTTATTTTATTCCTCCTGCATCGGTACAACTCCTGCTTGAAAATGCTGTAAAACATAATATTATTTCAAAAAAACTTCCTATTCAAATAGACATTTTTGTAGAAAATGAGTTTCTGGTAGTGAAGAACAATTTACAAAGCAAGCCACAGATTGAAATTTCTGGTGGACTCGGGCTTAGTAATATTGAACTGAGATACCACCACATGACACGTAAAGATGTGGTAATTCGGCAAACGGAAACACACTTTGTGGTAAAGTTGCCTCTATTAAAACAGCCCAATCTATGAAAGTATTAATTGTTGAAGATGAGCCCATTTCCAGTGAACTTCTAGCTAAACAAATTAAAAATTACGACAAACACATTATTGTCCACCCTCCTCTTGACTCGGTAAAAGATACAGTAGACTTTTTCAGGTCAGGTGAAGAAGTGGATCTTGCTTTTTTTGATATTCAGTTATCAGACGGAAGTAGTTTTGACATTTTTAAGCAGGTGGATATCAGTACGCCTATCGTTTTTACCACCGCTTACGATCAGTATACCTTACAGGCGTTTAAAGTAAACAGCATTGATTATCTTCTAAAGCCTATTGATTACCAAGAGTTGAGTTCCGCTCTTAACCAATACAAGCACTACCATCAGAGGCCACATACTTACGAAGAAGTCTTAAAGCACATCCAAAACCAGCTCAAGAATACTTTTAAAAAAAGGTTTCTTGTCAAAATTGGAGATAATTACATAAGCATTGCCGCAGAAGATATAGCTCTTTTTTATGCTGATGGCAAAACCACCTACCTTATACCTAGCGGTAGTAACAGGCGCTATGTCATTGATTATACGCTGGAAACTCTTGAAAGTAAACTCCTGAATCCTAATCAGTTTTTCCGAATCAATCGTAAATTTATCATCAACGTTGATGCGCTTTCAGAAGTAAAAAGTTATGTTAATGGCCGCTTGAAGGTACTTACTTCCCATCCTGGTCCGGCAGATATGATTGTAAGCCGGGAAAGAGTCAGTGACTTCAAAAGTTGGTTAAATCAATAGTAATATCATATCTTGATAGCGGATTGTATTACTGAAATCAAGAAACATGACTTACAAACTCGTTTTACTTTTCCTGGTGTTTTTCATTGGCGTCAACCTACAGGGAAAGGCTCAGAATAATGCTCAAATAGACTCTTTGAAGAGAGAAATCATGAACATGAAAGTAGAACTGGAGGCCACTCAAGCTAATTTAAGATTATCCCACAAAAGATTCAAAAGAGGTATCTTCACTTCTGCCATCGGTTATTCTATTGTGATTGCTGGAGGCATACTTCTGGGAACTGAAGATTATAGCGATTGGGGACAACCCATGATCTTTGCGGGTGGAGTAGTAGGTTTTGCTGGTGCAATCATGCTTTATAATTCCAACAAGTATATAGGATTGGCTGGAGGTCCGCCCCCACTTCCTGAACCTTAGCCTCATGCTGGAAGATAAAACCACGCTCCTCTTTGATTTTGACGGCACAATTGCTGATTCGCTTCACCGTCTGCTTGAAATCAGTAATTCTCTGGCGGAAGAGTATGGATTCTTAAAAATTGATCAGCAAGACATTGCTAGCTTTAGAAGTAAATCTACGCTGGAAGCTTTTCGTGAACTTAAAGTGCCCATGCTGAAAATTCCCATTATTGCAGCTCGGGTAAAAAAGGAATTTCAGGAGGAGGTCCACCTGGCTAAGCCATTTGTTCAAATGGAAAAAGTATTGCCTCGTCTGGGTCAATTTTTCAGGCTGGGTATTCTCACTTCCAATACGCCAAGCAATGTAGAGCGCTTTCTGGAGACCCATCATTTGTCTTTTTTTGATTTTGTCTACTCATCCAGCAATCTCTTTGGTAAGAGCAGGGTTTTGCGAAAAATCATGAGAGAAAAAGAAATCAAGGCTGAAGAACTGGTATACATCGGTGATGAAATGCGCGACATTGAAGCCGCGAAAACTACCGGTATAGACATGGTAGCCGTTAGTTGGGGGGCACATACAGCAAAGGCTCTAGCATCGCTAAAGCCTTCTTACCTCATTCATCAACCTGAAGATTTACTTGAACTTTTTAAAAACTAGATTTCAGGTTTTTCTTCCGGGTGCTTCTCCAGATATTCTTTTACTATTGCCGGTGGCTCTTCTCCTTTAGCTACAAAAAGCAAAGCATCACCGTTCAGGCAGTAGCGTAAACCAGTAGGCTTAGGTCCATCAGGAAATACGTGCCCTAAATGTGAACCACTACTACTATCCAGCACTTCTATTCTGGTCATGCCGTAAGTATTATCTTCTTTCAGCACTACCGCTTTTTTGTCAATAGGCTCATAAAAGCTGGGCCAGCCGGTACCTGATTCAAACTTGGTAGATGTGGTAAACAAAGGCTGACCAGTGGCTGCCGAGTAGAAAACTCCTGGTTTTTTGATCTTATTCAAAGGGCTGCTGAAAGCTCTTTCGGTACCCGCTTCACGAAGAATATGAAACTCATCTTCACTCAGTTTTTCTTTCCATTCCTCTTCCGAAAACTGGTATTCGTAATCTCCTTCCATTTCATCTTCCCAAACACCGATATATTTTCCATCACGATCCTGATGATCTACCATCTGAGAGTTGCTATCTTGCTCATTATCTTTCTGCGCCTGACTATTACCACCACAGGCGGTGACAAAAGCAGCCAATATTGCCAGTAAATATAGTTTTGCGTTTTTCATACTATAAATACTCACTTTTTGGTAAAAAAGTTTGTCACTGGCATGACAATCGTTAATCCTCTTTTTTTCCAAATAAACCATCCAGCCCAATACGCTCCCAGAAAGTTTGGTCTTCACGTTCCTCTTTCCGCTGTTCTCTTTCTTTACGGCGTTCTTTTCTGCGTTTGGCACGTTCTTTTTTCCGCTTTCGTTTCTCACGCTTTTTCACCCGCTGCTTTTTGGTGTCCTTACCGATGATGTAGCGGACAGAAACCGCGGTATTGGCATCAAACCAATCCTCATGCAGAATATGGTAAGCGGGTTTAAAGTCAGCCGAAACAGTCAGGGGCATAAAGGGCAATTTAACCTCCAAGCCAATCATGGCGTCAATTCCCAGTACCGGACCAAAATCTTTCAGTCCTCCCAGGTGACCACCGCCACCGGCATACAGATTTAAGCCTCTGCCTAAAATTGGGAAGTGGTTGACTACCAGAAATGTACCCAGCAGTTCACGTTCTCCGGCAGTCATCAGCCCTTCTACCGCTACGGTTTTGAATATCCGCTGCTTGACAGTGATGCCATAATTCTGATTGCCAAACCTCAGCCCCAGGGCCGTACTATACTTCTGTGCTACTGCCTGAAAACTCAAAAGACAGACACAAATGATTATTCCTACACCTTTTTTCATAAAATCTAATGCTACAACGCCTTACCCACTTACTTATTCTATCTACTTGCTGATGTTCCAGCCTTTTTACTAAATTGTACTCTTACTTTTTTTGAACAACATAACCTATGCGAATTACCCTCTATTGCCTTTTACTCTCAACTTTTCTCGCCAAGCCCCTCAGCGCACAGGAGGACATGCAAATATTAAACCTGAATAAACCGGAACGTGAACAATGGTTTACTGACCTGGGGTTTGGCATGTTTATTCACTGGAGTGTTGATGCCCAATTAGGTTCTGTAATCAGTCACTCTATGGTCGGAGCCTCAGAGGATTTTATCAATCGTTACATAGAAGAACTCCCTAAAACATTTAATCCCCAGGAATTTGAACCTGCAAAATGGGCGGTTTTGGCCAAACTGGCAGGTATGAAGTATGTAGTCTTTACAGCCAAACACCATAACGGTTTCTGCATGTACGACACAGAAACGACTGATTTTAACATCATGAACACCCCTTTTGGCAGAGATGCCACCCTTGAAGTACTGGATGCATTTCGTAAAGAAGGTATTGCTGTCGGGCTGTATTTCTCTCCCGATGACTTCTATTTTCTTCATCAGCAGGGGCTTCCAATCAGTCGGCAGCGTGAAGCAGCTTTACCTTCCAACAATCCGGAATTATTGGTATATGATAAAAAACAGTTACGCGAATTGCTGACCAACTACGGAAAAATTGAGATGGTGTTTATTGATGGTATTGAACAGTATGGAGAAACCGAACTGGCCAAGCTTTGCTGGGAAATTGACCCTGACATTGTGGTTACGCGCGGAGCCATTCAAACGCCTGAGCAAAACATTCCCAATGAACCCTTGCCTTCTCCCTGGGAGGCCTGCTATACCATGGGCACCCAGTGGCAGTTTAAACCCACTAACGAAACTTATAAAAGTGGTACGGAAATTATTAATAACCTGATTGAAATAAGAGCAAAAGGGGGAAACTGGCTGCTCAATATTGGGCCAAAACCCGACGGCACACTTCCTGAAGCCCAGGAAGATCGTTTGCGGGAAGTGGCGCTTTGGAATTTTGTGAACCAGGAGGCTTTGAATAATATTGAACCCTGGAACATCATTCGGGAAGGTGATATCTGGTTTACCAAAGCCAAAAATCAGAATATGGTTTATGCTTTTATCACCCATACCCACTGGCCCTATGGTGAACGCAAAACATTTCAGTTGCGCAGTGTCAAAGGAAATGAAAATACCAAAGTGAGTATACTGGGCCATGGTGGAGAAATTCTGGAATACCAACCCGAAATAGATGCAACACCTTATGTATATGTAAATCAAAAGGGGGTCACGCTGGATGTAATGCGGGCCCAAAGGTTGTATAATGACAAGACCTGGCCTAACCCTGTGGTTGTTAAAATAGAGAATGTAGAATTTCAAAATCCCTAAGCTATGCGAAAGGAAGGAGTGACAATCAAAGATCTGCTGAATACCTTACCTCAGGTAGGGATAGTAAGCTGGATTAGCATCAGACCGGAAAGGAGAAGTATGCCTGTAGAAAAAGAAAGTGTACTTGCGGACGCTTCTCATGGCCTGGAAGGAGATCACTACGGAGGTGGAGCCGGGGGCAAACGACAGGTAACGCTGATCAGTGAGGAACATTTGCATGCAGTAGCCTCCTTTTTAGGAAAAGAAAAGCTTGATCCAGCATTAGTAAGGCGCAATATTGTGGTCAGAGGTATTAACCTCCTTGCACTCAAAGATCAGCAGTTTCAGATCGGAGAAGCTGTATTGGAAACTACTGGTTTATGTCACCCCTGCTCCCGTATGGAAGAAAACCTTGGTGAGGGAGGGTACAATGCCATGCGGGGACACGGGGGAATCACTGCTAAAATTATCAAAAGTGGCAGGATAAAAGTCGGCGACAAAGTAAAACTTATCAATCCTTAAGCGCTTAGCTCAAATAATAATAAACACAAGCCTTCAATTTGTAATCTTTAATTTTTCAATTTTTAATTAAATCATGAACATACTTTTTATAGGAGCACACCCCGACGATTGTGAAGTGTATGGCGGAGGTACTGCCACCCTTTTTTCTAAGCTGGGCCATCGCGTAAAATTTATTTCAGTAACCAATGGCGATGCCGGCCATCATATCATGCGAGGCACCGAACTGGTAGACTGCCGTAGCAAGGAGAGTATCAAAGCTTCTCAGGTTCTGGGCGTGTCTTACGAAATTATGGACAATCACGATGGACAACTGGAGCCTGACTTACAGAATCGTAGCCGTATTATCCAGAGAATCCGTGAGTGGGAGGCTGATATTGTTATTACGCATCGGCCTAACGATTATCATCCCGATCATCGTTATACCAGTCAGCTAGTGCAGGATGCAGCCTATATGGTAATGGTGCCTAATGTCGCACCGGGTGTTGCTCCACTGCGTAAAAATCCGCTTTTTCTATACTTCCAGGATCACTTCCAGAAGCCCTACCCTTTTCGCCCTGACATTGCGGTGAGTATTGACGAAACTTACGAACACAAAATCCTTTCGCTGGATGCCCATAGCTCGCAGTTTTACGAATGGCTCCCCTGGATAGAAGGTAAACTGGAACAAGTGCCTCAGGATGAAAAGGAGCGCACCAACTGGCTCAAAGAACAATGGACAAAAAAACCAACCGATGAAGTCAGAAAGTCTCTGTCTCGTTGGTACGGAAACACAAAAGCTGAGAAAGTACAGCATGCTGAGGCTTTTGAAGTCTGCGAATACGGACGCCAGGTATCAGAAGATGATATTCGCCACCTTTTTCCTATGCTACCGCAGACTACCGGCTGATAAAGTTTTTCCTGGATTGCTTCAAGAGGTAATCGTAAAAGAGCTCTCTCTCCACATCGGTCACCACATTTACCCAGTTGCCAGAACCAGCTTCTTCATAGGTTTCCCCTTCATTGGGCAGGTTTTGGGCAATCTGTAATTCCATTTGCTTTGAATTAAAGATATCAGGCCTGGACACATAAGCCACAGATAATACATCCCACATATGGTAGAGGTAATCATAGCCGGGAATGGTATTGACCGTAATAGCCCAGCAAAAAGAAGCCAGGTTAGAGACTTCAAACTCCCTCTGTGCTGCCATCTTTTCCAGAAAATCAAAAGTGACCGGCACATGATTGGTAGCATCCAGCGGCACTATCGTCAGGGGGAGATTTTGTTCTATCAGCCATTGGGCAGAGGCCGCATCCCAGTATACATTCCATTCTGCCGTACCATTGTGGGTATAGGTACGGACATTTCCGTGTACTTTAACCGCTCCCGCCATCCAGATAATCTCAGTAATTTTTTCTTTAATGGCAGGCTCTTTTCGCAGCGCATTGACCAGCGTGGTACTGGGGCCAGTCATCAGATAAGATACTGGCTCAGGGCTGTTCATCAGCCTTTCTATGATAAAGTCGCTGGCTTCCAATTTACTCAGAGGGGAGCGCACACTTTTCATATTCAGCAGTTGCGGAAAAGCATTGATGATCTGCGGCTGAGCACGCCACACTTCGGGAAAAGCATTCATCCCTCTGGCTTTGCTGATAGAAACCGGAACAGGTTCTGCCAGCATCAAATCCATGAATTTACGTGATGACTCAGCAGCGTACTCCGCATAACAGTCGGCAGGGGTTACGCTCACCCCGATCAGTTCAACTTCATCCATACAAAGCACGAGTAAGAGTGCGAGCAGGTCATCTACGCCCCCATCATGATCCAGAAATACTTTTTTATGTTGCTGAGTGTTGTTCATATTTAATTTCTTGTTGGGAGTAGAAAGACAGATGCAGGAAGTTGGAAGTCAGGAGTGGGAAGTTAAACTTCCTGCTTCCAGCTTCTGACTTCCTGCTCTAAACTTCAAAACTAGTACATTTAAGACAAAAAAACGCATGACAATCCAGCTTTCCGAAGACCGGGATATTCCTCAGCAACTTATCATCAATCTTTACCGCGCCAACGGATGGTCTGCGGCAGATAAACCGGAAGCCTTATACCAGGGATTGTTAAACTCTCACGCTCTGGTTTCTGCCTGGGAAAACGAAACTTTAGTGGGGCTGGGAAATGCTATTTCCGATGGGCACCTTGTAGTGTACTACCCTCACCTGCTCGTACATCCTGAATATCAGGGTAAGGGAATTGGGCAGATGATCATGCAACGCATGGCGGAGAAATACGGCCAATTCCATATGCAGATGCTGACTGCTGATGGAAAAGCCATTAATTTCTATGAAAAGTGTGGATTTGCAAAGGCCGGTACCACCCAGGCCATGTGGATTTATGGTGGAAAAGACCACGATTGAAGTCTCTGATTTCTCTCTCTACAGAATATGGTAGAAGATAAAGTAACTCATCGTCAGGTTGAAAAAGGCATGCGCTACGATCGCGCCGAGAATTGATCCGCTCAATACCCGGGCGAAGTAAAACAGCCTACAGCTTGCATATAAACCTACCATCCACAGGATAGAAGGCCAGAACAGAAATCGCCACTCGGCATTGAGATACACTACACCAAAATGAGAAAGGTGAACCAGGCTAAATGCCAGACTATCAATAATACTGGCGTTGTTATGATCTACTTCCACCGCTAGATTTTCGTGGATAATTCCGCGATAAAATAGCTCCTCACCTAGTGGACTAAAAAACATGCTGATCCCTGCAAATATGGTAAAGTACATCAGGCGGCTTTGATTATCCATACTATCCGGCAATCCGTGATAGGTACGGGCTATGTAATTGAAAGCATTATAATCTGTATTGCCGTAGAACCAATACATTAAACCAAAAAGTAAGGCGCAACTTACTATTCCGAAGACTATACCCCACCCAATGCCTTTCCAACGCTGCACTTTATTGATGCCTATTTTCTTCCATCCCGGAGTATTTAAAAGCACAAAAGGCAGTACGATCAAAAGCATGAAAAAGTAAGAGATATGCTGATAACTGCCATCAACATTGGCCTGTAGCACCAGTATAAATCTGACAGTACTTAATACCAGGAGAAGTACAATCGCTGTTGCCCAGCCAGGTTTGATCCATTTGCGTAAGACTTTACGATAATCATCAGAAGATAAAGGCATTGATTTGCGGGTAATAAAGTGTACTGGGCTCCCACTACTCCTGAAATGCTTGCTTTTTTGTGAGCCTCAGTCTTCAATATTAGAAATTTTAGCAAAAAATAATAACTTGCCTTCACATCAACACTAAGCTACTGTATTAATATGAAAAAGATTTCAATTGTACTTTCACTCATTCTGGCCATTACCGCCAGCTCATTTATCATTGATATGCAACAACAAGAAGACACTTTGAAGCATGTGGTAGTCTTTAAATACAAAGAAGATGCCTCCGATGCTGACATTCAGAAAGTTACTGATGCTTTCCGCGACCTACAAAATACAATTCCGGGAATCGTTTCTTTTGAGCATGGTATCAATAATAGTCCTGAGGGTAAGAATATGGGCTTTACGCATGTATACAGCCTCACTTTTGAAGACGCTGCCGCCCGTGATAATTACTTGCCACATCCTGAACACAAAAAGTTTGGTCAGTTGCTTGGTTCTCTGGGTGTGTTAGAAGATGCCTTCGTGGTAGACTATCACCCTATGAACTAGTTTCTTGAACCGTTTTTTCAACAGTATTATGAGTGTCATGCTTCTCAATAGTTGCATGACATTTATTTTTCATCACATCACAAAAAGAAAATCCTTTATTCATTTCATACCTATGAGAACCTTATCATTAATTTTCAGTAGCCTTTTATTCATCTATAGTTGCGGCCCCAGTCAAAACAGTGAAGAGCAGGCACAACAAACCGGCGAAGTTCAGAGCGATACACCTGCTCAGGAAGAGGAAGAGTGGATATCTCTCTTCAATGGAGAAGACCTGAGCGGCTGGCATGTAAAAATCCGCGGACATGAACTGGATGATAACTATAACAATACTTTCAGAGTGGAAGACGGACTGATGAAGGTACGTTACGATCAGTATGATGACTTTGCCCAGCAATACGGACATATCTTCTACGAAAAGCCTTATTCTAATTATAAGTTCAGGGTAGAATATCGTTTTGTGGGTGAGCAGGCTCCTAAAGGTGAAGGCTGGGCCTGGCGCAACAGCGGTATCATGGTGCACGGACAATCTCCTGAAAGTATGGGGCTGGACCAGGATTTTCCTATCTCCATAGAAGTACAGCTTTTGGGCGGACCGGAAGGAAGTGAAGATACACGCACTACCTGTAACCTTTGCACCCCTGGTACCAATGTGGTGATGGACGGAGAATTGGTTACTCAGCATTGTATCAACTCCACTTCTGAAACCTATCGTGGCGACCAGTGGGTGACTGCCGAAGTGGTGGTGATGGGAGATTCAATCATCCATCATCTGGTCAACGGAGATACCGTACTGACCTATCAGCAACCTCAGATGGGAGGAGGAACAGTGAGCGGACATGATGAAGCGGTAAAAATTGATGGTCAGTTGCTTAGCTCAGGATACATCTCTTTACAAAGCGAAAGCCATCCGGTAGACTTCAGAAAGATTGAAATTCTTCCTTTAATGGAATAAATTCTGATGATCTATACGAATTACTTTTACACTACCCACGGCACTTCGCTGTGGGTTTTGATTTTCTGATAATTTAATAATTCATTTTGCTGTCTTGGGTGGGACTCTCTTTACTTTACGAATGGGCAACCTCTTTTGATAAGTAAAGCAGCGCCACAGCCATTCTAAGGGACCATACTGAAAGTGGTTTAGCCAGAGCCTACTGTAGATCAGTTGTAGGGCAAATACCATTATAGCCGTAAATAAAGTTTGTGATGGGCTCAGCGTTTCATAGAGCTGAAGGCCTAAAGAGGAGAAAAGGAAAACACCCATTACCGAATGCATGATATAATTGGTCAGTGCCATTCTACCCACATACTTTAGCGGGGATAATAGCTTTTTAGCAGAGGTAAAATACCACAGCCACCCGATAAGCCAGAGGTAAAACAAGCCCATAAACATATCAGAGATTTCCATCATCTTGAAGAAGAAGGGGCGTAGGGACTCGCTTCTGTATATTTTAAAATCCGGTAAAAAGAATAAAAAAACGATTCTATACAGATTGGTGAATACTGCCAGTACGAGCATAGGTTTACGAATACTGAGGATAAACCCGTCCAAAGCACCCAGCACATTGATCTTGCCCAAATATAGGCCCAGTAAAAACATAGCAAAGGCAATTGGAGCAAGAAACATAAACAATAAAGGAATGTTGGCTGCATACTCTCTCAGCCGTAAACCAATTCCTTCCGTATAGCTACCACTCCTGATGATTCTGACAGTTTCTGCCCCACCGAAGCCCTGAAGGTAACTTTCTGGCTGGAAGCCGGTCAGTTGTACAAACCAGTCAAACAACTGCTCATAAAAAGGAAAGAAAAGTACTATGGCCGAGAGTATCAGAATCCACCGCTTGGATCTTTTGATCAGCAAAGTAGTCAGCATACCCAGCATGGCGTAGAGGTGCAATACATCCCCCGACCATAGTAATGTGATATGCAGCAACCCAAATATGAATAGCACAAACATTCTTCTTCCGAAAAAGGAGAAGCTAAGCTTGTTATGTTCCTGTAGTTTCAACGCCTGCATGGCTATGCCCAGGCCAAAGAGCAGAGAGAAGATGGGAAAGAACTTAGTATAAAAAAACAACTGAAGGATTCTGGAGGTAAGCTGATCAATGCCTGAGCTCCACTGCTGGCTAAATGTACCCTGATTGATGAAGGTACAGTTCATGATTTCAATGTTAATGATAAAGATGCCAAAGACAGCAAAGCCGCGGAACACATCCAGTACTTCAATTCGTGTCTTTTTTGGAATGGGTTCCGCACCCATAGCATTGTTCATAATTGGCTCCCTTTACGCTTCTGATTTTAAAGCGCTAACATAAAACTTTTTTCTCAGCTCTCCCTTGTCTACTATGAATTATGACTTAAGCTTTGTAACCCTTTTGGCATGGCTATGCGTGTGGCAAAGTTCAAACGTTAAACATCAAACTACTTGATCAATACCCTATTCAGCAGCCCATTGCCGCAGCCTATCCAGATAAAGGTAAGACTCTACGTATTTTCTATGCGAATGGTCCGTCATCTTTTCCAGGAGTTCCAGCGAGGAGATATAACTGGCTAAATTGCCATTAGCTGAGAGGAATTTACCATCTTCCACATAGCTCACTGATAAATCATCCTGCACTTTTAATGCCGGGTAATTCTCCTGCAATTCCTTTCCTCCACCTATCCAGGTTACGATCTTCTTTCCGTCCGCAATCCCTGAAGCACCTATCAACTGAGCACCGGCACAATTACTTACGGTATAAGCAGTGTGCTGATTTTGCGTCCTGATAAATGCAAGTATTTCATCATTACGCACCAGCGAATACATATCGTAGGCGCTGGGTACAAAGAGTACATCCACTTGGGGAGCATTCTCAAAGGTAAAATCAGCCTGCATCTCCAAGCCTTCTTCGCTTACAATAGGGGCCGCAGTCGGGGCAATGGTAATGACATTAAAAAGCTGCTCTCCCTCTTCTGACGGTTTGGCAAACACATCAAGAGGAGCGGTAACTTCAGTGGTAAGCACTCCTTCATACATCAACAAGCCAATTACGGGCAGTCCTTTCTGTAATACTTTCTGCTTACTGTCGGTGCTGCCCGAGTGCGCTTTATTCATCTCAGTATCACAGGCACTCATATAGAAGAGGGCAGCAATCAGGATATATATCGTTTTCATGGGAATCAAAATTTAGTCTGCTATTGGTTTGTGGGTACTGACCGCTATCCTGTTCCAGGCGTTAATAATCGTAATGGCCATAATGATCTGTGCTAAATAATGTTCTCCAAACAACTCTACTGCCTTCTTGTAAGTCTCGGAGGATAAACCTCCCTGGTGTATCAGTGTCACTTCTTCGGTAAGCTGCAAAAGGCATTTTTCTTCTTCAGTAAACACTCCTGCTTCTCTCCAGGCATCCAACAGAAAAATTCTTTGGGCGCTCTCTCCGTACCTCAACGCATCCTGGGTATGCATATGGATACAAAAAGCACAGCCATTGATCTGGGAAGCTCTGATTTTGATGAGTTCTTTATGGGATCTGCTCAACTGGCTTTTTTGCAGATATTGTTCCAAGGCAAACATTCCTTTATAAGCCTCAGACTCCAATACGTCTATTTGAATTCTCTTTTCCATTTGCTTGATATATTTGATATGAAGCAAAGGTAAAGGGCAGGGGGGGCAATAAAATTAAGCTGGTTTAAGATCGTTTCTTTTTTCTCAGTTCACTCACGTATTCGGGAGTAAGGCCCAGGTAAGTGGCGATCATGTACTGAGGTACACGCTGTACAAACTCAGGGAACTGTTCGTTGAAAGAAAAGAATATTTCTTCTTTGGAATAGTCAAACTGATATTTCATCCGCATGATGGAAGCCCCGTAGGCGATCTGGTACACATGCCTGAAATATGATTCCAGCTGAGGAAAAGCTTCTAAAAGCTGGTTCTGCTTATCGTAGTCAAGGCAGAGCACATGACTGGCTTCCGCTGCCTGAATATAAAAACCTGTGCTTTGCTGATGATGATAAGCCAGATAGTCAGACATCCACCAGTTTTCAATGGCAAACTGTATGTTTTTTTCTACGCCTTTGTCATTGATAAAATACATATGGAGACAGCCTTTCAATACAAAGAAACATTGTCTGCACAACTGACCTGCTTCCATCAATACTTCCTTTTTTTCTACTTTTTTGTATTGAAAGAAAGCAAGAGCATCTGTAAAATCATCTTTACCAAAAGCCACAAACTTTTTGATATGCTGGAAGAATCTTTCCGTCATTGCAAACCTGTCTAACATTAATATCTAAGTTGATGTGCCACAACGCATGGCCTCAGCACCTGGCTTCTGCAATATAAAAATAGATGCAACTTACTTAGCATTTTGAGGACGTTAATTCTCTTCTAACATTATGATAAAAAGACCTTTTCTCATGTAAACCGCTCAGTCCTTCCAGCGATCAAAGATGGATTTGGTAATGCTGGCGATCACCAGATCACGTTCTTCGGAAGATGCGTAGGAATCTGAAATAAACACGCTGACAGCCATATGCTTCCCATTGGGTAGCGTAATGATGCCCGCGTCATTGGTAGCCCGGGTTAAGCCATTGTAGGTCCCTGCAGTACCTGTTTTATGCGCTACTACCGTGCCTTCGGGCAACATGCCCTTTAATCGGTGGAGGCCGGTTTTGGAGTTGATCATATCATGCAGGAGCAATTCCCGGCTTGGCGCTGAAAGCACATCATCCGTATAGAAGATTTTTAATAGCTGCGTCATAGCCCTGGGTGTTGACCAGTTCTGGTACTGCATCGTATCATTGGCCACCTGTATCTTTTCGGTAAGGGCAATCGCCATAGCTGATACACCCAGACGCTGTACATATGCATGGGCGACCTCTATACCTCCTATGGTCTTGAGCAATACATCTGAGGCAGAGCCATCACTCAGTATGGCATACCTTAACAGCTCTCTAAGACTAAGCGCCACGCCCTCAGGATATTTGTCCCGTATGGGGCTATAGCCCTGTTCTGGTATGTAATCAGTAGCTTGTACCTGAATGACCTGATCTAAACTTAGTTTGCCCTGATCTACCTGAGAAAGCACTGCCATGGCAATGGGAAACTTATAGACACTCTGCATAGGGTATTGCTCTTCAGCATGATAAGCCACTGTATCTCCTGTTTCCAGCAGCAAGGCATACACCCCCACATTACCACTGATCTTTTGCGCATGTTCATTGATTTCCTGCAGTACATCCTTTTGCCCGAATGCAGGCAGCGATAAGCAGAGGATAGAAATACAAATTATCGTTTGGCGATGCATAGTGTTAAACTTGTTTACAGTAGTTTGAAAAATCAGGTGCTACACCCAGATTAATGTATTAGAACTTTGTCAAAGCTATCTTTACAGTACAGACAATTCGCGATTGAAATTAGCTTTGACAAAGTTTAGCGCGAAAATCGTCTAAGCACCGAGAATTATTAAGTCATAACGCACCGTACAACATTATGGTATTTACTCCTGCTCTTCTACACTTACAAGACTACTTGCCACACGCTCGCCGGGTGGCACAGACCTGGGAGAAGAGGGAATCTGAAATAAACACACTGACATCCATATGCTTCCCATTGGGTAGGGTAATGATACCCGCGTCATTGATAGCACAGGTTAAACCCTTGTATGTTACTGCCGTACCTGTTTTGTGCCCTACTAGCATCCCTTCGGGACTGGTCTTCAGAAGAATTATATAATTTCTATTAATCTACCGAATTACACTTTAACAACATCACCATAACTCCTTCTTTGGTAACAGCTTTATTGAGATACAGCCCGACTTCCAGTGTATCCTCTGTCAACCTCAAGACCTCAAAGTAGGCATCACTATCTTTGAATATTATCAACTGCTTTTCTTCAGTCTGGAATAAATACATACTTGAGTTTTGCTCATCCGGGGTAGACAAATCGGTAAAGTCAAGTATTTCTGTTTCGGCTAACCAATAACTTCCATGTGCTGAAGAAATGGCATCCTTTATCTTCCATTTTTTTTGAAGCATCAGTGGATCAGGTTCATTATTACAGGCATAAAGTACTGCTAAAATTAGTATAGATAGGGTTGCTCTCATGCTTTACAACAATGCTATATAACTACTTTCTATAGTGAATGTATTTAACTCCTTCCCCTCTTTAGGTCTGTGTCATCAGAAGTTGGACTCTATATACCTTGGGGAATTCGGAATAATTTAATCTTCAAACTTTTCTGAATACCTACTTTTCCTGTAAATACTCTCATAATCTGTAGTATTAATCAATTCTCTTACTGCTTGATCCTTATTCTCCTGCTGATTATAGTAAGATTCTACAATCTTATATCCCATCCAGTATGCCAATCCTGCAGGACGATCTGCAGGAATTCCTACCCATCCACTTTTATCCTCACCATACATTTTCTGCTGAAACTCTTCCCATAAGACTTTCTCTCGGGGATCAGCATAATCATGTACTGCCTGAGAAGGATTTTTTCCTGTAACTAATTCTGCAATAAAATCAGCACTCCCTTCTCTCACTGCGTGCTCTAACAAATTTTTATTCTCTACATCCGCTTGCTGCATATGGATTGACTCATGAGCTACGACGGAAGCTAAACGATCAAGATTTAAAGTTTTTACTAATTCATGGTGTATTTCTGGAAACTGATCCAAAGGAGTATCTTCAGCTACTGTCTGAGCTTCGGTCGCAATTAATAAACCCGCATCTGAAGTTGTGCTTCCTGAGTTGAGAAAGTACCAAATGAAGAAATATACGTCTGGAAACCTGGCCTCCGGATACAAATATTTGATGCCGTAGAAAGCAGCACGTATGTCTTTTTTATAACTTTCAACTTTAAAAGTATTGTCTCTGATAGATTCATAGAAAGGTATCATTTCGTTTACTCCTTCTACGAGTTCACCCACCTTCTTTTCCCGTTTGTCAATCCAGCTTTGAAAACCTTCTGAAGCTTTATTTAAGTACAGAGATCTGTAAATTTGTTTTTGCTCATCTAAAGGAAGGTTTTTTGCGCTATCGTATGCTATCCAGAAATTAGAAATATCTGTGATAATAAGCTTTGCATTATTAGGATTATCATGTAAACGTACCTGTGCTAAAACTTGATGTGAATAACAACATACTATTAATGAGGAAAATAGCACTTTGAATTTGAACATCATATGTTAGTAAATTAATCCTGATTTTCTATGATCAAAAGCATTACATCATTCAACTTGCCTTTTGCTTTATTGATTTTACTCCTTCTTACACTAATGTTTCCTGAAATACCTAGAATAACATTCTTAAACTTGATGCTATAATATAGCTTTTCATCATTAACTACTTTCATCATGTCATCATAGTTAAAAAAGATTGGTACAGCATAGGTGAAAATTATCTCTTCAAATGTTTCCTGTTGCTTTCTGATATTTTCGTATTCATCATTAAGCTCCCCTAAAAGAATCTGTAAGCTATCACTTAGCAAAGCAATATTTCCGCTTTGTTGCATTGCTCTGTAAGTATAATTTTCCGGTGAAAAACTTCCAGAAACATCCCCTACTTTGCTAAATAGTGATCCTATCTCAACACCTCTGTTTTGACTCTTCCAGTTGATACTAACAATAATGCTATCTGCCCGCCTACCCTCTTTTTTTATACCCTCCAGGGCATATGCTAAATTCAATGAATCTTTTTTTAGATCGTTATACAAATAGCTAAGATACTTCTTTCTCAGTTTACTCTCCTGACGATTATTATTCCAGTTGTTTAATGTAAATGCAATGCTAATACCTAATATCACCACAATCAAATCAACAAACTTATCAGACCACTGAACATTTATTCTAATTTTTTTCATGTTTAGAAATTGTATACCAAAGGTTCTATTCACACCTTTTGCAAATATTTATTCCAATTCCTCAATGCATAATTTTCTTTAATATAAATCTATTAGTCTCACCTTACAACACTCTCCCTAGTTTGCAGACCTTTATACCGCCCTTCCCACCCCTCACACCATCCTCAGTACAGTATAAAGTTACTTAGCACTCCATGATAAAGGGTGTTGGCTGATATGCAACTTACTTTATACTATGCTGCATCGGCTGTAAGCTGACATTTTGTTACTTTCATGTGTACTTACAAGCGTGTAAGTAGTGTGTAAAGTTGCTAAATAGTGCCACTTTGTCAGGAAACATGGGTTTTTACCCCCTGAAACCTCTACTTACAAGCCTGCAAGTAGTGTCTCAAGTAGCTTTCATGTCTACTTACAGTAAGGTTTGTACACATTTAGTAACTGAACAGTGTACTCACTGTAAGGTATGCACACATTTTGGTAATTTTATTTAAGGTATGCAAGCCCTTTTTGGCAGTATTTAGCCATTTTCTACTCAGTCTTCATGAATATAACAGGGGTAATAATATTGGGTATTAAGGAATACGCTGCATATATATGCCTTAAAATTGCGCGTGCGTTTGAGTGCAACGGAAACCCATTACTAGCTTCAGTCTGTGACTGAAGCGGGCTTCCTGAAAAGCTTCACTCAATACTATTTATCCTTCCTGGCGAAACAGGCGTACATAGGACTGGCATTGTATAAGGAGCGACGCTCACCTAATTTCTCAACCTGCTTTATGCCCAGTGATTGCAGTAAGCTTTTCATGTGCTGAAAGTCTATAGGATAAGGCACCCAGGGATTGGCCTTCAGGGTATCGTATTCTACCAGCAGCAATCCTCCTGCCGGCCTGATGTATTGCAGCAGTCGGCTGAGCAAAGCTTCTTTGTCCACCACATAATGCAGCGCGTTGGCCATCAGTATACCGTCCAACAGCGGTAATTCCAGTACATCATATTCAAAATCTGCCTGCCGAAAGATGATGCTTACATGTTCAGGAGCAGTGATGCTTTGCTTTTGCTTATCAATGGCGTAAATGCTGCTGTCCGCTGCCAGCAGATGAGCCAGCGCCAGGGTAAAGGTGCCACTGCCACAGCCCAGGTCTGCCCAGACTGTTGCGTTAGTCTGCGCTATGTCTGCTCCCTGAATTAAGTTTACCGCATCTGAAATCTTCATACTGCGAATTTTATTTTAGGGTAAGGTTCTGTTACCCCTCCCCTGCTTTGTATCGGGCATATTCCGTAAAGGTTTAAACATTTTGTCTGCTGTATGTTTAATATATGTAGCAACAATTAATTAACCTAAACCATAAAGATTATGAGTAAAGTAAAAATTGCAGTGATGTACTACAGCTCCACCGGGGGCAATTATAAGATGTCAAAATGGGCTGCCGATGCCGCGGAGAGTACCGGAGCAGAAGTAAAACGCCTGATGGTCAAAGAGACAGCCCCTCAGGCCGCCATTGAAGGCAACGAAGCCTGGAAGAAATTCAGAGAGACCGTAGCCAAGCAGGAAACGGAAGCCACGCTGGATGATCTGGAGTGGGCCGATATACTGATTTTCAGCATCCCCACCCGTTACGGCAACCTCCCCTCACAGGTACAGGCCTTTTTTGACACCACCGGAGGACTATGGTTCCAGGGTAAGCTGGCGAATAAGGTAGTAAGCGGACTTAGCAGTGCCATGAACCCTCACGGCGGACAGGAAACTACGCTACAGGCATTGTACAAAACCATGATCCACTGGGGTTGTGTGATTGTTCCTCCCGGCTATACCGCTGATGAGATATTTGCAGCAGGTGGAAATCCCGCCGGAGCCGGTGCTACCGTAGATATGGAAGGCAACATCAAGGATGAAGATCAAATAAAAGCGGCAGTGGTGCATCAGGTAAAGCGTACCATTGAAATAGGCTCCCGTGTAGTCAGCCAGTAGCAGACACATATCTGCCTAGTACATAAAGAATCAAAGGGGAACGAAGACAGGTCGTTTCCCTTTTTATATTTTTAATCCCCCTACAAATGGCTACTCCTGTTCTCAAATAAAACAGAAAGCCGGGCTCACTGTTGAATAGGCACATAGCTTTTAATTTTTTAAACTATTAATCATGAAAAGCATGACAAGAGCCGTACACAATTTACCTATCATAATCCTATTAACCGTCCTTACCCTAAGCTGTGGACAACGCTATAGCGAAGAAGCCCAGGGGAGAGAAACAGAACTAAGCGGAGATGAACCGGATGAAACTGCATTAAGTGTTACCGAAGAATATGAGTATGATCCCGCTGATACTTCAGTAAGCATTGAGCAGGAAGCAGTGCCAAGTCGTCTGCAAGACCATATGCTGGTAGTAGTGAGTGCCTATATGAACATTGGAGAGGCACTGGTCAATGACAATGCTGAGACAGCTAAAGCCGAGGCGAGAGAGCTTGTCAATCTGCTGGAACGCAACGAACAGGAAAACTATGAGCTGGAGCCGGAAGTACGAGACTTCTACACCAACGCTGCGCACATTATCCGCCAAAGCGCACAAACAATACTTACCGTTGAAGGCTTATCGGAAATTAGAATTACGTATTCAGCTATGAGTCCTGCCACCTATAAGATGGCTAAGCTAACAACATTTGAAGGCCAAAACCTCTATTATTACTTTTGTCCCGAAACCTTTGAAGGCAATGGAGCATACTGGCTTAGCAGTTCAGCAGAAGCCAATAATCCTTATGCAGAAGGAGATGGGACTTGTGGGGAAAGAGTAGGTACGATATAAGTAAATAAGGTCTGTGAAGACCCTGCCCGGGCGGCACAGACCTTGGACGAGTTGGTAACAAACATCCGCTTATCCCCCGGCAATCAGATCCTCGCGGATAACATCGGCGGCGATACGACCGGAGCGCATGGCAGCATTGATAGAACCATTGAGCAGATAATCCCCGGCAGTATACAGCCCTTCCTTGAGCTTAAGTTGCTCCGCGTCAATCTCATGGGTTACGCTATCCTGATTGGGCAACGCATATTTTATCTTATAGGTACGCAGGTGCTTCCAGCTTTCGGTTTGTTCACTGCCAAACCAGTCCGAAAGTTCATCTTTTACATTCAGTACCAGCTCTTCGTCAGAGGCTTTCTGATAGCCATTGATGGATACCGAGACCAGATGCTGCCCTTCCGGTGCATAGGCAGGAGCCACCTGGTTCATCACGCATACGTTGTTGACCAGCTTATCTCCGGCAGCATTCAACGCCAGTATTGGTTTGCGAATGGGAGATTTTTCAGCACTAAAGTACAGATTGGTTGTACTATGGTATTTATTGATCTCCTCTTTGTTATTCAGATACTTACTGACAAAGCCCAGTGGATCAGTGGCCAGCAGAATGGTCTTAGCAGAGAATATTTCTCCTGACTCAGTGGTCACCTGATGACCGCTGATATCTGTTACTTTCTGCTTGCAGAGGATGTTTTCTTCTCCCAGCTTGGCAGCCAGTTGTTTGGGAATCATTTCCATGCCCAGCGCTGGCACACTGGCATCACCTTCAGCAAACATTTTGAATACAAAGTCAAACTCCCGTCGGGAGGTAGTCAGACCGTCTTCTAAAAAGATCCCTGCCATAAAAGGCTGAAAGAAACGACGCAATATCTTTTCACTGAATCCATATTCCTGGATTATGGCGAGCGTACTTTTCTCGGGCTGCACAAAGATCTCCTCCACACTCATCTTCCTCAGCCTCTGTGCTAATGAAAGGATTTTTATCTTATCACTTATAGACCCTATACCCGAGAACAGAGATTTGAATGCATAAGAAGGTTCACGCAAAGGGTCAGCCACTTCAAAGGTTTCCTTATGTTTGAATACCATAGCCCCCGGAAGAAAAGACTTAAGATCCAGTGCCTCATAATCCAGTAATGCTTTGGACTCAGGATAAGCGGTAAGAAACACCTGGAAACCCCGGTCCATCAGAAAACCCTCATGCTGATCGGTCTTAATACGGCCTCCTACCCTGTCTTCCGCTTCCAGTACTTTTACATGATAGCCGTAACGCTTAAGGTAATTGGCAGCCGTGAGGCCTGAGAGACCTCCGCCTATGACTAGTATATCCGTTTCAGATTTCGCTCCTTGGGCCATGAATATGCTTTGGTTAATAGAATGCTAATATAAAAACCAAAGCGATGAAAAGAGACAGTTGTTTGCCTAAAAATAAGATTTCTGAAATTGCTTGGGCGTACAGCCGTACTGCTTTTTGAAAGAACGAATAAAATGCGAAGTGCTGTTATAGCCAACCGCGTAACAAACGTCGCTCACTGCTTTATCCTCCTGTAGCAATAACTGCTTGGCAATCTGCATACGCTTATGGTTTACAAACTCTACCGGGGAGAGGCCCAGCACTTTCTTAAAGTAGCGGTGAAAAGTGGGCTTACTCATACAGGCTTTCTCTGCCAGTTCTTCTACACTCAAATCCTCTTGGATGTGCTTCATAATATAATCCACAACCACCTGCAGGCGGGGCATCTCATTGCTTTTTTTATTCAGCAGGATGTGTTTGGCTTTGGTCTGCATCATGAGGATAATCAGTTCCTGCAGGGTATGACTGATCAGCAGTTTGCGGGTAGTACTGTCCAGCGCCTGGGTATAATAACCACAGATACGATGTATCGCATTATTGATACGTGCATCGTTGACGCTTTCGTACTGAAGCTGCTCCTCTGTGATTACCTCATTGTAGATATCTTTTGACAGGTCTTCCTGCAACTGGCTGATGGTATTACTGATCAGCGATCTGCCGATTTCTAAAGTCAGGCAGCGGGTAGGCTGATCAGGACGGGCATCAGGAAAGTCTATCTGCACCAGTTCCTGAGGAGCCATTACCAGTGACTCTCCGGGTGTGAAATCAAATATACGTTGCTGATCCTTCTCACTTTCATGGATGACTTTCTTACCGCTGAGCATAAATAAGAGTACAGGATTATCCAGATGACCGTAGTTTACCAACTCTGCTTCCTGAAAAGTTTCGTACACACAAAGCTCTGCGTGATCACCACTGTATACTTTCCTGTTCTCAATAATCTGCTCAGGTTTGATGTGTTCAAGCAATTGATCGCTCATAAAATTGTATTTACGGTAGGATTGATACAAAATAGCTACTTTTTGATAGTTTATCAATATTAAATAAAAATGATATTTGCGATTATTGATTTCATATTTACAATCCAAAATTTTAAAAAAATGATACACAACAAACCTAAGTTTAAAGAGATGTACGATAATTTTATCGGTGGTAAGTTTGTCCCTCCCGTCAAGGGCAACTACTTTGAAAACATCTCTCCGGTAGATGGCAAGCCTTTTACCAAGATAGCCCGCTCCACCAAGGAAGATATAGAACTGGCCCTGGATGCAGCACATGCTGCCAAAGACTCCTGGAATAACTCCTCAGTTACCGAAAGAAGTAAGGTGCTGAACAAGATTGCCGACATTATGGAAGAAAACATGGAGATGCTGGCGGCAGTGGAAACCTGGGATAATGGTAAAGCGATACGCGAGACGCTGGCGGCAGACCTTCCCCTGGCTATTGACCACTATCGTTATTTTGCCGGGGTAATTCGTGCAGAGGAAGGCTCTTTGGCAGAGTTGGATGCCAATACCGTTTCTTATAATGTCAACGAACCCCTGGGCGTAGTAGGCCAGATCATTCCCTGGAACTTCCCTCTATTGATGGCAGCGTGGAAAATCGCACCTGCATTGGCTGCTGGTAACTGCACCATCGTGAAACCCGCTGAGCAAACGCCCGCCGGTATTATCATGCTGATGGAGTTGATCAAAGATGTGGTTCCTCCGGGTGTGCTCAATATTGTGAATGGATTTGGTCCTGAAGCGGGTAAGCCGCTGGCCTCTTCGCCTCGTATCAACAAAATAGCTTTCACCGGTGAGACTACTACAGGCCGCCTGATCATGCAGTATGCTTCAGAAAATATCATACCCGTGACTTTGGAGCTGGGGGGTAAATCGCCAAACGTTTTTTTCAAAAGCATCATGGACAAGGATGATGAGTTTCTGGATAAATGTGTGGAAGGCGCGGTGATGTTTGCGCTGAATCAGGGTGAGGTTTGTACCTGTCCTTCCAGAATTTTGATAGAAGAGTCCATTTATGAACCATTCATTGAAAGAGTAATTGCCCGAACCAAAGACATCAAGATGGGTAACCCGCTGGATACTGAAACCATGATGGGTGCACAGGCATCTAATGACCAGTACGAAAAAATTCTTTCTTACTTAAGCATTGGCAAAGAAGAAGGTGCAGAAGTACTGGTTGGTGGCGAGGCCTATAAAATGAATGGTGACTATGCGGAAGGCTATTACGTACAGCCCACCTTGTTCAAAGGCCATAACAAAATGCGCGTCTTCCAGGAAGAGATCTTCGGCCCGGTTTGCTCAGTCACTACCTTCAAAGATGAAGCTGAAGCCATACAGATAGCCAATGAAACACTCTACGGACTTGGAGCAGGCGTATGGTCACGCGACATGCACGAAGCTTTTAAAGTATCTCGTCAGATCAAAGCAGGCCGTGTGTGGGTTAACTGCTACCATGACTATCCTGCGCACGCTCCATTTGGCGGTTACAAAAAGTCTGGCATCGGACGTGAGAACCATAAGATGATGCTCAACCATTATCGTCAGAACAAAAACATGCTGGTCTCCTACGACAAAAACCCTAAAGGTTTTTTCTAGCAGGCCAAAACCAGTCATTTGTATAACCGATTGATTCACTCAGTAAGTCAGGTCTAACATTGGGCCTGATTTACTGTTTTATTGTTAAATATTTGACCAAAGAGCTTTTTCAATAAAGCAAATACACATTAAACCCTAAAAATCATGTCTCAGGCTATATCAGAAAAGAAACAGGAATACGTACCCCGAGTACTGGTGAGTGATGAAGCCAAAAAAGTGATTTACGAACTTAGAGCCGTAAATGGCGAGCTGATGTTTCATCAGAGTGGAGGTTGCTGTGATGGCTCTTCCCCTATGTGTTATCCGGCTGATGAGTTTAAAACCGGAGACAGCGATATCTATCTGGGGGATATTTATGGTTGTAAATTTTATATCTCCCGCGACCAATTTGAATACTGGAAGCATACCCAACTCAAGGTGGATGTTACTAAAGGAAGAGGCTCCAGCTTTTCTCTGGAAATTCCAATGGGCATACGCTTTATCATCCGCTCCCGCTTATTTACTCAGGAAGAGTTGGAAAACCTGTTTCCTGTTGAATAAGGAAAAAATAGGCATAGTGTAGAAGTTTTAAGATTTCAACAAAAAAAGAAGGGAAGGCTAAAATTGATAGCCTTCCCTTTTTCATATTGCTCTCAAACACTTTCTTATTCTCTTTTGATAGGGAATGTTTTTACTGTTCCACTATCCGTCATCACTTTCACATAAAATATCTTTGTACTTCCTAACTTAGACTGATAAGGTTGTACATCAATATTCACTGCACTAAGTCGGTCCACATAGTTTTCACTTAAGGTTCTACCAGCATTGTCCAGAATAGCGTAATAAGAAAGTCGCGCAGTGGGATGCTCAATACTTAAATTAAGCTCTGAGGCTACGGGATTTGGGTAAGCCACCATACGCAAGTTTTCTGTGATTACATCTTCTTCGCTGTCAATCACTTCAAAAATGATAGTGAGAGGATCACCCTGTATTCCTTTGAGTCCATCAGCACTATAAGGAATAGCTGTGAGTATATATGATCCCACTTCTAATGGATAAACTCTATAGTTATTACCATCATTCCCACCGATAGTATAAGGGGCACTATTTTCAATAGCTACTCTTTCGTCATTCAGGATAAACTCAACGCTTCCTACATCTTCCGGATCATCTACCACTGCCTCAATGTTCAAGGCTGGAAGAATGGCCAGGTCAAGGGTGATTCCCGATACCAGCGCTCCCAGACTCACATCATTCTGAGCATCCAAAAGCTCAAAATCTGTTACAGCAAAATTGTTTTCTAATTCAATAACTACAGTAAAAGCGATACCAATATTCCCCAGAGCACCTTCCTGTCCGAAAGGGATAGCGGTAATGGTATATTCTCCGGGAGGCAGATCTAAAGCCTGGTAGTCCCCTCCTTCTTCCTCTCCCAGTGCATATGGCGCTTCATTGTCAACATTATATACTTCACCGTTAACCCGGAATTCTACACTGCTGACAAGGGAGGAGTTTACTTCTGCCCGGACATTCACATCAGGAAACAGGTCCAGGGGGATGATCAAACCATCTTCAAGAGCAATTAAATCTTCATCTGAATTACTTTCTACTAAAACCAAGGAGGTAACCTCAAGCTCTTCCACTACTTCAAACTCAATGGTGGTAGAAGTACCTTCCATACCCTCACTATTATTTTCAGTAAAGGTCATAGCAGTTAATGTATATTCTCCTGGTTCTATTTCAAAAGCTGTCAGGTCTCCATCATCATCACCAGCTATAGCATAAGGTGCCAGGTTTTCAGTTTGGATCAGTTCGCCATTAAGGTAAAAAGCGATGCTTCCGTCAAAGTCTTCAAACTCGGGATTAGCTACTATACTAATATCCGGTGTGGTTAAAAGATTGATTACCGCCCCATCTTCCAGAATTTCTACCGGCTGATCAGTAGCGACGTCAAATAAAGTAAAACTTGCCACCGGAGATTGTGTAACTTCAAATGAGACACTGAAATCATAACCTTCCATACCTCCGGCATTACTTTCAGTAAAAGGTGTAGCACTCAGTGTATATTTCCCAATGGGTAGACTTTCTCCGTAGTAATCTCCGTTTTTATCGTCTCCGTACAGTGCATAAGGTCTTAGATTTTCTATTTGATCCATCATTTTGTCTCCGCTCAGTTCAAATAACACGCTTCTAGCAGAGGATTTACCATCAATGACATCAGCACGAATGTTAAATAACCCTCCTTCAATCTGTGATAGCTCAATCCGATCACCTAATTCACCGATTTCTTCATCAGTAGTAGCATTAATCAGGGTAAAGGATACCACAGAAGGCAGAGGTGCTACACTGGCAATAGCTTTTCTGGCATTTACAAATCCGGCTCCGGTCTTGAAGTCATACCCCTCGTCGAATTCTGGAGTGAAAGGATCATCCATATCGGTGGCTGTTTCCATGAGCACTTTATTGATCTCACCCTTATCCAGCCGATCACCGTTGATTTCGTTCATTAATGCCGCCACTGCCGCTACATGGGGGGCCGAGGCAGATGTACCGGTAAACTGAGGAAACTCGTCCGGCTCAGTAGTCCCTGGTACTTCAAACCCAATGAATAAGCCAGGAATAAAAAAGGTAGTATTTCCGGCATCCGGACCAGTCAGGTCAGGATTATTCCTTACATGAGCTTCAATTCTTTCTCCTTTGGTATTAAAAAGAATAGGAGTACCTCCGAAAGCGGAGTAACTGTTAATGATGGGACGGCTGATATCCGAAAAATACAGAGGATTATTGAAGAAGAATGAGGCCCCTACCGAAACGGTATTTCCACCATTTGAGTGCCCTACGCAAGTAGAAGAGAAAGTAGGATCATCTATAATGGTACCGTTGTCAAAACTTATATATTTAATAATATTTGGATCAGGAGCATCTCCTGCTTCTTCATCCACCCATTTTCCTACCATCAGGTATAAGCTGATGGGTCCTCCGGTAGCATTAAAACTAAATGAAGTAAGTTCTACGGGATCACCTCCGATATTTCCAAAAAAGGAAGATACATCATAAAGAATTGTCTCAGTATCTTCTTCCAGTGCGATAAAAAAATCTAAGTCAGAAGCTGAGCCCGGGCAACCTTCGCAAACAGAAGCGAAAGGTTCATCCCATTGCAGGGATATTGCAAATGAATTGGAACCTGGATCAAAAGCTATTTCCTGAAAAATATCTTCTCCCGGTCCCGGATCAAAGTCATGAAAAACATAAGTTGAGGGAGCAATCTCCTCACCTATGGGAAGAGGAAGTACAATTTCTTCTTTTACCGGTCTGAATTCAGCTTCATACGATTCTCTGCCTGAGTTTCCTGCTGATGAGAAATAAGAGACATTTCTCTCTGAAACTATATCTATTGCCTGGGTAATAATACCATCCTGAAAAAAAGGTTCGGCAAAGTAGAATACATCATCCACAATAATATCAGAACCTTCTTCTGCCAGTTCTACGATACCTTCAGCAAAGCTGGGCTGTCCCAGAAAGGCGGTATGAAAAGCCAATTCCGCTCCCGGAGCCACATCATGAATGATTTCCATCATGGCTCTTCCTTCATCAATGCCTTCATTTGGCATTAAGTCTTCCAATACCTTTATCTCATGGAAATATCCGTTGGGATTTCCTTTGCCTGGCAGATCACCACTGGCAATGCCTGCTGCTGCCCCTCCTAATGTATTATAGCTGTCCGAGAGGACTCCTATCTTGTTACCTTCTCCAGTAATTTTGTAAGTACTCTTAGCAACATCTGAGAACATTACCTGATCTCCCTGAGAGGTAGTAGCACCGATATTTGTTTTGAGATAGGTTGGACGCGCAAAACGCAGATGCTTCAGGCTTTGTAATTGTGCAACTTGACTGACTGGCAATAAACCTGAAACCATACCTCCAAAAGACGACTCACGCTTTATCCCCAATCCCTTCAATTCTGCTAACAGTGATGCGGTGTTTTCGGTGGCGATAGCCTCAATTGCCACATGCCCATCTACCATTATAAGTTTGGTACTATTGCTGATGGGTTTCAGATCGTTTTGCTTTGCATCATCTTTACTAAGAGTTCTGGCGTTATCAGCTGGTGATTGTTGTACAGGAGAAGTAAATTGTAGACCGGGTGTAGAAGTAGCTGAAGGCTTAGATGAATCCATTTTTAAAAGTGCCGGATCAACTTTATTATATACTCCCTTTTTAGTTTGCGCTGATAATTGGTGAGTGATACTCACAAATATTAATACTAAGGCTATGACAAACACATAGCTTTGCCGATAAAAATTTTTCATGACGTTTGGTTTGGTTGATAGTTTATTGATTGCTTTAAAATAAAAAAATCAAGAGAAAACTTTTAGCAAATACGCTTTTTGTTGAAACTTATCTTAAAAAAAATTTACAGACCCCAGAACTGAGTTTGCATAAACTTATTTACGACTTGTTAAAAAAACTTTATTCTGATTGTGAAGCTCCTGTATGCGCTATGCTTGAATTTCTTGAGATTATGAACTTCTCATAAGAACCCATGAGTAGTTGATTATCAATAAAGCAGATTTTAAAACTTACTGAGTTTACTGCTGAAAGGACAAAATTACTCTTCCTTCCTCACATCTACGCTTACCTGCATCTGCTGAGTCCCACCACTATATACCACGCCTTTGAGAGGAACGATATCGGTAAAATCTCTACCCACTGCCGCCCGTATGTGCTGGTCTTTGACTACCAGATTATTGGTAGCGTCAAACTCAACCCAACCAATATTGGGTACGAAAACAGCTATCCAGGCATGTGAGGCATCTGCCCCTACCAACTTGGGTTTACCCGGAGGGGGCAGCGTTTCTATGTAGCCACTCATATAACGGGCAGCCAGGCCTACTGAACGAAGACACGCCAGTTGAAAATGGGCAAAATCCTGACACACTCCTTTCCTTTCTTTAAAAACTTCTTCCAAAGGTGTGCTTACGTCAGTGAATCCGGGCGTAAAGCTGAAATCGTTGAAAATACGGGAAGTAAGCTCTTTTACTGCCTCAAGTACAGGGCGTTCAGGAGTAAAGGAGAGCATGGCATACTCTCTGACTCCCGGAATAAACTTAACATAATCCGACTCCATGAAAAACTGCCTGATGTTGAGCTGCGCATTATTGCTGTGAAGCCAATTGACCACAGCCTCCCAATTGAGTGATTGACTGAAGTCTAATGAAGCATAATCCGGAACCGTGACCTCAACATGACTTTTCACTTCTACATCAAGACGAGAATGACTTCTGAGTACGGAGAAAAAAATAACTTCGTTTTCAAAAAAGTCATTTCGTATGCTCAGGTATTCGGGCTCTGGTTCAATATGGTATTTAAACTTTGAGACCGACTGATAGCCCATCAGTATAGGTTTTTGGTAGACCAGATTATGACACATCACAGCCGGTGAGTCATAAACATAACTGGTATGATGTACGATCTTGTACTTCATATTTCAGGAAGTTTTGCTGTTTTCAAAAACGCAAATTGGTTTTGCGTCGGGCTAAAATAATCCTCATAAATGTGGTCTGCTGCAGCTTCCAACAGTTGGATAATATTCTCAAAGAATACGTTCAGATTTTTCCTAATCACCTCACTTTTTTGTGAAGTAATCAAATAATCAATTTCAACCAGTCTGATATCTGTAAGTGCCTGAAGAAGCTTTTTTCCCGCAGGACTCAAAGCAGTATGCTGAGGATGGTTTGGCATATTGGCTAAGTGCTCTTCTATACTTGCTATCTGGTAGGCGATTGATTTAGGATTCTTCTCTTCTGTTACCAGTAACCTCAACACAGCTGAAAGCTCCAGGGTAGAACGATACTGATAGCGGTAGGTCACCAGGCTTTCATTGGCCATCAGTACCAGTTCCATTATGGCTTTTTCTTTCTCCTCATCACTTTTTCTGGTCAGCGTGTTCTGTAGCATCAGACTCGTACGTATAGAAGTTTCAATGGCACGACCGATGTTAAGGAGACGCCAGGAAGGCTCTCGCGTCATATTGTCCAAGTTGAGTCCATTAAAAGCCATGAGGTGGACGATCAGGTCATCCAGACGATGGTAAATGCTAGCCAGGCTTGCATCTTCTTTTTTCAGCTTTCTATCCAGAAAAGAGATTTTATCTAAAATTCTCCAGGTATCCAGGCTAAGTCTATCTCTCACTGAATATCCGTTTGATAAAAACAATTCTAATGATTGGGAAAGTGAGCCTACTCTTTTGGGATTGGAAGCAACATCCAGTAACTCTTTTTCAGGACTGCGCAGTGTCTCATGCTCAGTAAAACCAGGCAATGTACCCGTTAAAGTGGTAAGGGTAGTAAGCAGAGTGCTTAAGGTATCATCTTTTTCTACACTATGTTCATTATCAGACTCATTGAATTTTTTGAGTATAATTCTAAATAGTCGGATAGTACTTAGAGAACGTTCCAGATACCTGCCCATCCAGAAAAGATGCTCTCCGGTGCGGCTGGGAAGCAATACCTCCTGTTGCTGTACATCATGCTTAGATTGTATATTGATTTTTTCAGAGACTTTGGATCCTACCACCCAAACATCTTTACTAATGCCTCCTGACTGACGGGAAAGCACAAACACCCCTTTTTTGGAAGAACTTCTGGCTAAGCCTCCCGGCATCACTACATACTCATCTTTTTCGGTATCCTTCACCGCAAAACCTCTCAACACTGCATTGCGTGCTTCCAGGTTGCTATGAATCAGGGTTGGTGTAGTAGAAAAATTAACCATAGTCTGAGCTACATACAGGCTGGGGTTTTGGCTGATCTCCTTTTTGAGTTTCAAAGCTTCTTCTTCACTTAGTTCTGCTCCTACGTAAGGTGCATTTCGCTCATCCCGGTACACATTTTTGATGATGAGCTGATGTATATTATCAAAAACATGCTGCCTTGCATCTCCCTGTCCGCACCACCAGGTAGATACTGATGAAATCAGCAGTTCTTCCCCCAGTAGATGACGGCAAATCTGGGGCAGATAAGCCATAAGGCCGGGATTTTCCAGTATTCTCGTTCCCATAGGATTAGCTACCGCTACTTTCTCCTGACGAATGGCTTCCATCAACCCTACGATTCCTATAGTGGAGCTGGCATCAAATTCCAGTGGATCGCAATAGATATCATTAACTCTTCTTAGCAATACATCCACCTTCTTCAAACCATCCAGGGTTTTCAACCAGATGTTACCATTGCTCATCGTAAGATCAGCTCCCAATGCTAGCGTAAACCCTAAGAAGGAGGACAGATAAGCATGCTCAAAATAGGTACGATAAGCCGGTCCGGAAGAAAAGAGTACAATTCTTGGACTCTCAATATTACCTTTAGATAGCGTACTCAGTGTATTTTTAAAGACCTGAAAGTAGGGTGTGATTTTCTGGACCTTGTTATCCCTTACCATTGAAGGAAAAACTCTGGTCATGGCAGCCCGGTTTTCCAATGCATATCCTATTCCGGAAGGAGTATCCGTACGGTCATGCAGTACCCAAAGCTTACCATCAGGACCTCTCGCCAGGTCTACCGCATAGTTGATTAGTAGATCTTTATCCTCATCAACTTTATCTAGCTGTCTGAGAAAGCCACCATGACTGTAAATCAATTCCAGGGGAAGAAAGCCCTCAGCAATCAGTTTTTTAGGCCCATACAAGTCTTTAAGAATTAAATTCAGGAGGGTCGCCCGCTGCTTGATACCTCTCTCAATAAATTCCCATTCCTCAGCACTAAACACCATAGGGATAGGGTCCAGGTTCCATGGTCGGTTCATCCCATCCGGATCGCCATAGGTATTGTAAGTCACCCCATTTTCTCTCAGAAGTTGCGATACTTCTGCTGCTTTCAGCTTCAGTTGGGACTGCTCCATCGTATAAAAAGATGCAGCAATCTTCTCCCAGTGAGGACGAACCTGACCATTTGGCCCGATGAGTTCGTCGTAATATTGACCCAAATCAAGCTTTTGATGGGTAGTATATGCTTCTATCATGTCAGTTCTAAAACACTAGTAAACGCGTTTATTCCTTCTTAGATCTAATGTATAAGGATATTCAGGATTTACTTTTTCATCCTGTTCTATATACTCAGGTAATATATTCATTCTGGTGACAAATCTTCCAGTTGTCTGTGGTTGATTTACCGTAGGTTCAACCAAATTGATAGAGTGGCCAAAATCAAAGAAACGCGAAACCATTCTTGATTCAGCCTCATAGCTGTTTACCGGGAAAGTATCATAGCTTCTGCCTCCCGGATGTGACACATGATACTGGCAGGCCGCTACAGATTTTTTACTCCAGGTGTCATATAAGTCAATGACCAAAGGTGTATCAATTCCAATGGTTGGGTGCAAAGCACTAGGAGGCTGCCACGCCCGATAGCGAATACCTGCTACATACTCACCTTTTACGCCCGTACTTTTCAACGGTATTTTGATACCATTACACATCAAATGGTAGCGAGTCTCTGTCAATCCGCTAACTTTCACCTGTAGCCTTTCCAGGGAAGAGTCTACAAAACGAGCTGTGCCGGTGCTGGACATTTCTTCTCCCAACACATGCCAGGGTTCTATCGCCATTCTCAATTCAATATGGATATCATCCACCTGAAGTTCACCCAGGAAAGGAAAGCGAAAGCTGAAGTAAGGCTCAAACCATTCCATACTAAAGGCATAACCAGCACTGTTCAGGTTACTTACCACGTCCGCCAAATCTTTGTAACAATAATGAGGCAATAGAAAACGATCGTGCAGTTCTGTCCCCCAGCGTACCAGCTTATGATGGTAAGGATTTTGCCAGAACCACGCTAACAAACCTCTTAGCAGCAGAAACTGCACCATGCTCATGCGATAATGAGGAGGCATGTCAAACCCTCTGAATTCCAGTATACCCAATCTTCCGCTACTGGAGTCGGGGGAATAGAGCTTATCAATGCAGAACTCCGCACGGTGAGTATTTCCGGTTATATCCACCAGGAGGTTGCGGAACAGACGATCTACCAACCAGAAGGGTACTTCACTTTCTTTGAGTGAAGGAATCTGGGCAAAAGCGATTTCCAGTTCGTACAACATCTCATCCCGGCCTTCATCTACCCGGGGAGCCTGACTGGTAGGCCCAATAAACTGGGTTGAAAAGAGGTAAGACAACGAGGGGTGATGCTGCCAGTAAGTTACAAAACTTCTCAGCACATCCGGCCTTCTGAGAATTGGGCTATCCGAGGGGATATTACCTCCCAGGGTCACATGGTTTCCTCCGCCAGTCCCGGTATGGCGCCCATCCAGATTAAATTTTTCTGTAGTAAGCCTGCACTGCCTCGCCTCTTCATACAATATTTCGTAGTTCTGCAATAACTCCTGCCAGGATGCAGCGGGATGAATATTCACCTCTATCACACCCGGATCAGGTGTAATCATAAACTTCTGGATACGATTATCAGAAGGAGGATCATAACCTTCAATTAATACCGGAATTTGTAGTGCCTTGGCTGTTTTCTCTATCGCATAAACCAGATCCAGATAGTGCTCAAAATGCGTGATAGGTGGCAGAAAAACGAACAGTTTTCCCTCTCTCACTTCAACAACCAAAGTTGTTTTAAACACTTTTTCAGAAGTATTAAACGCTACTTCTTTACTTTTCTCATCGGAAGGTCCTGGCAGATCTCCAACTTCTTCAAAAAGGCTTCTTTCTGGTCTTACATCTTCATTTTCGGCCAGGTTCTGAATAGAATTTAATGGCAGACGCATGCCTGCCGGTGAATTGCCGGGGACCAGGAATAAATGCTTTCTGCGGAATTTCCAGCGACAACTCTGCCAGTTTTGCAACTCAAAATCCCACTGTAGGGGAAGCACATAGCCCACCGCCTCATCCAGACCTTTGGTTAGTAGTTCTACCAGCTTTTGTCTTTCCAGCGGTGATTTCAGGTCCAGCTCCAGCGGATCAACATCAAGAGGTAGGTTGCCTTCCTCCCATGCAAAGTAAAATGGATCTTCGTAGGCTGGCCGGATATGTTTGGTATCAATATAGATTTGCTGGGACAGTTCTTTGATAAAAGCCTCCGCATGAGATATATCAAAACCGTAATCTTTGGAAAGGTCAGCGTTGAGTGAATCATCTCGCCAGATTGCGACACCATCTTTTCTCCAGTAGCAGGCCAGTTTCCAACGGGGAAGTGGCTCTCCCGGATACCATTTTCCCTGACCATACTGCATCATCCCTCCTTTGCCAAAATGATTTTTGAGCCTTTGAAACAGCTTATTGGAAAGTGCCCGCTTATGCTCACCATCAGCAGCCGAATTCCACTCAGGAGCATCTGTATTGTCAATAGCCACAAAGGTCGGTTCTCCTCCCATGGTCAGGCGTACATCATTTTCAGTCAGTTCTTCATCTACTTTTTTTCCTACCGCTACTATTTGATCCCACTGCTCATCGGAGTAAGGCTTGGTAACCCGGGGCTTCTCTATCACTCGCTTTACGGTATTTTTGAACTCAAATTCTGTCTTCACTGCTTCGGCAGAGCCGGAAATAGGAGCCGCACTCTGAGGGTCAGGGGTACAAGCCAGGGGGATGTGCCCTTCTCCGGCAAAAAGTCCGGAAGTTGGGTCCAGCCCAACCCATCCTGCTCCGGGAATGTAGACTTCTGTCCAAGCATGTAAGTCGGTAAAATCCTCTTCCGGACCGGAAGGCCCTTCCAGCGATTTTTCATCAGGCTTAAGCTGCACCAGATAGCCGGAGGCAAAACGGGCGGCTATGCCCAGATGGCGCATGATCTGTACCAGTAGCCAGGCTGAATCGCGGCAGGAGCCGGAAGCAGTGCCAAGTGTCTCTTCGCAAGTTTGTACACCGGGCTCCATGCGAATACGGTAGCTGATATCCTGATTCAGCATCTGGTTCAGCTTGACCAGATAGAGTACAGTTACATCTTCTTCCTGCTGTAATTTCCTGGCTCTTTCTACCCACTCGGTAAGCAGAGGTCCTTTCTCCTGAACTTCCAGATAAGGTAGCAATTGTTTCTGCAACAATTGGTCATAGGAAAAAGGAAACTTCTCAGCGTATTCTTCTACAAAAAAGTCAAAGGGATTGATGACCACCATATCCGCTAATACTTCTACATCTACAATAAAATGATTCACTTTTTCAGGAAAAACAATTCGTGCCAGATAGTTACCGAAGGGGTCTTGTTGCCAGTTGATAAAATAATTATCCGGTTGAATTTTGAGCGAGTAGCCCTTAACGGTTGTACGGGAATGTGGGGCAGGCCGAAGCCGAATTACCTGAGGAGAAAGCTCTATGGGTCTTACGTATTTATATGCTGTGTAGTGATTGATGGCAACGCGAACTGACATGCTGAGTGGTTAATTTTTCACAAAAGATACTTACAAATTCTTTTATAAATATAGCATTAATGAAATGCTATGATGTTAATAATCGGTATTAAATTTTATCAACTTTCACTTTCAACAAAAATAAAAAATTATCAATTGTGAAGCGTTCCTACCAAAGTATACATACTAAACACTAGCCTGCACCAAACAATGCTCAAATCAGTAAAATTTGAAGCCTAATCATTAGAGATTGGAGCAAAAATTCCATAATTTATAGCTTCGAGAACGACCTAACGATTGTTTTACATGCATTCACTGCTGAGGATTTTTAGTTTACTTTTTTTTGCAGGATTCTGCATGCTTTCGGCTTGCCAGGAAAGCAGTAAAAATAGGGCTGACAATGCAAAAAAAGTCAGCTTTAACTATGATATCAAGCCTATCCTTTCTGACCGCTGCTTTGCCTGTCATGGACCTGATGCCAATAAAAGAGAAGCTGAACTGAGACTGGATACGCCTGAAGGCGCTTTCGCTGCTTTGGCAGAAAACCCTGGACATTTTGCCATCGTAGCCGGTGAGGCTGATGAAAGTGAACTATACCGCAGAATTAGTTCCTCTGACCCTGAGGTGATGATGCCCCCTCCTGAGTCTAACCTGAAAATAACAGCAGAAGAAGTGGAGCTGATACGCCAGTGGATTGAAGAAGGTGCTGAATATGAGCCTCACTGGTCTTTCATCAAACCAGAACAATCCGAAGTACCTGAAGTACAATTGTCAGAATGGCCGAAGAATGAAATTGATCAGTTCGTGCTGGCAAGAATGGAAAGCCAGCAGTGGCAACCTGCTGATCGGGCAGAAAAATCCACTCTCCTCCGACGACTTAGCTTTGACCTCACGGGCCTTCCTCCCTCTGTAAAAGAGTTGGAAGATTTCCTGAACGATGATTCTCCTCAGGCTTATGAAAAAGCAGTAGACAGGCTATTGGACTCCGAACATTACGGAGAACGGATGGCTTCCGAATGGCTGGACGTAGCCCGCTATGCCGACAGCCACGGTTATCAGGATGATGGCATGCGCAATATGTGGCCCTGGCGCGATTGGGTGATACAGGCATTTAACAAGAACCTGCCTTATGATGACTTTATCCTCTGGCAACTGGGCGGTGACATGCTGCCCAATCCTACCGAAGAACAAATACTGGCTACTGGATTTAACCGTAACCATTTACAGAGCCAGGAAGGGGGTATTGTGGATGAAGAGTACCGGGTAGAATATGTGGCAGACCGTACCAACACGCTAGGCAAGGCTTTCCTCGGACTGACATTAGAATGTGCCCGCTGTCATGATCACAAATACGATCCCATTTCTCAGAAGGAGTACTACGAGATGTTTGCTTTCTTCAACAATGTCAATGAGGCAGGGCAAATTCCTTATATGGGCGAAGCCAGCCCAACCCTTATCTTAACCAGCGAGGAAGCCGAGAAACAACTGGCGTTTGTTGAGGAAAAAATTACAGCACTGGAAAAGGAAGTTGCACCGCCAAATTACCAGGAAGCATTTGAACAGTGGAAAAAGACACTGACTGAACATGCTGCAATACAACTGCGCAAAGCTTTGGGTCATTATCCCCTAGATCAGCCACGGAATGAGAAATTCCGCAACTTAGCCAATCAAGCCAAACCAGCTAACATGGTGGTGAATCAACAGGATCAGGAACCGGAGATTGTAGAAGCAAAGTTTGGAAAGGGATTAAAACTGGTAGGTGACAGCTATGTGGATTTAGGAGAAGAGATCGGTTATTTTGACCGACATCAGCCATTTTCCATCAGCATCTGGCTCAAACCCTTAAAAGACAGTCTGGAAGGACCCATTTTCTCTCGTTCGGGAGGTCTGTTCAATGGTAATCGGGGCTATGATTTTATGTTGCGTGCGGATGGTACAATTTCCGCCAGCCTGAACCACACCTATCCGGCTGACGGCATAGAAGTACACACTCAGGAGAAGATTGTTCCCCATCAGTGGCATCACCTGGTATTTACCTATGATGGGTCAAGTAAGGCCGAGGGAGTAATGATTTACAAAGATGGAAAGAAGCTTCCGCTTATTGTTTACAATGATCATCTGAAGCAGAGTATCATTCGTTATGGTAAAGATCGGGAAAGCTGGGGAGGCAGTGGCAACCTACAAATTGGAAAACGCTTTGAAGAAACACTAGATGGCGCAGTAGTGGATGAATTTATGGTGTTTGATAAAACACTCAGTGCGCCAGAGGTGAGTAAATTATATAACGAATCAGCTGATTTACAGGCTTTTCTTGTAGTTGACCAGCAACAAGCTCTGCTAGATTACTATTTGGGAAACTTCAATCCTACATACCAGAAACAGTATAGACAGCTAACTGAAGAAAGAGGCAAAGCCAACAACATACTGACTGATCAACCGGAAGTGATGGTGATGAAAGATCGTACCCACCCTCGCAAATCTTATATTCTGGATCGCGGTGCCTATGATGCCCGCACTGAAGAGCTTAGTCCCAACACACCGGAAATCATTATGCCCATGCCTGATGATTTACCTAAGAACAGGTTAGGCTTAGCAAAATGGCTAATACATGAAGATAACCCATTGACAGCCAGAGTGGTGGTAAACCGATACTGGCAGATGCTTTTTGGAAGAGGATTGGTCAATACTTCCGATGACTATGGCAGCCAGGGAGAGCTGCCTTCTCATCCTGAACTACTGGACTGGCTGGCAGTGAGTTTCCGTGAATCCGGTTGGGATGTGAAAGCTCTGCTCAAAATGATGGTGATGTCGGCCACTTATCAGCAGTCGTCCATCGCTGATGAAGAAAAACTGGAAGCAGATCCTGACAATTTATGGCTGGCCAGAGGGCCTAGCTATCGTATGCCTGCGGAAATGATCCGTGATAATGCATTGGCAGCTAGCGGATTATTAACGGATACAATAGGTGGCCCCAGTGTCAAGCCTTATCAGCCTAAAGGCTTATGGAAAGAACTGGCTACCCGTAATGCTACAGTCTATGTGCAGGATTCGGGGCAAAATCTTTATCGCCGGGGATTATACACCATCTGGAAAAGAAGCTCTCCCCCACCTTCCATGATCAGCTTTGATGCCTCAGAAAAATATCTTTGCGTAGTCAAAAGGCAAAAGACCAGCACCCCATTACAGGCGCTGATTCTGCTGAATGACCCTCAGTACGTAGAAGCTTCAAGATTGCTGGCAGAACGCATGATGACAGAAGGGGGAATAGAAACAGATAAACAGATTGCTTTTGGCTTTCAGGCTTTGACCAGCAGACGACCTGATCCCAGAGAATTACAACTGCTAACCAGTCTTTATCAGGAAGAGTTGGAGGTTTTCAAAAGTGATCCTGTCAGCGCAGATAGTCTTTTGCAGGTAGGTGAGTATCCGAGAGATCAGCAGCTTGCCAAAGCAGAACTGGCGGCGCTTACAGTTGTAGCCAATACTTTGGTCAATTATGATGAAGCCGTTTTTAAAAGATAATGTCAAAAGCTATTGGTTGATAGTTGTCTGTTAATGTTCAACATTAAACCTTCAACTTTTAACCTTAAACCCGTAAAACATGAGTGATTATTGTCATCAGGATATTGTCTCACGAAGAGATTTTCTGGCCAAGTCAACCATGGGTTTGGGGAGTGTGGCTTTAGCCTCTCTGCTCAATCCTGCAAAAAGTCTGGCAGGCATTTCCTCTGGCGGAAGTGGTGGCACCTTAGATAAGCTTCACTTTGCCCCTAAAGCCAAAAGAGTAATCTACCTTTTTCAAAGTGGCGGGCCTTCTCAGATGGAATTGTTTGACTATAAACCTTTGCTCCAAAAAAGAAGAGGAGAAGAACTGCCAGGATCAGTAAGAGACGGCCAGCGTCTGACTGGCATGACCTCTCACCAAAAATCCTTTCCCATGGCTGGTTCAATCTTTGATTTTCAGCAGCATGGACAAAGTGGGGCCTGGGTGAGTGAACTGATGCCGCATACTGCTCAGGTGGTAGATGAACTCTGCTTTGTCAAATCCATGTATACCGAAGCGATTAACCATGATCCGGCAATCACTTTCTTTCAGACGGGTTCACAGCAAAATGGCCGCCCTTCCATAGGCTCCTGGGTAAGCTGGGGTTTGGGTAGCGACAATCAAAACCTCCCCTCTTTTTGCGTACTGCTTTCCAGAGGAAGAGAAGGAGATCAACCTTTGTATGCCAAGCTATGGGGCAGCGGCTTTCTGCCTTCCCTGCATCAGGGTGTGCAGTTTCGTTCCGGCAAAGATCCGGTGCTGTATCTTAACGATCCTCCCGGCCTGAAAAAGAACAGCCGGAGAAGAATGCTGGACTACTTGAAAGAGTTGCACCAGATTCAGTATGAGAAGGTAAAAGACCCTGAAATTTCTTCCCGCATCGCACAGTATGAAATGGCTTACCGCATGCAAAGTTCGGTGCCTGACACGATGGACATCTCCAAAGAGCCGGATTACATTTATGACATGTACGGACCAGAGTCTCGCATTCCCGGCACCTATTCTGCTAACTGCCTGCTGGCCCGCAGATTGATAGAAAGAGATGTGAAGTTTGTACAACTTTATCATCAGGGCTGGGATCAGCATGGCAACCTGCCCAACGATATCAAGATACAGGCTAAAAGTACCGATCAGGCTTCGGCAGCATTGGTCATGGACCTGAAGCAGAGAGGCCTGCTGGAAGATACACTGGTAATCTGGGGCGGTGAGTTTGGCCGTACCAATTACTCTCAAGGAAGGTTGACCGAAACCAATTATGGCCGTGACCACCATCCCCGTTGCTTTACCATCTGGATGGCCGGTGGTGGAGTGAAGAAAGGATTTACCTACGGAGAAACCTGTGAGTTTGGCTACAATATTGCAAAAAATCCGGTGCATGTGCATGATTTTCAGGCTACCATGATGTATTTGATGGGCGTAGATCATGAAAAGCTGACGTTCAAACATCAGGGGCGAAGGTTCCGCCTGACCGATGTACATGGCAAAGTAGTAAATGATATTATTGCTTAGGTTTTTAGGGTGTTATGGTTCTTGGTGTTAGGGTGTTATAGAAAAGATGAAAATTAGACTTATTCTGACTGCTTTGAGTCTTCTTGTATTCGCAGCTTTTTCTTCTGCATGTGATTGTGATGGAGAAGAAGTTTCATTAAAAGAATCATTTGCTAAATCTGCTACTGTATTTTTAGGAACTGTTGTATCTATTGAGGGTTATGAATCTACTATTAAAGCAACCCATGGCTTGAACTGGGCCTACATTATTGAATTTAAACCAAAAGAATTATTTAAAGGGGAAAACTCAGAAACCATTAAGCTAATTGTTGAAGCTTCAGATTGTGGAGGAGGTTTTATGAAAGGTAATTCTTATCTTGTTTTTGCATTTATGAACGAACAGGAAAACAAATTAGGATATCACCAGTGCTTTAAAATGGCTTTAGAAGAACGATATGCATCTGAGGAGATAATCAAGCTAAAAGAAATGAATTGAAAGGTATGTTTTATAAGAACTATAATGCTTTAACGCTATCGCACCATAAAATCCGTATCCAGTGAGTGGAAAGTATGAAAGGTAGTTTTTCCTTTTTTGATGTCTACCGAAAAATCATGATCACGACTCCGGCCATTTCTATCACCTTGTAAGTGAAGATTGATATTTTGTTGTCCTTCGGCTAAGCTTGTCCTTGCGTAATAAATGCTATGAGGAATGGTTTGCCAGTTGCGGGTATCTGCTTTTTCAGTAATGGTATTGACCAGACCAATAACTGCTCCTAAATCTTCATTCTCTTTACGTACACTGTATTCAGTAGCTTTTTTTAAAGCTACTCTGAGTAATGAAACACCAAATTCTTTCAACATCCGCTGTTGCAGGGTTTGGAAGGCAATTTCATTGATATTCTCAGCCTCTTCCAGAGCAACTTTTTTGCCCTGCCCAAAGGATAAATAGGCATTGCTAAAGGCCATAGGCCGTTCTACATATTTGGGGAAAGCTACACGGATAAATTCAACACTACTGAGGTTTTTCTTTTCATAATCCTCTTCGTCCTCCAGTTGGAAAGGGAAAGTTAGGCCCAAAGCGTCATTGGTGAAGTTCACTACACCTCCTTGTCCTCGCACCAAGGCAAAATTGATACTCCACTCATCTTTTACCGGCCCCAGCCCGTTGTTCCAGAAAAATACCAACTCTCCTCCCTCCTGCTTTTCGTGTTGATATTTCATACCAAACTGCTCTTCGTAGCGCTTAAGCTCCGTCTCAAAGTCCATCAGGTAGGCGGTTCTGAGCAAATCCTGCTTAAGCTGATCGGGTGCCTCAATGCCAAACATAGACAGATAGTCCTGCTGGTAAATGTCTACTGCATTACGATAAGCGATAAAGGCATTGTTGTAATCTTTATCTGCATCGTAAATAATACCCATAAGGTTATGAATAAAAGCATCACGGGTATATTTTCCTTTTTTACCCAATACGTTTGCCCTATACTTATCACTGAGTTGTTGTAGTTTGATATTTAACCGTCTACATTCTACCAACGCAGATTGGGTGTCATTCATTTTCAGAAAGTTGAGCGCCTTGTAGTAATGAATCAGCAGCAGTTCGTGATCTTCCCCAGTGTAGTAAGTTAGGTTGGGATTGATGAGTAAGGATGAAGCAGTATTCCAGTAATTATTACGCAGGTCCTCACCCAACTTATAGGCTTCTTCAAAAAACTGATTGCTCTCTTCGTATTCACCTTGCAGAGAAGAAACCAGGCCTCTATTTAGATAATATAAAAGCTTGGCTTTGCCTTCAGGCGCTTTCTTACTGCTCGCCAGCACTTTCTCCGCTTTTTCCATCTCTCCTTCTTTAAAAAATTGGTTGAACTTATAGTTCATCTGATAGTAGGAGGCACAGGAAAAGCAGAGAAAGAAAACACTCAGCCAAAAGATATATTTTACTCTAAAAAAGAGTTTCATGAAGTGTTACTTCAAATGGTTTGAATTAAGCATTGAGCTTCAACAGTACAATTAATTGACGATATACTTCTTTATCTTTTTGCCATCCAGCCACACGATCTCATTGGTTTCCAGGTTGGCCAGCTCAAGGTCTACCTGGTAGAAAGTAACCTGACGTTTGCCTTCAGAGTCCACAATTGAGTTGATTGTACCAAACATCATGAAGTCGGCACCCAACTCTGCACCCCATCTTTTGGCCGTTTCAGGAGAAGCAAACTCCTGCTGGTCTGCACGCTCCTCACGAAGCTTTTCACGGAAAACACTGTTCTGTACCACTCTCACAGTTCCACTGCGAATCATCTCTCTTTCAATGTCTTTGATGAAAGTCTCTGCCTCAATATGCTCATGGCTTTTGTTAGTCATAAGGCCCACAATTACCACCGGCTTTCTGCCATTGTAATTGGTAAAATCCTCACGCCAGGCGCTCTCAATCACGCTTTCTGAGAGTGCTTCTGCTACTCTGCGCGAGTCAGCATCATTCCAGCGACCGCTCAGGTCAATGTCGGAATTGGTGTCCACACGGGTTACAGTTTTGGCACAGCCAAAGCTGAGCAATGCAATTAAAATGAAAAGGGGAAGTAATTTGATATTGGGCTGCATGGTTCAGTTAAAATTTCAATGAGGTTACTAATGGTGAAATTATTGGCAAAATTAATACCGAAATAAGCTTTATTAAGCTCATACGATTTTTTAAGGTAGCCGGGTAAGCTTCTACTGAATATTATCAGAAACTAATTTTTTGTAGCATTAAAAGACTCTGGCTCATGAAAAATAGTAATATTTTTGTATTTTTATTACATATAATTTTCTTCTATCAAACTTAACAGTCGCTACCTAACAGCAAAAAAGAAGCTTATGAATGAGGATTTATTGACAAAAAAAGCCATTATCTTACGTGATACAATTGTTAAGCTTGAGCTACAATTAGCACAACAAAACTACTCCCCTACTTTTGCGGATCAATATTTACTACAGCTTCTGGATAAAGCCTGTAAAGCCTGCCTAGCGCTGGGAAATCAGTTTATCAGTCTACAGACTCAGGAAGAGAGCAGAAATCATCCACCTTACGTATTTCAGAAGCTGGTAGAAAGTAAGATTATTGATCAGGCACTGAGCAGGAGATTACTTTCACTGATCGCTTTCAGAAAGCTGATTATTCAGGCAGCACTGATTAAAGGTAAGCATATACATCTGAAACTCACACCCACCCACCTTCAGGACTTCCATACATTTACGCAGAAGCTACTGTTAGCTTGAACCTATTAGTAACGAGCAGTCAGCTTTAAATTAATAAAGCGGGCTGAGAGGCGGTTGGGTACCGCATATTGCCTTGCCTGTACATCATCTATCCAACTGAAAGAAATGGTATTTTCTGCTCCCAGTACATTCAACACTTCCAGCCCCAGCCAGAGAGAGCGGAAAAAGCCATTTTCCTCCGTCTTTTCCTTCCTGAAATTTAACTGCTTGGAGAAGCCCAGGTCTAAACGTTTATAGTCAGGGCCGTCCAGAAAATTTCTGTACGCTACGCTTTCAGGAGGACCAAAAGGCAAACCTGAACCATAGAGAAAACTCACGTACACGCGTGTACTGGGATCGTTGGGAAGGTGATCCTGAAAGAAAACACCAAAATTCACCAGTTGGTCTGAGGGGCGCCGGATGTACCCCAGACCATCTCCTTCAATATCCTCACGGGTCTGGAGGAAACCCAAACTAAACCATGATTCCGCTCCGGGGATAAACTCACCACTGATCCTGAAATCTGCTCCGGTGGCGTAAGCAGTGGCATTATTATCAGCATAGTAGCGAATACGGACATTATCCACATCATAAGGGTTTACATCTGTCAGGTGCTTGTAATAGAATTCTGAAAGAAAGGCGAACTCTCTGCCAAACATGGTAAAGCGATAATCTGCTCCCGCAATAAAATGTACTGAGGATTGGGCTAGCACATCGGTATGTAACTCACCCTGCCTATCCCTAAGCTCTCTATAGAAAGGAGGTTGCTGATACATTCCTGCCGCAAAGCGAAATACTATATCTCGTAAACCAAGTGGTTTCAAAGAATACTGAAACCTGGGACTAAAGAGCCATTGCTCATTTACTGTCCAGTAGTTAACACGTAGTCCATAATTAAAAGTATGTACATCATTCAGCTCGGTAGTATTTTGCACAAAAGCAAAAAAACGATGGGAGTTCAGGTCTAAGGAATTATTGATACTCTGGTGGATGGTAGAGTAGCCGGAAGAATCGCTGAAAGCATATTGCTCCACAATATCGTCAATTTGCTCATTGGCATAGCCCAAACCAAACTCCAGGGTATTTCTGCTACCCAGGCTCATGGCATGGCGGTTCTCCAGATTGATGATTTCTGCTTCCAGTTTGTTACGTGCATGACGATAATTACTGCCAATGCCGAGAATAGTAGCACAACGGTTAAAATTTTGAGAGCCGGGCGTAATGTCAATATCACAAAGACGATAACCGGATTCCAGGTCAAAATATTCTCTTTCGCGGGTAGAAACGCGAGATGAAATCAGTTTGGTAGTCCACCAGTCCTTGATGCGATGTGTCAGTTTAAGTCCCAGCTGATAGGTACGATAATCCAGCACTTCCTGCCCTACATAGCCTACAAAGAGGCGAAAAGGCTCATCCAGCGTACCGAAAGTGGTTTCCCTGCTTTCGGGTCTTACCAGATAGCGGTTATCGGCAATGGCTCCCAGAATGCCTAATTCTGTCTTGTTCACATCAGGATCGCCGTCCAGGTCAACACTGACGTACGACTGCAAATCCAAAAATCTTGGTAAGTATTCACCTTCAGTCTCCAGCGTATTGAGCAGGTACTGAGCCGTCTTGTAGCGCCCTCCGATAAGGTAACGTATCTTCTTGTTTTTAGAACTTCCTTCCAGATGAACACCACCATTCAACAAGCTAAGGGTTGCCGAAGCTCTCGTCTTATCAGGCGTTTTATAGGTGACATTGAGGTTAGAGGATAATTTATCTCCGTACTTTGCCTGCCACCCTCCGGAAGAAAAAGTAACTGCTCCTACCAGATCAGGATTGATAAAACTTAAGCCTTCCTGCTGACCGGCACTGACCAAAAAGGGGCGGTAGACCGGAATATCATTGACATACACCAGATTCTCATCAAAATTACCTCCCCGCACAGAGTAGGTAGAAGAAAGTTCGTTATTGCTTACTACACCAGGTAAAGTAGCCAGCACTTTTGTAAAATCTCCAAAAGGCGATGGTGTCACCTGAGCAGCATTAGGCTCAATGGTCATGACACCTGCTTCACGTCTAAATGCTTCATCCTGTTGCCCACTTACTTCCACATCTTCTAAAACCCGTACCTGAGCCTGCATGACTACTGTCATTTCAAGGGTATCATTAGCAACAGTGATCTGACGAGAACGCGGCTGAAATTCTAGGTGGGAAAAGAGAAGTTCATAACTACCTCGGGAGAGTGTAAGCTGAAAATTTCCGGATGAATCGGTAGTAGTACCTTTACCACTACCCACTACCTGAATGTTAAGGTCGGCAATGCCTAAAGCAATAGAATCCAGTACCACGCCTTGTACTATTGCTTCCTGGGCATAAACGAATGAAAATAGAAAGAACAGAGAAATACACAGGCTTATCCGGGTATGCATCCACATGCTAGTTCATTTGCTTGCTTGAAGTTAGCTTTTTTAAATTTGCAATGGTAAGGAGTGGATCAGAAGATTTGAACACAAAGCTACCCGCCACCAAAGCACTGGCACCAGCTTCTACCAAAGCACTGGCATTCTGGTCAGTAATACCTCCATCAATTTCTATCCACACATCCGACTGAGTGGTCTCTAACAGTTTTTTCAGCTTTTGAATCTTGCTATAGGTCTGTTCAATAAATTTTTGTCCACCAAAACCTGGGTTTACCGACATGATCAATACCAGATCTAGTTCTTGTATGATTTCTTCCAACATGCCCACTGGTGTATGAGGATTCAATGCTACCCCTGCCTTACAACCCAGTTCTTTGATTTTAGTCACTGTACGATGTAAGTGAGAGACGGTCTCATAGTGTACTGTCAGTCTTGAGGCACCAGCATCTTTAAAAGCTTCCAGATATTCATCGGGATTTTTGATCATCAGGTGTACATCCAGAGGCTTTTTGGCATGTTTTTGAATCGCCTGACAGACCGGTATCCCAAAAGAAATATTCGGAACAAAGATTCCGTCCATAATATCCACATGAATCCAGTCGGCCTCACTTTCGTTCAGCATTTCTATGTCTCGCTGAAGGTTGGCAAAATCAGCAGCTAACACTGATGGAGCTATCGCGGTCTCTTTCATGATGATTTGCTTTGCTACAAAGCTAGGTTGGATAAACCAGAGATAGAATTAATATAGCTTATTTTTTCCAGTTGATTATATGCGAACTTAAAAACGACAGCCATTGGTGAAAGCTGAATGATTTACTTAAAACTTTACAATTTTGAGTGTATCAGAAACCGAAGCTGACAAAATATGCATAATGTAAATTCCCCGGGAAAGGCCGTCCATTTCCAGCGTAAGCGAATTGCGTTTGAATTCATCCACATTTTTCTCAAGCATCAGCCTTCCTTCAGGGCTATATAAATTGATTCGTAATTTACCTTCAAAATTTCCGTTGGAGGGCTCAATGATCAGATCACTATCTTCTACCGGATTGGGGTATACTTTGTAATAATGCTTTTGAGGAATATCCTCAATTGGCGTAAGGTAATTGTCCATCAGCTTATTGTAGTCGGGAATACCATAGCCGGTTTCATTATTGGGGGTAAGTGCCATGTCTCCGGAAAAACGAATTTTTTCCATGATCTCAACATTGGTGGCATCGGGAAAAGCCTGCCAAACTCCTGCTACAAAACCAGCGATCAGCGGTGCAGCAAAGGAAGTTCCGTTTGAAGTTACCACATTACCCGAAGCATCCACCACTACAGTCTGTAAGCCTAATGCAGAAACATCAGGCTTCACTCTTCCATCCACTGATGGGCCATAGGAACTGAATGACACTTTATCACGAGAACGACTTACAGCACCTACTGCCAGTATATTCTGGGCATCTGCGGGTGGTGACACATAGCGCCAACTGCCCGATCCTTCGTTGCCTGCACTTACCACACACACAATACCCTTTTCAGTAGCCGCATCCACTGCCCTGGTAATCACCGCAGTCTGGCCATCCAGGTCTTCGTAGCTGTAATCCATATCGGAATCATTGAATGTGGTATAGCCCAGTGATGTGCTGATGACATCTGCTCCTGTACTGTCCGCGTATTCGGCAGCAAACAGCCAGTTGTATTCTTCAATGCGATATTCGGAACTTACTTCTTCTGTTACACACAACATGAAGTCGGCACCGTAAGCCCCTGCTTCCAGTACTCCCGGTATGTATGCACCGATGCAGGAAAGTGCTTCGGTACCATGCTGGCCATACTGATATACATCGGAACTATTACCTACAAAATCATAACCGGGAAGCATACGTCCATCTTCGTAAATGTGCTGAAAGTATGACACGGTATCAACACCTCTGAAGCCGCCATCAAACACAGCAACTAATAAGCCACTACCATTATAACCGTCCTCGTGCATTTCATCTATGCCGAGCATATCATTCTGCTCCATATTAAGCAATTGCTCCAAGGGTTCTTTATGCGCTTTTACCTGTTTGGATTTACCAAAAGAGGAGCCTGACTTTCTGCGTTCTCCTCTCCCTCTTGGCTTCACCAACTCAGCGGCAATGATAAAACTCTGTGAAGTGATGGTTTCTAACTCTTCGGGGGTAACTTCAATGAGAGCACCGTTGAACCAACGGGTTTTGTAATAAACTTCAGCGCCCATTTCCTTGAGTTGTGTCAGATAATCTTCACGTACCGGAAAATCAGAATAAGTAACTGCTATGTCCTGTCTATTACGTCTTTCAATGGCCCGGGGAGAGAGAAAATCTTCCGGACGATCCAGGTCGTAGGCAAGGGTATCCTTATCTGTGAAGAAAACCACATATTGACTTTCCTGGGCAAACGCCCAATTTCCACCAAGGAAAAGAATGAAAAATAGTATAAAATATTTGGGCATATCTAATACTCTACAGCACTTCAGTATGGATTTACAAGCACCCTGCCTAGTTGTTTTCATGACCGTAAGCGATTAATGTTTGGCGATAGATACGTCCTGATTCCAGTATCCCCAACCCTACACATTCCGGTTCACTGGCACAGTAATTCAATCTAAGAGATTTTTTATACAAAAGCCCCAGCTTTTCAGCATATGTCTCAGATGCTTCCACTCTGTTGATGATGGTATCCTGGCTTTGAGCCTGTATTACGGTAAGCATATCCTCCAACATCAAACTATCCAACGGACTATCTATCTCATCTATTAACGCCTGACTGGTGTTTCTTAGTTCGTATCTGGTTTCTTCCCGGCTATTTAATGCATTAGCATCCCAACGCTGGCCAAAGCTTACCGGAAAAACCAGTTTGATAAGCGGAAGATTATTTTCTACCACCACAATTCTCTGGGTACTTTTTCTGGCTGTCCATACAGAATCTAGCGCCCATGTGTCAGACTCCATATCCCTGGTAAAGCGCTCCAGGCGATACACAATTTCGCCTCCCTGCCCGGGAAAAGAATCAGCTACAACTTCCTTAAGCTGATATTGCTGGGTATCAGGCTCATCTACCAGGGTATATTGTATGTCTTGCACGTTGTATATTGAATACCTGCCTACTTCCAAAGGAAAATAATCAATGCCTAAACGACTGCTCTGAGGAGGAATAGTCTCACTTTCACATGCCCATAAGCTTACTAGAGCTAGTGAAATCAGAGCAATAATGATAGAAATTCGCAAAGTAATAATGAATTAGTGTCTTCTGCCAATTTACAGTAGTAACCTGACATTCCAGCAAATATTTTAGGGAATGCCCTCCAATGTGATAAAAAGACAAAAAAATAACGGACCTTAAGTCCGTTACATGTATTGGAAATGATCTGCCAGCATATCAGCTGATAGATTCTCTTACTCTCCGGGTATATTCTCTTAATGCGGATTTGAAATCAACGCCTTCGTCTTTCATTCTTTCCAGGATAAAGATAGCGGCCAGAATATGTGTCAATTTCTCTCCATCATCCTCTCCTTCTACTTCAATTGGTAACGGCTGCTCTTCTACTAATGCCTCTTCTGCCGTAATTAAGTCCTCCATGGATTGATTCTCTACCAACTTCTTGACAACAGGTATTTTCATAATCTATAATCTTCTTTTTCTAGTTTAACTTTTGAATGAGTTCTACAACGGCTTCCTCCTTGCTAGAAGCTACCGAATCCAGAAGTTCACCATCTCTGAAAACTGCGAAAAAGGGTAGATTAGTAACGCCTGCTGCTTTTCTGGCTTCAGGATTTTTCTCTGCATTTACATCCAAGAAAGCTATTCCATCAAAACGCTGATCTTCTGACAAACGTCTGTACTTGGGTTTGAATAAACGGCAGCTTCCACACCAATCCGCATAATATTTTACCACAACCTTATCTTGCTGCTTCAATTTTTCCTGAAATTCTGAATCTTCTATAAGTTCTACAGCCATTCTGTTAGATTTGTTTTTAAAGTTTCTCCAATTAAAAATTGCTTTCTAATTACGAGAAACGATATAAAAAAGTTTATTGTTTGAGAAATTTTCTTATTTGAATCAATAAAATTATTATGGCTTTAAAAACATTCGTGAAAATTGGCGGAATTAATAATCTGAGCGATGCTCGCTACTGTGCAGGAATGATCGTAGATGTATTAGGATTTAGCTTTGAGCCTAAAGACGCAAACTTTATGGCGCCTGACAAATATACTGCTATCTCCGAATGGGTTTCTGGTGTGGCTTTTGCCGCAGAGTTTGACGAAAGTGAACCTGAGCAAATCAAAGAAATACTGGAGCAGTATCCAGCAGTGGATTACCTACAGCTTACTCAGGTCAGATTTATTCCTTCCTTAAAATTATTAGACATTCCCATCATCCTGAAAATTGACCTGGGTAGCGTAGCAAATGACCAACTGACTTCAATACTTGAAAGCACAGCCGAAGACGTAGCCTTCTTCCTGATTGAAAACTCTGCAAATGAAACTGATGATGCACTTTTAGAAAAAGTACTGGGGCTCACCGAAAAGTACACTATTCTGATTGGGTTCGGTCTGAGCCAGGATAATGTGCTGGAAATCATTGAGAATCATCCTATCAAAGGAATAGCGCTCAAAGGTGGAGATGAAATCAAACCCGGATATAAAGATTTTGATGACCTGGCAGATATTCTGGAAACGATTGAGGTTGATGATCTGGAAGATTAATTACAGTATTTTTCAGAGTGGCTCAGCTTACTTCTTCCACTGGTTTTAAACTATGAGAATCCGTAGAAAAACGAAAGACTGCCTCAACTGCGGCCTGTCACTTAACGAAATCTACAATTACTGCCCTCGCTGCGGACAGGAAAATAATGATCAGAATGTATCATTTGGCATGCTGGTAAAAGAGTTTTTTATCAATTATTTTTCATTTGATACCAAGTTTTCCCGTAGTATTAAGCCATTTATCATCTTGCCTGGTTTTCTTACCTTGCGTTTCAATGAAGGCAAGCGGGCAAGTTATGTGAATCCTTTACGGCTGTACCTGATTATTAGTGTGGTTTTCTTCTTTCTTAGTACCCTTTTGGTACAAAATTCTTTCTCGGATATCTCTGTTGAAAATGGAAATCAAGACTTAGGGACTGCAGTACAAGGAGATTCCATTCCTACTGAGATAGAATCTAAATTCATCAGCAATTGGGAAATTTTTAGGAATGTACTTGAAGATGAAACCCTTAACGACCAGCAGGCGCTGGACTCTATGCAAACCATAACAGAAATCAATATCAATCCGGATTCATGGCTCGGCCCTCTTGCTTTCAGTCAGTTGAGAAAAGTTGCCCGTAAAGATTTTGATGTATTTGCCGTTTATGTAGTGCAAAATATGCCTATCATGATGTTTCTGCTCTTACCCCTTTTTGCTCTCCTCCTCAAGCTTCTCTATATCCGGCAAAAGCATTTGTATGTCAATCATCTGATTCACGGAATTCATTTGCATGCTTTTGCATTTTTGTTGTTTACCTTCACCCTGCTTACTCACTTATTGATAAACTTTGATGATCTGCTTACCTTGTGGATAATAGTGCTTCTTCAATTTATGATCCATATCTACGTATTGCTCTCTTTGAAGAAAGTGTACAGGCAAGGCTGGCTCAAAACTATCTTTAAGCTGTTTATTTTGAGTAATGTCTATGGCTTTGTGTTGTTCGTCTTTGGCTTGTCAGAAACCATCATATCCTTTCTCATCTTCTAATCCGAAACACGTTTAGATTTACCCATTACCGATTGTAGGAGTAGTGCAATTGATACTACCAGCACACAGCCAATGACATTAAACCAGAGGAAGCCAATCTCTGTAGTGAAGAAGAGATAAAGTACAGTAGCCTCCGCAATGCAGGCAGCAATAAACACTGCATTAGATTTGATAAACTTGATATAAAAAGCTACCAAAAATATTCCGAGAATTGTACCATAAAAGATAGAACCAATAATATTGACAAACTCAATCAGGTTGTCTGCCAGAGAGGCAAACGTCGCAAAAATAATGGCAAGGATTCCCCAGGCCAACGTAAAAAGACGGGAAGCGTTGAGGTAATGTCGCGGAGAGCCTTCCTTTTTAAAAGACCTTTTGTACAAATCCACTACACTGGTTGAGCCCAACGCATTGAGCTCGGAAGCGGTAGAAGACATTGCAGCTGAAAAGATAACCGCCAGCAATAATCCAATCAATCCTGTAGGAAAATGATTCATGATAAAACTGATAAATACATAGTCAGTATCTTTGGTTTCAGCTAGAGGGATAGCCAGGTTTACCAGTTGTCTTACTTCATTCTGTATCTCAGCCTGTTCTTCACTGAGCTGATCTACTGCTTCCTTCCTGGAATTCATGCCTGCTTCGTCACCCGCTTCCGAAGCCTGTAGAAATCCGTTGATTTCTTCTCGCTTTTGCTCAAATGTGGCACTATGTTTTTCTTCCAGGGCCTGCCAGTCATCAGCATACTCACCCTGCACTACCTGCTGGGTAACTGCTTCGTTGAAGAATACCGGGGGCTGGTAAAACTGGTAGAAGACAAAAACTAAAACCCCTACAAACAGGATTAAAAACTGCATGGGTACTTTCAAAAGGCCATTCATTAATAATCCTAATCGGCTTTGCGCTACTGACTTACTGGAAAGGTATCGCTGTACCTGCGACTGGTCCGTGCCAAAGTAAGAAAGCGCCAGAAACATACCTCCGGTGAGCCCCGACCATACATTATATCGGTCGGAGAAATCAAGGTCAAAAGTAATCACATTAAAGCGTCCCATATTTCCTGCTACATCCATAGCGTTGCCAAAAGAGACATCTTCTGGCAGCAAATTAATAATCACAAAAGCAGCAATGATCATCCCTCCCATCATCACAGCCATCTGTTGTTTCTGGGTCTGGCTCACCGCTTTTGTTCCACCGCTTACAGTATATATAATCACCAGAGTACCAATGATGATGATAGTAAGGTTAAGGTTCCAGTTCAGTATAGTGGACAAGATGATAGCAGGCGCATAAATGGTAATCCCCGCAGCCAGGCCCCGCTGTATTAGAAAGAGGATGGCTGCCAACGTACGGGTTTTGAGGTCAAAACGGCTTTCCAGATATTCGTAAGCGGTATACACCTTCAGCCTGTAATAAATAGGAATAAACGTGACTGAGATGATGATCATGGCGATGGGCAGGCCAAAATAAAACTGGATAAAGCGCATACCATCTTCAAAAGCCTGACCTGGAGTAGAAAGGAAAGTGATCGCACTCGCCTGGGTGGCCATGACTGAAAGACCAACTGTCCACCACTTCATGCTGTTTCCACCTTTCAGGTAACCCTCCATATCTTTGCTCCCCTGAGTTTTGTAAACACCATAGCCTACGATAAACAAAAGTGTACCGAAAAGAATAATCCAGTCTATGGTGCTCATGAATAATAGGCGGTGAGGAGATAAAATAAAATGATGAGAAAAACTAAGTTGCCAATTACCAGCCAATACATGCCGGACCAGCGTTTAAAAAAAGGAGGGCCATCAAGTTGATCTTGAGATACTTTGTTCATTTCCATCATTTTTTGGGTATAGCACCAAAAATAAGGAAATTGTATAAATCACAAGGATAAGCTACATATTATTATACCAATTGCAATATTCATAAGATTTTCGTGTGGTATGATTGGACAAGCCTAAGATTAGCCTGCGGTTGATTATCTAAATCAAGTTTTATTATTCAGATTTGTCTTTTTTGAACAGTCTTTTGAAAAATCCTTTTTTCTCATCTTCATTTTTTGCTTCAGGATTTGTTCCTGGGATTTCATTACCCAGCCCCATACTTCCTTTCATACCACTGAGCAATGACTTCCACCAGTAAGAGAAAACTGATTTGTTAGGATTACGCTCAAAACTGATCTCCCCTATGCGTAAGGGCTGCGAATTGCTGGAAGGGTTATCTGTTTTGACAACAAATGCATTGGCAAGAATAGAACCTACTACTTCTTTGAGCCTTGGATCATTAGGATCGTCCTTATTGATAAGTTCTATCTTCAAATCCTTATAGGCGAAATGCATATCTCCCTTTGAAACTTTGTCATTTGCACTAATATTGAATTTCACAGCATAAGCATAGCCGCTTTCAACCCGGGCAAAGGCTGTTTTTTCCAGCATTACGTTCATACTTTCAAGTGGCAACTCATACATCTCTGCCTGAATATAATGTTGATAGTTCGGACTGTTAAGAGGAAAGTTAAAATGAATATCCATGGTACTTTTACCCATGAACCTGGTTTGAATATCAACTTCCATAGCTTGCTCCTGAAGACTGTCTAAGTTGGTAATACCATAAGCACTCATATAAAGCTCCTCAAAAGTAATGGCACCTGGTTCCTGGGCATCTTCAACCTGCTCCTGGTATTTGATATTTCCTCTCTTCAACTGTAGGGTATCCAGCCTGAAGGGAATAGGTATATTTAATATTGCTTCCTGCACCATAGGTTTGGTTTCCTGAGGAGCTTCAGGCAACCGCTTGTCTTTGAAGACTGATAATTCGGCATCTTCAATCGTGATTTTTCCTACCAAAAATGCAAGGTCACTAACCAGATAATGCAGGTCTATCTGCTCCATGTCCAGCCTGGCAACATTTAAGTTAATCCGGTCTGCCTGATGTCCGACATCACGGGCAAACTGGTACAGAGATTTTTGAGGTTCTACAGAAAAGTTTTCAACAATGAGTTGTTCCGCTACCGGGTCAGCCTGCAGCAGGCCGAGCTTAAATGTGTATAAACTGTCGGACGTGGTAAATGAGGAATTTTCAACTTTAAGGACAAACTCTTTGGCATATGGGTAGCCATAGTTACGATTCACCGTGCTGGAGTCTACATGCAATTCAAGAATATTAGCATGGATATCTCCCAGGCTGAAAGGCAGTTGTTCATTTTTTTTATTTACCCATTGTAGATTAGCCCCATCAATATTTAATTTTTGAACATCTAATGAATCAAAATATTCTTTAATGAGCGCATGCGCGTCAAACTGTTGGATTTTATCCAAACCCACAGAATCTTTCTTTTTTCTTTTGCCTAAAGAATAGTCGTAGATGATAAGGCGAGGGGCTTTGATACTAAGTTCTTCAACCAGTAAATACCTTTGAGGAATCATCCGCCAAAAATTGCCCAGCCCCAGTTCAAAGTCACCTACATTGGCAGACACCCATTTTCTGTTTTGCAGACTATCCTCATTTGCTACGCGTGCACTATCAAAATTGAGCTTAAAGTCTTTGAATGTAACTGTCTGTTGAAAAGGATGAATATCCATATTGGTATAGGATACCTCATACAAGCCTGAAGAATAATAGCTTACTGATTCTTTAAAAACTGCATTGAGTACTGGCTTTATCCAGAAGAATACAAATAGCTGTACACCAATTACTAATGTCAGTAGCAGCCCGATGGCAATGCTTCCAATAATCACGGATTTCTTACGCATGCATTCAGGTGTTAGGGCTACTAATTAGATCAGATATAAATTATGTGACTTGCTTTTATCTAAAAGTAAAATACGGTTATTTTGTTTAAAAGCTTACATTAATTAGCTACTTTAATGCATATGCTTTTGCTTCTTTAAATGTTACGCCAGTTTAATATATTACCCTTATTTCTCGCTTGCTTTTTGGTATTAGGGCATTCGGTATTTCCGCATACCCACCAAAAAACCAGTGGCGACGAATTTATTCTCGGCATAGAAGCATTGAATTGTAAAAGCGGTATTTTTAGCCTGCTGCATGATGTATTCTCACAGGATTTGGGAGATAACCATCTGGAAAATTTCAACAAAGCACAACAGGAACTTCCTGCATTTCTTTTTGTAGCTCAGGCTTTTTTACATACCCTACTCCATTTTAATATAGAGACTGAAGAAGAGAAGACCTATAATGCTCTTGAAGCCTCCCCCAAACTTTTTGCAGAATTTATTTTGAAAGACGCTCCCCTCAGAGCGCCGCCCCATATTTAACCCCCCCTTTCCGTTTTTATTTTCTTGCCACACTCAGCTACCATTGCTGAAGTGAAGCATCATTCTATTTACCCATACATATTCTTGTCATGTTTGAGAAGATCATTGACCTCTCGGTCAACAATAAATTTATTATCATCCTCATGGTGCTCTTTCTAACCGGATTTGGGATTTACTCCATGAGAGAGCTACCCATTGACGCAGTACCAGATATCACCAACAATCAGGTGCAGGTAGTAACCGTATCACAATCCCTGGCACCGCAGGAAGTAGAGAAATTCATTACTTATCCTATAGAAATCTCCATGGCCAATATTCCGGATGTTACGGAGATTCGCTCTATTTCCCGATACGGGCTCTCAGTGGTTACTATTGTCTTTGAAGATGATGTACCTACTATGATTGCCCGTCAGTATGTAGGGGAACAAATTGCCATTGCCGCTGACCAGATTCCGGCAGGCTTAGGTAGTCCGGAACTTATGCCGATCACTACCGGGCTGGGAGAGCTTTACCAATATACGCTGGAAGTAGAAGAAGGCTTTGAAGACGAGTACGATGCCATGTCACTGCGTACGATACAGGACTGGATTGTTAAGAGACAGTTATCCGGAATACCGGGTATTGTGGAGGTCAGCAGTTTCGGAGGTTATCTCAAACAATATGAAGTAGCTCTTGACCCTGCCAAACTCAAAAGTCACCGCTTAACCATTGCTGATGTATTTGATGCACTTGCTGCCAATAACCAGAATTCCGGGGGCAGCTATATTGAAAAGAATAGCAACGCCTACTATATCCGTGCTGAAGGACTGATCAGCCAGATTCAGGACATTGAAAATATTGTGATTGATGTGCGTAATGACTTGCCTATCCTGGTAAAGCATGTAGCGGAAGTTCAATTTGGCTCTGCCAAGCGTTTCGGTGCCATGACCAAAGATGGAAAGGGAGAAGCTGTTGGGGGTATCACGCTGATGCTGAAAGGTGCCAACTCTTCTGAGGCAATTGACAATGTGCACCAAAGAATTGCGCAGGTGCAAAAATCATTACCTGAAGGAGTACAGATTGTCCCCTACCTGGACCGTTCTGATCTGGTAGCACGAACGATCAAAACCGTAAGAAATAATCTCGTAGAAGGGGGCTTGATTGTGATTTTTGTACTGGTACTTCTACTAGGCAACTTCAGGGCAGGCCTTATTGTGGCTTCGGTCATCCCGCTTTCCATGCTCTTTGCCTTCATCATGATGCGGGCTTTTGGCGTGTCGGCCAACCTGATGTCATTAGGAGCAATAGACTTTGGTATTGTGGTAGATGGTGCGGTGATCATTGTAGAATCTGTACTGCATGTCCTCTACACGCAGTATGTGGGCAGAAAGCTCAGCAGAGACGAAATGAACTCAGTAGTGAGCTACTCGGCATCTCAAATCTTCAAGTCAGCCGCCTTTGGTGTACTCATCATCATCGTAGTATTTATCCCGATTATGACACTGACCGGCATAGAAGGCAAGATGTTTAGGCCTATGGCCCAGACAGTGAGTTTCGCGGTGCTAGGTGCCCTCTTTTTATCCTTGACTTATGTGCCTATGATGGCCTCTCTGGTACTGAAAAGAGACATCAAAGACCACAAAAACTTCTCAGACAAGATTATGGGAGGCTTAAAAAAAATGTATCTACCGGTACTTAACAAAGCTATTGACTACAAAAGAAGTGTGGTGGCCGTCGCATTTGTTTTGTTCCTAATCAGTGCCTTCAGCTTTACCCGTTTGGGGGGTGAATTTATTCCTACCCTGGAAGAAGGGGATCTTGCCATGCAGATGACGATTCAGCCGGGTAGTTCATTACAGGAGAGTGTAAAAACTTCCAGCAAGGCAGAAAAGATATTGCTGGAAAACTTTCCCGAAGTAAAGACGGTGATCTCCAAAATAGGTACAGCCGAGGTGCCCACTGACCCTATGGCTATTGAAGATGGCGATATCATGATTATTATGAAAGATAAGGCTGATTGGGTGACTGCCGAGACGAGAGAAGAACTGGTGGCCATGATGAAAGAAAAGCTGGACGTAGTGGCGGGAGCAAGTTTTGACTTCACCCAGCCTATTCAGCTTCGCTTTAATGAGCTGATCTCAGGCGTAAAAACTGACATTGCCGTCAAAATATATGGAGAAGACATGAACGAACTCTTTTCCAAAGCCAATGAGGCGGCAGCTATCATCAGCGATATACCGGGAGCGGCGGATATTAAGGTGGAACAGGTAGAAGGGCTACCTCAGCTGATGATCCGTTATGATCGCCAGAAGATCGCCCAGTACGGCCTCAATATTGAAGAACTCAATACCCTCATCAGAGCGGCTTATGCTGGTGAACCTGCCGGGGTCATCTTTGAAGGAGAGCGTAAGTTTGACATGGTAGTAAGGCTGAATGAAACCGACCGGCAAAATGTAAACCTGGAGCAATTGTATATCAATAATGGTTATGGTACACACCTTCCCGTGAGTCAGGTAGCCAGTGTGGAATACGAAGAAGGGCCGATGCAAATCTCCCGGGAGGACACCAAAAGAAGAGTGACCATCGGTATTAATGTCAGGAACCGGGACATAGAAAGCCTGGTGGAAGAGATACAGCAAAAACTGGACAATAATCTAGCCCTTCAACCCGGCTACTACATTGGTTATGGAGGCGATTTTGAAAACCTTCAGGCTGCTAAAGCCAGACTGAGTATTGCTGTCCCCATTGCCCTTCTGATGATTCTTATACTGCTATATTTCACTTTTGGCTCTATCAAATATGCCATTCTGATTTTTACCGCAGTACCACTTTCTGCTATCGGAGGTATTACTGCTTTATGGATAAGGGATATGCCTTTTAGCATTTCTGCTGGAGTAGGTTTTATCGCGCTCTTTGGTGTAGCTGTGCTCAATGGTATCGTACTGATCAGCTATTTCAATCATCTGCGTGATGAAGGCATGACCGACCTGAGAGAAGTAGTGATCAGAGGAGGATTGGCACGATTGCGCCCGGTAATCATGACTGCGGCGGTTGCTTCTTTAGGTTTCCTGCCGATGGCTTTATCCAGTACGGCAGGGGCCGAAGTACAAAAGCCTTTGGCTACTGTAGTGATCGGAGGGCTGATCACTGCTACCCTGCTCACTTTGGTAGTGCTACCAATTCTTTACATGCTTTTCAACCAGGCTCCACGCGTGAGTAAAAGTGGCCTAGGAGTACTCTTACTACTTTGTCTGCCCTTTGCCAGTCAGGCTCAGCATGAACCTGCTACCTTAAGCCTGGACCGTGCCTTGGAAGTGGGATTAGAAAACCATCCCTCCGTAAACAATGCTCAACTGGAGGTATTGAGCGCTCAAAAGATGAAAGGGAGTGTGCTGCAACTACCTTCTACAGAGTTTACCTATCAGTACGGACAAATCAACTCAGAACTGAAAGATCCGATGTGGCAAATCAATCAATCCTTTGGTTCGCTGCTTGCCCACGGGCAAAGAAGCAATTATGTAAACCAGCAGATTGCGCTCAATGAAACTGAGCTGGCATTAGCCCAGAAGCAGCTGAAAAAGGAAATTAAAGCGGCTTACTACTACTGGGTATATGAGCTTGAGCTTTTGAAACAAAGACAAGAGGAGCTGAACCTGTACTCAGATTACAGCCAAAAAATAAAGCTGCGCTACGAAAGTGGTGACAGCGATCTACTGGAAAAAACCCTATCTGAAAGTCAGTACAGTAATGCCCGCAATGCCGTAGAGAAACAAAAAGACCAGGTGCAGATCGCAGAAAACACATTAAAGCAGTTGTTGTATGATCCTGACTTTAGACAAATATCACCTGACGTGGATACACTGCTAACCATTGACTTTCAGGCGAAGTCATTAGCAAATAGTACCAATACTTTGTTAGTAGACAGAAGTCAGAAAGCTCACAACTTGAGCCAGTCTTTGGTTAAGCTGGAAAGCAGCATGTTTTTCCCTGAACTCTCGGTGGGCTACTTCCACCAAAATATCAGTGATCGCGAGCTAAGGCTGAAAAATCTGCAGGGCTGGCAGGTCGGAGTCGCTTTTCCTGTTTGGTTTTTCCCCCAGAAAAGTAAGATCAGTCGTGCCAAGATACAGGAACAGCAGGCCCTCAATCGTATGGAATACATGCAGTACAATGTAGCGCAGGAAATTGACAAGTTACTCCTTCGGTTAAACCAGACTGAGAAACAACTCAATTACTATACTGAAACTGCTTTGCCCCAGGCTGAAGTGATCTTAAACACTGCGAATCTACAGCTTTCACAGGGTGAGATTGATTACTTCCGTTATCTACAAAGTATCACCACGGCTATCCAAATCAAAATAAATTATCTCAACAGCTTAAATGATTACAATCAGGCTGTCATCAATGTAGAGTTTTACCAATAAAGATTAATATCATGAAAACCATATATTTTATTCCATTGACTCTTCTTTTTCTCTCCTGCTCGGAAAGCACACAGGAAAATCAAGAGGCAGCCGAAGTAGACACTCCTGCAGAGTTTACTTCCAGCAGTATCAAATTAAATGATGACCAGATCGCTCTGGCTGAGATCAAATTAGGCTCATTACAAAAGCAAATGGTTTCCGACTTTGTAGAGTGCAACGGTACCATTACCCTTCCACCACAAAATATTGTTACAGTAAATGCCCCTATGGGTGGCTTTGTGGAAAAAGTAAATTACCTTCCCGGAGACTTTGTCAAAAAAGGAGCATTGCTGGCTGTACTGAGTCACACCGACTACATTAAGCTTCAACAGGCTTATTTGGATACCCAAAGTAAGCTAACCTTCGCTGAGCAGGAGTACGAAAGACAAAAAACACTTTCCAGCGGAGATGCTTCGGCACGCAAACGACTTGAAGAATCCACATCTAATTACAAATCTCTCCAGGCTCAACTAATGGGTACTGCCGCGCAACTGAAATACATCGGCATCCGCCCGGAAGATATTGAGAAAAATGGCATCAGGTCCAGTATAGCGCTCTTTGCCCCCATCAACGGCTACATTACAGCGGTAAATATCAACCGTGGGAAATTTGTGAGCAGCCAGGAAAATATGTATGAGCTGATTGATAAATCTCACATGCATCTTGACCTCAATGTATTTGAAAAAGATATCCCAAAAATCAGCATAGGACAAAGTGTATTTTACAGCCTTAACGAAAATCCTGAGCGTAGCTTTGAGGGGAAAGTCTCCCTTATCGGGCAGAAAATGGAAGAAGAAAATCGTGCTTTTAGTGTACACGTGGATATTGATGCTCCAGAAGATTACTTCAAACCCGGTATGTATACCAATGCCAAAATCTTCCTGGCAGCAGATAGTGTGGCTGCTCTCCCTCAATCTGCACTGATCAGAGAAAGTAATGAGTACTATATTTTCGTTAAGGAAGGAGATGCTTTTGTAAGAAGACGTGTTCAAACCGGAGCAGAATACAACGACATGACGCAAATTATTAATCCGGAAACCCTTGAAGGGCAGTCTATCGTCTTAGAAGGTGCTTATTATCTGAAAGCTGAGGTAGGCGAATAAGAAAAGCGGAAGATTTAGACTTCCGCCTCATAAAAACAACATAATGTATAATCCTACTCAGTTACAAACTGGATAGGATTTTTTACTTTTTTGCTTAATAATGCCAAATCAAGTACTTCATCAACGGTACGTACATAATGTATGTTGAGCTGTTTAGTATACTGCTCACCTATTTCGTCTACATCTTTACGGTTACGATCGCAGAGAATAATATCTTTGACACCGGCACGACGGGCTGCAAGAATCTTCTCTTTGATACCACCAACTGGCATCACCTTTCCTCTAAGCGTAATCTCACCAGTCATGGCCATCTTATTTCTCACTTTTCTCTGGGTGTATACTGAGGTCATGGCAGTCAGCATCGTGATACCTGCTGAAGGACCGTCTTTGGGTACCGCGCCGGCAGGAATATGTAAGTGCAAATCGTAATTGTCAAACACCTTATAGTTGATACCCAACTGCTCAGCATTGGATTTCAGATAAGAAAGTGCCGTCATGGCTGATTCTTTCATCACATCACCCAACTGACCGGAGAGCGTAAGTTTACCTTTGCCTCTGCTCAGGCTGGATTCTATAAATAAAATTTCTCCCCCGGCCTGCGTCCAGGCTAATCCTGTGACTACGCCTGCCAGTTCGTTTTCCTCATAAATTTCTTTATCAAATACGGGAGCACCCAGAATCTTTTCTACTGCTTCAGCAGTGATTTTAGGAGAATGCTCCTCTTCCAGTGCGATAGATTTGGTAATATTTCTGATCACCGTAGCAATCTTACGTTCCAAACTTCTTACACCAGACTCACGGGTATAATTTTCAATAATAGTTTGGATCGCTTTTTTGTCAAATGTCACCTGCTTGGCATTAAGGCCATGCTCTTTGCGCTGCTTGGGCACAAGGTGTTTTTTGGCAATTTCTATCTTCTCTTCAATGGTATAACCGGTGATCTCTATGATTTCCATACGGTCACGCAGCGCATGATGGATGGTATCCAAAGAATTTGCAGTGGCAATAAAGAGTACATTGGATAAGTCATACTCTACTTCCAGGTAATTGTCCAGAAATGTATCATTCTGCTCAGGGTCCAGCACTTCTAGCAAAGCAGAAGAAGGATCACCACGAAAATCAGAGTTTACTTTATCAATTTCATCTAGCACAAATACCGGGTTGCCGGTCTTTGCTTTTTTGAGGTTGCTGATGATTTTACCAGGCATTGCCCCTACGTATGTCTTACGGTGGCCTCGGATTTCAGCTTCATCACTCACACCACCCAAGGAGAGACGGCAGTATTTACGGTTGAGTGCTTTGGCAATAGATTTACCCAAGGAGGTTTTACCCACACCAGGAGGGCCATAAAGACAAAGAATAGGGCCTTTCATATTATTTCGCAGCTTAAGCACTGCTAGATATTCTATGATTCTCTCTTTTACTTTTTCCAGCCCATAGTGGTCTTTGTCCAGTATTTTCTTAGCCCTTTTCAGGTCAAGGCTGTCTTTAGAATAGTTTTCCCAGGGTAGGTCCAGCAGAAACTCCACATAGTTGAAGGATACCGGATATTCGGCAGCCATCGGATTCATACGGGAAAGCTTATCCAGTTCTTTGTTGAAATGCTTAGCTACATATTCGGGCCATTTTTTCTTCTCCCCCCGAGTACGCATTTTCTCCATTTCTTTATCCAGCCCACCATCGCCCAACTCATCCTGCAAGACTTTCATCTGTTGACGGAGGAAGTAATCGCGCTGCTGCTGATCAATGTCGGAATGTACCTTGCTATGGATTTCGTGCCGTATTTCCAGCATCTGAATATCCTTGTACATATACTCCAAAAGCTGCTTGGCCCTCTTTAAACCATCATTGGTTTCCAGCAATTTTTGTTTGTCTGCCACATCCGCACTGATATTGGAAGACAAAAAATGAGTAAGAAAGCTGGGGCTTTCAATATTGTCCAGGGCAGCTTGCGCTTCCTGAGGGATTTCAGGATTAAGCTTAAGAATTTTGGTAGCCGCCTCTTTTAATGATTGTACTAAAGCAATCACTTTCTTTTCTGAACGAGAAGGAAAGTGCTCTTCAATAACTGAAATACTAGCCGTAATATAAGGCTCCTCTTTAATTACTTCAGTGATTTGGAATCGTGCCTTACCCTGAATGATAATGGTAGTACTGCCATCCGGCAATACCAACATCTTGATAATTTTGGCTACTGTACCTACTTTATAAATATCCTCGGAGTCAGGCTCTTCGGCATCGCCATCTTTTTGTGCCACTACCCCTACTATTCTGTCTCCGTTTTCATAGGCATTTTTGACAAGTTTGATGGATTTCTTTCTTCCTACTGTGATCGGGATGACTACCCCGGGAAAAAGTACAGTATTGCGGATAGGGAGGATAGGCAATTCCTCCGGAATTTCATTTATATCATCTTCTTCGTTCTCGTCGCTGGTGACAAGGCGAATAAGGTCATTGGATTCTCCTTCATGTAATTCATTCAATAATATTGATTCAAACATTGTATTATCTTTCATATCCCACGCTTTTATGCCATTTTGGCATATTATATGTAGTTATTTTATCTATACCACTATATGTAGTAATTGGCAATCGCTATGCCATTACTTGAGGCCAAATAGCAATAAAGGCTTATCTAACCTAGTAAAATATAAGCAGTTCCACTTGAAAACATGCTGCATTCTTACAAATTGAAATTAATTTGGCTTTTAATTGTTCCTAAAAGCATGTTGTCAGAATTTGCAGGCTAGATGGTATTAAGACTTTTCATTTGTACAGTGCTTTTTTGTTTCACAATCGTGAAAGCACATTCGCAGCTTCGGGCGGTAAGTGAAAGCTTAAGCCTGGAGGATAGCAGTGCTATTGCCCAACAAAAAAGAATCCGCAAACTTATCTCTTTTCCTAATATTAACCGGATACCTTATTACTCGGACAAGCAAGATTTACAGGCAATCCAGAAGTACAGTAATGCCAAAAATAAAAATGAGCTTTATCCTTTATTATATGAGTACGTAAGCCAATTCGGTATAGAGAATTTTTTTAGAGATAATCAACTTCTCTGGCAGTTGGCAGCTTTGGAAGAAGAAAAGGGTGACACACTGGCAGCCATTCAATTATACAAGTTAGTCTTAAAACATTACCGGGACGGTATGGAGCTTGGGCTGGTAAAAGATGAGATGAATAAGCTGCCAGTGGATAATAAAGACGATTATGTTCCTCTCAAATATTATTACGAACTGGTTGAGTACCGTAAAGAAATAGATACACTGCGTCCTCCTCAGGGTGTGTACATCAACATGGGGCAGGAAATTAACTCCAGAGCAGGAGATTATGGACCGGCATTAAGCCCCGATAATTCGGTAATGTTCTTTACTTCCAAAAGGAATATCATTAAACAGGGGCTAAAAGAAAGGGAAAATGAAGACCTGATGTTTAGCCGAAATGAAAGCGGCTTCTGGACGCCTGCAGAACCCCTTACTCCGGTTAATTCACCTTACAACGAAGGCTCAGCGACCATTAGCCCTAAGGGAGATAAGCTAGTTTTCACGCGTTGTAGCTCACCGGATGGTGTCGGAAGCTGCGACCTCTACGTGAGCAATATGCAGGAAGATGGCACCTGGAGCACCGCTCAAAATCTCGGGAAAGCCATCAACAGTATTTACTGGGATTCACACCCTTCCTTTTCACATAGCGGAGATACCTTATTCTTCGCTTCTGACAGACCGGGGGGATTTGGAATGACAGACATCTATTTTACCCATAAAGACAAAACTGGCTTCTGGTCTATCCCACAAAATATGGGGCCAATTATCAATACCAGAGGTAGCGAAGTAAGCCCCTTCTATCATCCCGGGCACCATGTTTTTTACTTTAGCTCCAATGGGCACCTGCTCAACTTTGGAGAATTTGACATCTACAAATCCAACCGGCTGGATAATATCTGGGGAGAACCCAAGAATATTGGACCTCTGGTGAATGGTCAAGGCAGTGAGTTCTATTTTACGATAGATGCTCAATCCCAAAATCTGTATTACGCACGTTCAGTGGAGGATAAGATGGCTAACCTTGATCTTTATTCATTTCCACTGCCTATGGAAGCGCAGCCTCTGGCGACCACAAACCTTAAAGGTTCGCTGCGCAATGAAGAAACCGGTAAGCCTTTTTCCAATGGTATTGTGTCTATCATAGATTTGGATAATGGTATAGAAGTAGCGCCTAAGTTCCTTAAACCGGATGGCTCCTTTGAGTTCCAACTGATCAATAATAACAATTACCTGATTATCATTCAGGGAGATGAATTTTTCCGTTTGGAAGAGATTTTCTTTCTGGATGGTGACAAAGAAATACATCGCAAAGTCGCTTCGGTCAGCAGCCGCCTCAAGTTTGAAAACATGAAGTTTGACAATGGAAAGGCTGAGCTCAAAACCTCTATGTTTGCTGACCTGGACAAAATCATAGACTTCCTGCTGGATAACCCTGATTTTAAGCTTAAAATTGAAGGGCATACCGACTCCGATGGTGATCCTGATCTTAACTTGGATCTTTCTCAAAGACGTGCAAATGCAATCAAAGAGTATCTAGTGGAATTTGGAAAGTTGGATGCCAGCCGTATTGAGGCTATTGGTTACGGTAGTGCTAAGCCAATCGTTGAAGAAAAAACTGAAAAGGATAAGCAATTAAATCGTAGGGTAGAATTTAACATTATACGCTGATAGCAAGGGATGTTCAATCTATAGGTTGAACATAACCTTAATACTCAAACTGCTATTATTTTTCATTCTGCTTGTCTAATATGCATCTGCTTTGCATTTTGAGATAATCAACACCACAACCTATGAAAATCAAACATACTCTTCTGCTTAGTCTTTTGATGTTCATGTGCTTTTTATTAAAAGCACAGACTCCTACCAAAGAACGCTTATATGTAGGCACATACTCAGACCGGGGAAGCAAAGGCATTTACGTAATGGAATTTGACAGGACCAGTGGAAAGCTAAGCGAACTACAAACCTTAGAAGATAAACAAAGTCCTTCATTTCTGGCAATCCATCCTAATGGAAAATTTCTTTATGCTGTATACCGGGAGGGTATGACTGAGGATGATAAAAATGGTACCGTCACTGCTTTTCGTATTGATCCTAAGAGCGGTAAGCTCAGCAAGCTTAATGAACAATCTTCGCATGGAGCAGGCCCTTGTCATATAAGCATAGATCCTAAAGGTAAGCTGGCGTATGTCTCTAACTACGGGGGTGGCAATCTAGCCGTATATCCGCTTAACCCCGATGGAAGTCTGGGTATGGCGACTGATGTGATTCAACACGAGGGAAGCAGTGTAAACCAAAATCGCCAGCAAGCCCCGCATATGCATTCCATTATCCCTTCTGAAAACGGAGATTTCTTATATGCCTCTGACCTGGGAATTGATAAGGTTATGATCTACCAGCCTGAGCGTAAATCAGGTGAGATAAAGCCTGCTCAACAAGCTTACGCAGCCAGTACACCCGGAGCCGGGCCAAGACACTTTACGCTACACCCTAACGGAAAATTAGCGTTTTCTATTGAAGAGTTATCCTCCACAATTGCAGTTTATTCGGTAGATGAAAAAACAGGAGCTTTGAAAGCAGTGGATCGCGTGCCTACCTTACCTGAAGGTACGCAAGTTCAAAACAATACTACGGCAGATATTCACGTATCTCCTGACGGAAAATATGTATATGCATCCAATCGTGGACACGACAGCATTGTCATCTATGCCATTGATGCTGATACCGGAAAGTTATCCTATGTAGGCCACGAAGGCTCGGGGGGCGCTCACCCCAGAAATTTTTGCATGGATAGCCAGGGTGAGTTTGTGTTTGTAGCCAACCGTGATAACGATAATGTAGTTGTCTTCAAAAGAGATGCAAATAGCGGAAAACTAAGTCCCACCGGAAATGAAGCTCACATTCCGGCAGCAGTCTGCATTAAACAGTTACGTTTGCCTTGAAGACTATTCATTGTACAAGAATACGAAGCTCATACCATTACAGGTATTGTAAAATTCGTATACATTGTCCTCAACTTTGTAGATACGTACCCCCTCTCCCTCATTAAACCAATTCAGGTATTTATCTACATTCGCTTCATTGAACGTACCCGTAGTATCCTGTAATACCGTAAAATCATCAGCATACTCAAGCTGAAGCTGGTTACCCTGAAGGTTGGGCGTAAATTCTCTCAGCGCACGGGTGACAGTGCCACTTTCATTTACAATAAAAAAGCCCAGAGCATAAAAAGGGTCAGATGGTGTTTGATCATAATATAAAATCATGGCAAGAGAACCTTCAACATCTTCCACTATCTGGGAACCGAGTGATCCATTTTCATCAAAAATGTTCTGATTGACACTAAAGAAGAACTCAGCTTTATCAAACAAGTTTGCTCCATTAGGATCAAAGATCGCATTCTCAAGTACAGCGGGCGATGAATTAATTGAAGCGGTATACTCATTTACTGATACAGTTTCATCACAAACTGTCAGACTAGCCTCAGTAAGTTCGCCAAAACTGATGCTGGGGATAGAAACTTCCTGCCCAAAATAATTGCCTGAAAAAGCTTGGTCAAAAATAATTTTGTCGTTCTCAACAATATAAGAAGTAGCAAATTCAAGCTCCTGTCCTTCTTCAGAACCATCGGGCGAAATAAAAGTAAAGTTGATAGTACGCAGGAAACTCTCAAAAGTCAGATAGATTACGATATCACGATTCGTATAGCTGAGGCGGTAAGAGGTTGCAAATCTGGCCAGAGCATTTTCTGAGAGCATATTCAAATTGTTGGACAATTCTTTTCCCAACAAATTTGCTTCTTCATTCCCGATGGCGGGTTCAAAAACCAGAGTGGTGGGTGATGAAGGATCTGTCTTGCTTCTAAAAACCAATGCTCCATCGGGAGTCTCATTGACATAATTAAACTCATACTCTGCCAGAAAAGTAGCGCCTTCCTGCTCAAAAAGGAAGCTGAAGAACGAATAGTTTTCAAAGATCAGTTCCAGTCCGAGCGAGTTATCAATCCTGTAAGTAATGGTCTGGTCATAAAACTCTCCATCATTCACGCCAAAATCCGTTCTGATACGTACATTATTTTCTTCGTCAAAATTCAGCAGGACATAGTAGCTACCAGATTCGTTTTCAGGCTTGTAACGCAGCAACCAACCCTCAGCAGGAGCGGTAAGCTGAGATTTCAGATTTGCGATAGCCTCAGCAGCCCGCTCATCTGCACTGGTATCAAATACATTGTCATCGTTCTGGCAAGCTATTAGCAAGCCCATAAGGCTAAAAGCCCATATTATTCTCTTCATATCAAAGTCTGGCTTGAATGATTTCTCTGACCTCCAAAAGATCTACCTCTGTATTTTGCTCATAATGGTCCAAAATCATGTTATACTTACGACGAATCAGTGCTTTCCCTTCGTTTCTTTCCACACATGCCACATCCGTACAGTCTTCTTCTTCGTTGATAAACATTTCATAAAAATCCGGCTCAAAAAGAATATGCGCTACGAGTTCTGCATAATCTTCATTGAAAGAGCTGGTGCCATAGGGGGATACGAATCCACGTCTTAAGGCCTCTTCATCAGTGAGGTTAAACCATGAGCCGGGAGAAGTATACCCCTGAGGAGAAACCTGCTGAAAGTTCGGCGGAAGATTATAGCGCTGATGTATAATGTGGGCAAACTCATGATAAATGGTTCCTAACTGACGGAGCACCCAGTCCGGGTTTTCTTCATCTATGTTGTTGATCTCTGTCAAAGTGATTCTCGCCCCTGAATCGGCAGTACCTAAAGTTACCGTACCATCATCGTTAAAAATAAAAGAGCCTATCAGGATAATCTCGGCAGGTACATGGTTCTTGAAAAATTCTTCACCATTGTCTACCTGAATATAGGGCTCTATCCAGAAGCGGGTAAGAAAGTCAAGCACCGGTTCTACCAGTTCTTTTCGGGGAGGCGAGACTCTTTTTGTAGGATCTACATAACGGTCTACAAAGCGATAGCGTACTGCAACTCCATACTCTTCTACAAACCGGGTTTGAATCAACTGATCCAGTGGGTCGTTTGAGGCTTCTACCTGGGTGATTTCTTTCTCTACCGGATCTTCCTGATAACAGGCAGAAGCCAGTACCATCAGCAAAGAAATCAGGGCTTTATAATGTATACTTTTCATGATTTAAAATTATCTTGGGTTGGGAGCTAAACCACCTACATCCTGCGCTGCTTCCGGTATCTGTAGTACTCTTCTGTTATCTTCAGCCTCCAGGGTGATGGTAGCGCCATTTTCTAATACATGAGTAACTGGAATATCATAACGCTTGATGTCAAACCAGCGCAAGCCTTCGTGTATAAATTCTTTTGGCCTTTCTATCTCTACAATATAAATGAGCAAAGCGATGCGAGGATCATTTTCTCCAATATACTGTTGTATTTCTTCCAGAGTAAGTGATACTGGACTGTCGTACCTTTTATTCCATAGCGTCTGCAAATCTGCCAGAGCTTCATTCACTCTGTTCTGTCGGGCATAACTTTCCGCTCTGTTTAATAGTACTTCCTCCCCGCGAAACGGAAGCACGATAGTGTAATTGAAACCAACCCCTGAGGTAAGGCTGCTTCTTTCAAAAAGAAACTCAAAGCGGGTGGCGCTTAATCCATTGTCCCCTCTGACATAAGCAGGGTCTTCTCTGAGATCGGTAGCATCAAAAGGATTGTTTCCGAATATCCTTCCGCTGTAAATTTCATCATCAGGCCAGTAGCCAACTGTGAGATGGAAGTTGGTAATCTTCCTCATCAGCAGCAGGTTACTGGGATCATTGGCCGAAGTGTACAACCTGACATAGTCCTCAGTATTTACTCTTTCTTCCAGTAGGGCTGCCAGATCTTTTACATACACATCAGGATTTGCTCCCAGCATCTGAGTACTATATTCTATGCAACTGTTAAGGTCACCTTTAAAAAGGTAAAAGCGGGAAGCAAAAGCAAGGGCAGCATTTCTGGTAAAATGGTATTTTCCTGAATTGGCATAAAATGAGCCGTCTAACAGTTCTAAACCTTGTAGCAAATCATCTTCTACCCTATCGTATACTGCTTTTACACTTTGTCTTTCGTATTGCTTGATAAACTCTGTCTCAGGCTCCATGACGTAAGGAATACCCGGCTCATTGGCCGCCGTAGCTTCATCATAATGCTCGGCAAATAGATTTACCAGCATAAAATGTCCATAAGCTCTTGTAAGCAGTGCCTCACCTTTAACCGCTCTGCGCTGAGCATCTTCTCCTGGCAAATCATCTACTACTGCTAATACTTCATTGGCGTGCGCTATAGCCTGATAGGTTTCATTCCAGTAATAAGTAGGTGAATCTTGAAAAAGCTCATCTACTACCTGCCACTGATACGCCTGATTATGCTGGTCTTCCTTGGTAGTACCTCTTGTATAGGTGACCATATCTCCCATCCATTCTACAAAATTATAGCCTCCCTGTGAGTATGCATTGGTAAGTAGCTGTGCTGCTTTATCCAGGGTATTTAGCTCAACCCTATTATCCGGTGTTTCTTCCAGATAATCGTCGCAGGAAGTAGCCACAAATAATAGCATCATCAACCCAATAAGTTTTTTCATATCTTTATTGATCCTGCTCATTATCTCTTAAAATCCAACATTTAATGTAAAGGTCACCTGTCTGGGCTGTGGAAAAGCAACTCCTCCTGTGGAGAAAAACTCCGGATCCTGACCGTTTAAGGCATCATCAGAATATACCAACCATAAGTTCTGCCCTTCCACGCCCAGCGTAGCCGTCCTTGCTCCTATCTTACTCGCCAGCGAATTCGGAAGATTATAAGTTAATCTTACCGTCTTAAGCCGTACATAACTGCCATCTGCTACTCTTACGGTAGACTTATTGTATAAATCGTATGCATTTCTGAACTGCGCGGTATTATCACCCTGCACAATACGCTGATCCAGAATCACCGGGATATCGGTAAACTCTTCATCACCGGGTACTACCCAGCGATCTACAAAGGTTCTTGAGAAAGAACTGAAGTCAGTATAACGAGGGTAGAAAGCATCATTCAACCTGATTTTATATCCGAATTTGTAGGAGAACAATACGTTCAGTGAGAAATTCTTGTAACGCAGATTATTGGTCAGACCTCCTGCTCCGCGAGGCTCAGAAGGACCTTCGTATTGTAATATTTTCTCCAGGCTGTCTCTTTCCTGCAGGTTATAATCGTATACTGTCTCACCATTGAGATCAAAAAAAGTAGGAATACCTCTGGCATCCAGCCCGGCAAACTTGGTGGAATATATACCTCTTCTTGGGCCATTGAGCAGGGGAGCACCCTGGGCAGATATGGCATCGGCAATACGGGGTCCGAAGTCCAGACGTGTTACTATATCTTTGGTATAACCAATATTAAAATTGGTAGACCAGGAGAAATTCTGATCCTGGTAGTTCAGCGTATTGATGGAAAACTCAAAGCCATTGGCTTTCAGGTCGGCAAAGTTTCCTAACTTATAGGCTACTCCACCAACCCCACTGGTTTGTAATACACCAATCAGGTCAAAAGCATCTCGTTTGAAATAATCAATTGTACCGGTAATACGGTCGTTGAGTAAACCAAAATCTATACCGATATTAAGTTCATTAAGCTTCTCCCAGGTAAGATTCTGATTTTCCAGGTCCTCAATGTATAGGTAAGACTCATTGTCGGTTGGTCTAAGGGTGACATCCGACTGAAGATTGAGCAGAGCACTTACATCAGGGCCAAGGTTGGCTGACAAGCCGTAAGTTCCTCTGAGTTTCAGATAACTGATCACCGAAGGCAGGTTCAGGAAACGCTCCTGATCAATGTTCCAGGCTCCACTCACGTTCCAGGTAGGCAGGTATCTGGCGGACCGGCTTTTTCCCAGTCGGTTGGAACCATCATATCTTACCGTTCCGTTCACCACATACTTATCATTGAATGAATAGCCGGCATTGAGAAACAAACCGGCAAAGCGCTCACGATCTTCGGATAGTGAATAAAAATCTACGCCCTGACGATTCAGAAACTCAATGATGTCGGGATCAGTATTGACTACTCCCCCATTTTCATACACTACTCCGATTCCATCGGCACTACGAGAAGAACGATCTGTATATTTGATCTCCTGCCCTCCCAGCACATTGACCTGATGTAACTGACCGAAGGTTTCTGACCACTCCACACTATTTCTGATATAGAAATTCAAGAGATCACTTTCGTCCAGATAGTTGAAACCTCCCTCCGGCAACACTACTTTGGGCTGAGAACCGGGCTCGTCCGGGTCCTGATAAAGCAACTGATTGGCATCCTGAATATACTGTGTGCCGTCCGCTCTGTACGCCTCAGCCTGATTAGACCACTCATGAATGATATGCTCACGATTAGTAGCGGCATACCTTCCCTGCATAGTGCTGCGGAAAGTTAATTTATCCAGAATCTTAAAATTAAAATCTGCCTGAGCAGAGATATCGGCTACCCGCACATCTATATAATTGAGGTCAAGTTCTTCCAGAATGTTGAAAGGCGCGTAATTTCTGCGGAAGTATTCCAACTCTCCATTGCTGTCGTAAGGACGAATGGAACGGCTGGTATTGATTGCATAACTGAAGGGGTTGATATCAAAGTCACGCTTAAATCTGCCGGTAATGGGATCAAAATCCCTGTCGGTAGTACCCGGTAAGGATTGCTGACGAAAACTGGCGTTCAGCTTTGTATCCAGCGTAAAACGATCGGAGAAGTAAAAGGTGTTACGTGCCGTTCCTGCAAAGCGTTTTACTTTATCAGCTACAGTTTGCCCGTTGTCATCTAGGTAGCTGAGTGAATAGTAGCTGTTATAATTTTCTGTTCCCGAGGTAAGGCTTACGGAATGCTGCTGCTGTAAAGAGACATCCTTGTAGAGTACATCAAACCAGTCGGTATTGGCATTTTCGTACTGGTTGAGAAACTCTTCATTTAGCGTTCCATTGATTCCCCAGGGAATCTGATGCTCAGAGATGAGGGAGAACATTTTACCTAAAGGGCCGTAATTTTGTGCTCTTACCGAAGTGGTGATATCCACGATTCCTTTCTCGTACATCTCCCGGTAGATTGACATTTCATCGCCGGAGTTAAGGATATCAAACTGATTGTAGCTGGGCCTTAGCCTGAATGAGAAGTTGCCTGAATAATTAACGCGCAAAGCACCACTTCTACCCTTTTTGGTAGTGATGACGATCACCCCGTTTTTGGCACGCGTACCATATAGGGCAGTGGCAGAAGCATCTCTCAATACTTCAAAAGAAGCAATATCGTCAGGATTAAGCCCTGCAATGGATGAAGAAAGTACAGTGTTAGGGTCTCCGGTAACGATATCGTCAGCGCTTACATTAGTGAGGTCTTCCAGAATTACACCATCCACTACCCAAAGCGGCTGGTTGTCTCCATTGATGGAAGTGTTTCCGCGAATACGAATTTTAGGTGCAGTACCAAAAGTACCGGATACGTTATCTACCGTTACACCGGCTACCTGCCCTTCCAGCATGCGGCTGGCATCTACCATGCCGGGGCTTCTGATTTCCGCCATGTCTATGCGACTGGCAGAACCGGTAAACAGCTTGCGTTCTACTTCCTGAAAACCGGTAACAACGACTTCTTCCAGTTGCGCATTGTCTTCTATCAGTACTACATTAATGGTATTAGAATTCCCAATATTGACTTCTTTGGTTTGATAACCGATATATGAAAATACCAGCGCATCATCACCCTCCTCAACATTTAAAGAATAATTACCATCAATATCAGTAACCGTACCCGTACCTTTTCCCTGCACTATGATGTTTACGCCGGGCAGGGCGTCATCACCTATCTCGGTAGTCACTCTCCCACTGATGACTCTGCTTTGAGCCCAGACAGCAGAAAAGTTGAAACATACGATAATAAAGAATAGTAAATTTTTTTTCAAATTACTGTGGTTTAAGCCTTCACAATCATGATTAATGTATAATTACTAATGAGGTTAGTCTATATAATGCAGTGCGTATCTAATATTGATCATAACATTTATGTTGGCGATCAGTTTTACGCAAACATGTATTTATTACGTTCAATCCATAGCATCTATTGCCTTTTCATCAATTAAAAAATTATCAGGCAGTGATACTGTAAAGCTCCAGACAAATACGTGAATTTTTAGGAAAATTAAGAAGCAAATGAATAAGAAATTATAACAAAAGTGTATATTAAGCTTTGATAATTTATCTATTGAACACCCTTATCCTCATTTCCTAACCCTATGACACATCCTTTTACTTTAAAAAAACTACATTTCCTTTTCATATGTCTACTAAGCCTTTCAGTCATTTTTAGTAGTTGTGATGACGATGATGACGGAGAGCCGCCACGCCCTGACGATAACCTCATTGAGGTACTGAACAACACTGAAGGATTGGATAGCCTGGCAGCGCTTATCGGACAGCCAAGTTCTAATAACCCTCTAGCTACCAGACTGACTACCGGAGAGTATACACTTTTTGCTCCCAACAATGAGGCCTTCGCCAATCTGCTCAACGCTATTGGACTACAAACCATGTCTGAACTACGAGGTGATATACTATCTGATGTTATCCTCTATCACGTAGTAGCCAATATTGCGCTGAATGAAAACGAACTGGATTCTACCATCACTACCCTAAGTCTTGCTCAAATGAGTTTTGACAGTGAGGGTGATTCCGTATTAATTAACCCCGATACTCAGCCGCAGGGTTTTGCTACGGGTGTAGTCAATACTATACCAGCATCTAATGGATATATGCATATCACCAACCAGGTTATCCTTCCTCCCGGCGTAGCTACGCTTGCTCCTCTTCTGGGCAGTTTAGCAGGTCTGACCTCTACGCTGGGTGATGTCATAGGAGCACCTAATCTTGATGGTGGTATATCTACAATTAATAATGTATTCAATAGCACAGGCCTATTAAGCACCCTTAGTGGAAGCGCTACTTATACAGTACTGGCTCCAATCAATTCCAGTTTTGATGATTTCTTCTTTGTATCCAACGAAAATGTCTCTCAGACCGCTAATTACCATGTCTTAGACGGAAATGTAGACCTTACTTCTGCCGGAAGAACCATCACTACGCTGGGGGGACAAACCCTTTATGTATCCAATGTTGAGGATGGTACTTACCTTAACGGGAGAGTAGCCGTAGATTTTGGTTATTCGGCAGACAATGGACGACTGATTCACCTGGGAGGTGTACTCAAGCCTGCTGCTCCTCTGGCAGATATGGTAGACTATATTGAAGCACTGAGTGGCAACTCCTTCACTATCTTCAGAAAAGCTTTAGCAGAAACTGCCATTGATGTAGGAAGTAACCGCACTATCTTTATGCCTACCGATGCTGCTTTTGAAAATGCGGGGATCATCACTACCATTGATAGCGTAGAAGCCGAGGCAGCCAGAATTGACGCTTCAGTACTATCTTCTATTTTACAAAAGCATGTAGTGACTGATGGCATCCTTTTTTCTCCTGACTTTGAGGCGGGTACGCTTACTACTTTAAATGGGAATATTGCAGTGACCCTGGAAGGTACTAACGGTACGATTACCTTGAATGATAATAATGCCGCTACGGAAACCAATGCAAACCTACTTTTCCCTGCCAACAATCTGGTAGAAAACGGTATCGTAATCCATGTGATCAGCGAAGTACTGCTTCCCTGAGCTAATTGATAACGATCAGAATGACTCTTTAAAGCGCATTTTTCAATGCGCTTTTTTTATACCAATAACTCATCCTATACTTCCTGAACTCTGTGTTTTTCCAAACTAACCCAGGCACCCACTCTGAGACAAGCGTCCCGCTGTGTCTCACTCTGACGCAAGCATCCCGCTTGTGTCTCTCTCTTACCCACTCTTCACTCGCTTGGGTCTTCATTACCCTTCTACTGAGCTTAAGCCAAAACATACATAAGCCAGACATGCATACAGATTCTGACACAATCAACCTCAATTGATGCAAGTTTCCATGCTTTTCATGCATAATGTTAAATAAATGCCTCAAAATGTATCAGAGCTGCCTGATCTACCAGCTTGAATTCTTCTCACGTCAGCCGAATAATATGCTACAAAAATTAGTTTTTGCCATAGATCAGCGCTTCCCAGAGGTTAAAACTTTTGTTTATGACATCGGGAAGCGCTTCCCTGACACTAAAACATTTATTTATGCCCAGGGAGTCTGCTTCCCTGGCACTAAAACTTTTGTCTGAACCACAAAGTAAGGCTTACCTGTATTAAAACTATTGATTTTGCCTTGGGAATGTGCTTCCCTGACCCAAAAACAACTGAATCTGGCCTGGGAAGCACCGATTCTTAGATAGAACTTTTCACTTTTCGCTGTTTTTATCACAAAAGTAAAGTTCTTTTGATTTAACAATAGAAATATATAGTACCTTTCACAAACTGACACTCTATCCCTGACACTCCTGACACAAGCATCCTCACCCCCCTGACACAAGCATCCTCACCCCCCTGACACAAGCGTCCCGCCCAACCCGACACAAGCGTCTCGCTTGGGTCTACTCTATTCTTCACTTCCCTAACACAAGCGTCCGGCTTGGGTCTTTATTTATCTACTTTCTCTCTTCCCTGCACCAACTGCCACAAGCGCCCTGCTTGCATCTTCACAAACTGACGCAAGCGTCCCGCTTGTGTCTCTTATCTCTTACCTACTTCACCTGCTTGTATCCTCATTCCACCCGCTCTTCAACGCTTGCATCTTCACTACATCTACCCACACTGCTTTTTCATCACAGTTCTTGCAGCAGTTCCGAAGCTTTAGTACTGTAATAGTTATCCCCACTCTCGCTTAGCTGTTTTAAAATCTGCTTAGCATTTTCAGTATCTTTCTGCACCAGATACGCCATGCCCTGATACCATAAAGCTGGGTAATGATAAGCTTCCACTTCTGATTGCTCAACTTTTTTCAGGAGTTCCACTGCATTTTGATAGTTGGCCAGTTCCAGATAGCTGATAGCCAGATAAAATTCATACGAAGTGGAAAGTGGTTCCTCGGCCTGTTCAAACAAAGTGACTGCTTCTTGGTAATCTCCCTGTTCGTAGGCTCTCATGGCATTATTCAGCTCACTACTTTCTGCTGAGGCAGAACGCTCAACTGGATTCACAATATTTGGATACGCCTGGTAATGAGTTTGATAAAGTGCTTCAGGAGAGGCATTGTCCATCAGTACATATCCCAGGACAAAAAAAAGGGAAATAGTAGCAGCTACTGCCAGGCTATTGAGAAAAATCCTTCTGTAACTTTTGCTGCCTTTACTCCCTTTACTGGCTTGATCCGATTCTTTGAGCCTGGACTTAAGCTCACTGCTAAAATGATGCTGCATGCCTTTGATGAGATCAGCATGTTGCTCCACTTCCTCTTTCAGACCAGGATTCTGATTCATTTTCTGTTCAAAGTCTCGTTTTTCTGCTTCGCTTAAAGAACCCCTACAGTAGCGATCAATCAGATCTATGTGGTCTAAATTCATAAAGGCATTATTTAATCGGCCTCACAAGGAATGTTATCCGAATTTTCTTATTTATGATTTCAATGATAAAAAGGTAAACGAGAAAAAAGTTTTTTTTTATTGTTTACCTAAGCTTTTTCTGAGGCATAAAGAAGTGAATTGTACTCATAAAGTTATTTTTATTAAATAATTCACATAATGATTAAGATCAAAAACCTCAGCTACTTAGCACTTTCCGTCATGTTGATTTTTTCAGCATGCCAAGAAGATGATGAAGAATTACCCGGCCAACCTCCGATAGCCGACGCCGGCGATGACATTGAAGTAACCGTTGGATCGGCTGCTGCCCTGGATGGAAGCGGCTCTTCTGATCCCGACGGCGATGCACTAAGTTATTCATGGAGCATCAGCCAGCGCCCTGATGGCAGCAATGCCTCACTAAGTGCCACTAGTGCACAGACAACTTTTACACCAGATGTAGTAGGTACCTATCAGTTGCAGCTTTCTGTTTCTGATGGTGTGTATGATCCGGTAACTGACCTTGTCACTGTAGAAGCATTGGAATCACTAGGTGACCCTCCGGTAGCATTGATCCTCAATGGTGACAGTGATGTTATTGATGAGACGAACAATGAAGTAACCGTCAATACTGCTTATGCCTTGGATGGCAGTGGAAGCTCAGACCCTGACAGTGAGGACCTTACTTATACCTGGGAAGTTACAGAAAGTCCTGAAGGCAGTTCTCCTACTGTTACACCCAATGAAGACGGTGATATGGCTGACTTTACTACTGACTTAGTAGGGGAATACACCGTGCAGCTTACAGTAGAAGATCCGGAAGGCAATACCAACTCAACTACTGTGGAATTGGTAGCCACCGCTAATCCGGTTGTAATAGACGAAAATATTGACGTAGCTACTACCTGGGCCAATGTTTTTGAAAACCCCGCGCTGCCAGATTACTATGTAGTAGCTGATGTAAGTGTAAGAGAAATTTTAACGATTGCTCCGGGCGTAAAAGTGATGTTTGAACCCAACCGTGGATTAACTGTCACTGGTAACAATGGGGCTTTAGTAGCTATCGGAAAAGAAGATAGCCTGATTGTAATGACCGCCGAAGATTCACTAAACGGATGGGACGGTATTATTTTCTTTAATGAAAATGTGCAAAATGAATTTAACTATGCTGACATATCATACGGTGGGCAAAATGATTTTGGCTTTGGTGTACTAGCAGCGAACATCGGTGTTGAGTCTGCCGGGGGGTTTAAGATTGCAAACTCCACAGTATCCAACAGTTTTAGTCATGGTATCTTCATAGAAAACGGTGGACTGCTTCGTGAGTCAGGCAACAATGCCCTGGAAAATAATGATGGCAATCCTATTGTACTTCCTATCAATCAGGTAGGTAACCTGGATGAAATTTCTACATTTACGGATAATACAGACAATGCTGTTGAGATTTTAGGCACTACCCTCAATGAGGATGATGAAATGACAGTGCCTGCTCTATCTAATGGAACACCCTACTTTCTGTCAGGAAAACTTGATGTAGACTCAGGGCTTAAACTTATGGCCGGTGTATCTATTGAGGGTGATCCGGATGCCTATATTGAGGTAAGCAATGATGGATACCTCACTTCAGAAGGTACAGATACAGACAATGTGGTACTTACTGCCAGAGAGCAGGCCGATGGATGGGGAGGAATTATTTTCTTTACCACCAATAGTAGAAACACCATTGACTACACTACTATTTCATACGGAGGTAACCGCAGCTTTGGCTTTGGTGTTGAATCTGCCAACCTAGGCGTGGAAAGCCAAGGAGAAATCAGGATCACCAACTCTACCATTAGCAATAGTGTGAGTAACTACGGTATTTTTGTTGAAACCGGTGGCGCTATTGCTGAATTCGGTCTTAATACTTTTACTGACAATGGTGGCTTTCCAATAGGATTACCCATTGCTACCGCCGGAGTGCTGGATAGAGCAACCACCTTTAGCGGTAATGGTGATAATAGCGTAGAAATTTTTGGTTCAACGCTAGCCTCAGGAGATGATCCACAAACACTGCCTGCCTTTGCTGATGAAACCCCCTATTACATCAGTGGTAAACTTAATGTTGACAACGACTTAGTCATAAAGCCAGGGGCTACCCTAGAGTTTAATCAGGATGTGAGCATAGAAGTATCTGGTAATGATGGCGCACTGGAAGCCGTGGGTACTGCCGATAGCCTTATCACCTTTACCGCCCGTGACCAGGCAGATGGCTGGATGGGAATAGTAATTTTCACCAATACCTCTGCCAATAAGCTGGATTATGTGAATGTATCTTATGGAGGAACCTCAGGCTTTGGCTTTGGCGTAGATGCGGCTAATGTAGGTATTGAGAATGGAGGTAAAATGGCAATAACCAACAGCTCTTTTACCAACAGTTTATCGGGTTATGGTATTTTTATAGAAGGTAACGGTATCGTAACAGATGAGACCAATACTCAGCTTACTACCACCCAGGAAATCATAGATGCAGGTAATACGTTTGAGGCAAACTTCTCAGGTGAAACTAACTTGTAAATAATCAATATACAGCAGCAAAATTTTGCTGCTGTATAGCTTTTTGATGATATTTCATAAGAAAATTATTAACTTTCGCCACAGATTTAACCAAACATAACTATGAAAAACTTATTTATTTTAACCTTTTTATTTACCCTCTTGAGCTTTACAGCCATGGCTCAGAATACAGTAAGGGTAGAAACCAATGATGGCCTTGCCTATCAGGAAGGTGACAAAATCTTTCTAGCCGGTATTAGCTTTGGATACTATGGGTATGGTTTAGCAGGAACAAGGTCAGTTAGCCTGCCTCCGTTAACTGCTGCTTTAGAATTTGGGATTCACGAAAATTTCAGTGTAGGCCCTTATATTGGTTATGCAAGTTGGGATTACAGAGGTTTTGGATCTAACTATGGCTGGGATTTTCTTTCAGTTGGTGCCAGAGGCTCATTCCACTATGTTCCTCTTGTTAATGAAGCCTTAGATCTTGATCTGAATGAAGAGAAACTGGATTTTTACGTGACTCTCCTTATGGGTCTGGAATTTCAAACTTATAGCGGTCCTGATGGGATATTGAGCAGTGCCAATAATACCCGATTTATCTTCGGTCCCGTATTAGGTTTCAAATATAAATTCAATGATAAAATTGGTGCTTACTTTGAAGGTGGCCGTGGCGCTTTCGGTTACGGTACAATCGGTGTAGCCGTTCACTTCTAATCATTTCTTCCATAACAATATAATGAAGCCGCATCTATCAGATGCGGCTTTTTTGTTTTTGTGACTGTCTCCTGAATGCAGCAATTGAGCGTAACTTTTCTTACATTGCTTATTCATAAACTAATCTCAAACCCTATGAAAAAGTACCTTAAAGCTACAATCTTTGCTGCTATTCTCGTCTTTTCTCTATCAGCCTGTACCCTTACTTTGCCTATAGCAGCCACCAGTAATCCGGTACCGGGGGCCAAAGAAGGGCGAGCTAAAGCTACTTCTATTCTCGGCCTCACTTTTGATCAGGATGCCAGCATCAAAAAAGCTGCTGCCGCCGGCAACATTACTGAAATTTCAACGGTAGACTTAAAAACCACTAATATCCTCTTCATCTTCATTACCTATGAAACTATCGTGACTGGTGAGTAAGTCGTAATGCCACTAAAAAATAAAAGCCGCACTCTTTAATAGAATGCGGCTTTTATTTTTGTTTACGGCTATTATAAAACTTATATCCAACTGATCAGGCTAAAATCCTGACGGTGAGCCAGTAACTTGTTGGAAGGAAAAACCCTGAATCCATATTCGTAAACTCCCGCAAAAGTCACCTGCTTGTTGCAGGTATACTTCACTAAGTTCCCGCTGATCTCCTTTCCGCCATCTTCGTTACCTGCGAGAGCAGCCTGTTTTACTTTCTGCTTTTTCATTTCATACGTTGAGATGATATTGATGCGGTTGTCTTCTCTACGGGCAATAAGCATTTCAACAGAAATGTCATCAGGAGAAAGCTCACCTACATCCAATACTATGCTGGCTTTTATGTCTTCACCCAGGGGCAAGGGAGCATTTGCAAAGTTATAAATATCCCTTTCTACCACCTGTATGTTTTTCCAACTGCCTTGTAGTTTGGCCTTCCAGGCAGACAACTCTTTGGCATGTTTGTAATTGTGTTTGTTCATCAGCTTATTCCTCTCAGCCAGCTTGTTATAAAACTTATTATGATAATCATCCATCATACGTTTCATGGTGAACTGAGGTGCGATGTAAGCAATGGCATTTTTCATCCGTTCTATCCATGCTGCCGATAGGCCCTCACTATGCTTCTGATAATACTCAGCAATAATTTCATGTTCCAGTATGCTGTAAATTGTCTCGGCATCCAGCTCGTTTTGTGTATCCTGATTATCATAGGTGCGCATCTCCGGCAAAGCCCAACCTGCGTCAGGGCGATACCCTTCGGCCCACCAGCCGTCCAAAACACTGAAATTGATTACGCCATTCATCGTAGCCTTCATACCACTGGTACCTGAGGCTTCTAGGGGTCTGGTAGGAGTATTCAGCCATACGTCTACCCCCTGTACCAGCGCACGGGCAATATCCATATCATAATCTTCCAGAAATATGATTTTACCAATGAACTCAGGGCGTTCGGATATTTCATAAATCTGACGAATAAGATCCTGACCACCTCTGTCTGCCGGGTGTGCTTTACCGGCAAAAATAAACTGCACCGGAGTCTCCGGATTATTGACAATTTTTGCCAGACGCTCAGGGTTACGAAACAGTAGCGTAGCTCTCTTATAAGTAGCAAAGCGACGGGCAAACCCGAAAATCAGGGTATTTTCATGAAAAGCATTTAGCGTTTCCACAATTTTTTTAGGACTTTCATAACGAGCTCGCATGCTTTTCTCCAGACGTTGCTTTAACATCCGGATCAGCACACTTTTTTGATGCTTCTTTATCCTTACAATCTCTTCGTCAGGCACTTGCTTTATCTTTTCCCAAAGCTTTACATCTGACTGATTTTTCTCAAAACTTTTTCCAAAGGTCTTCGCATACAACTCTTGCCATGTCTCCGCAGTCCAGGTGTAATAGTGTACACTGTTGGTTACATAATCCAGATGTAGCTCCTCAGGCTCAAAACCAGGATAAAGTGGCTGAAACATTTTTCGCGAAACATCTCCATGAATTTTACTCACACCATTGATTTCCTGTGAAAGCTTAGAGGCAAGGTTACTCATGGAGAATACCTCCTCTTTGTGATCAGGATTGACCCGCCCCAAGGCAATAAATTTTTCCCAGGACAAACTCATGGAACTCGCGAAATCGTTGAAGTACTGCCACATCATCCCTTCAGGAAAAGCATCATGACCGGCAGGTACGGGAGTGTGGGTAGTGAAAAGAGAAGAAGAACGGATCAGCTCAGTAGCATCGTTTATCGTAAGGCCTTCCTGCACATATTTTCTCAATCTCTCCAAGCCAATAAAGGCCGCATGCCCTTCGTTCAGATGAAATACTTCAGGTTTCACTCCCAGATTATCCAGCAAGCGAATACCTCCTATGCCTAGTAATATTTCCTGCTTCAGGCGGTTTTCCTGGTTTCCGCCATAAAGCTGATGGGTAATGAATTTATCTTCTTCTGTATTCTCTTCAATATCGGTATCCAAAAGATACAGAGAAATCCGCCCAACATTTGCCTTCCAGATCTTCGCCGTAAGCACTCTTCCCGGCAGTTGCACCTGCACTTTCACCCACTCACCCTGAGAATCTCGCACAGGATCTATCGGCAAGTAAGTAAATCTCTGGGGTTCGTAATGAGCCACCTGCTCACCATGAATGGTTAGTTTTTGTCCAAAGTATCCATAACGATATAGTAAGCCTACTCCCACCATGTTTACATTCTCATCACTGGCTTCCTTAAGAAAATCACCAGCCAGTACGCCCAGGCCTCCGGAATAAAGCTTAAAAGAAGCATGTAAACCATACTCCATACAAAAGTAGGCAATAGAGGGATGTTTCTTGGCTGGCGCATTCATATAGTCTTTGAAATGACTATAAATATCCTTCAGCTTCTTCATAAATTCTTTATCGCCTAAAAGTCTCTGGTAGGCATCGTAATCCAGAATATCCAGCAGCGCGATGGGGTTATGGCCAACCTCATTCCATTTCTTTTGATCAATGTTGGCAAAGAGGTTGACGGCTTCATAATTCCATGACCACCATAAGTTATTTGCCAATTCCTCAAGATGTTCTAACTCAGTCGGTACTTTAGACTGAATATACAAGCGCTTCCACTGTGGGGCATTATTTTCAATCATTTTATGGAGAGTTTGGTTATTTATTGATGATAAGCTAATCAGGTTTACTTTGATGAGTAAGTACATTTGCTCTTACTAACAATAAAAAAAAAGGAAAGGGGATATTGTTTGAGATATGTATGCTTTTTAAAACCTTCAAAGCGAATGTGCTTAGATTTGTTTGGATTTTCAATTACCTATTTGACCAAGCGGTACAAAAGATAGGTAAATAAAAGAATCCCGCCTATTTGACGGGATTATATAAATTTTGTTAAACTGTCAGAGGCTGGGTATCTTCGTCAAAATCTTTGATCAACTTGTTCATACGAATCAGTTCGGCCACATTCCATGCCTGGGAAACTGCTCCACAGGCCTTATAAGGTTCTTCTCCCTCATATATTTCCGAAATAGTGCTCAAACCATGTTCTCGCATTACACTTTCAAAGCCCTGGTATAATTCATAAGCCTGAGGCAGCGCATTTCGCCCTTTATGCCCTAACAAGGCTTCAACATAATGACCAGCCAACCAAGGCCAAACCATACCCTGGTGATATGCTTTGTTGCGTTGATTAAGGTCACCAAAGAACTTACCCTGATAACTTGCGTCATTTTTGGAAAGGCTTCTTAACCCACGAGGTGTCAGCAGTTCTATTTCAACCTTTTTTAAAATACTACTTTTCATCTCATCTGTAAGCGCCGAATAAGGTAAAGAAAGCGCCAGTACTTGATTAGGGCGAACCGACCAATCTTTTTCCTTTCCACCCACTACATCAGCCAGATAGCCTTTCTTCTCATCCCAGAAAGTTTCTACAAAAGACTTTTTAATCTTTTCAGGAATACCTGTCCATTCAGCGATTACCTTCTTACCTTCGGTAGAACGTGGACCTGCGATCTCTAAGGTAAATGCTACCGCATTATACCATAGCGCATTGATCTCCACGGGCATACCGATACGAGGAGTAACTGCTTTTCCCTCAGCAAAAGCATTCATCCAGGTAAGTGCTTTGCCTTCCACCCCACCGCTTATCAAACCATTGGGCTGCATCTTAATATTGAAATCAGTACCATCACGATAGGCTTCCAATATCTCTCGCATGTCTTTACCATAAGCCTTCCATACGGCAGCGCGATCTCCTGTGCGTTTCACATACTGCTGCAGAGCCCAGAAAAACCAAAGCGGTGCATCCATAGCCTCGTAGGTTGCCTCTGAATCTGTATCTTCCCAAAAAGGAAAGAAAGGGCCTTTACGATCTTTCAGCATGGTGTCCAGCAGCGCTTTGAAAGCTTTATTATCATCATCGGAAACCGTAAGGCCAGGGATGGCAATAAAGGCATCTCTCCCACCTCTGCGGTAGAGTTGATAGCTTGCTATGACATCTGTGCGGTCGTTTTTCCTTGACTTTCCTTTACCTTTACTAGTAAGAATAAATTGTGCAGCGCCTACCTTCAGACAGTTTTCAAACGAATTTCTTTCCGTTCTTTTACGGGTCTGGGTATTAAACATGCGCAGGAGATTGGCCGTTTTTACTTCATCCGGGCCACCGGTAAAAATTACAGTTTCTCCTTTCTGCATCGTTACTTCAAAGTAACCGGGTACATAAAGGTCTTCCTGAAAATCCATACCCATCTCCATATCTTCGGTGTATTCTACCGAGTAGTACCAATCCGGCTTGGCTACAAACTCCGGTTCTTTTGAAGTTTGCATGTACAGATCATCATAACCATCGTATAGGCACAATTTGATACCTTGTGCGATATGGTCATATGCCTGATTGACATTATCATTGGCACTGGCCAGTTTATGAACATTTCTGAAGGCCAAGAAAGGACGTAGCCTTAACTTAACCGGTTCTTTGGCCTCTTCCAGTACATAGCGTACCAGCGTCCTGTTTTCATGTTCAACCAGAAGCTTCTCCTTAGTAAGTACTACCTCACCCAGACGGAAAGTAGATTTGGGTATAGGCTGTGCGACAAAGTTGCGCAGGTATTTGTAACCTTTAGGACTATATATTTCTGGATATTTATGAACTCCCAGGTCAAAGCTGGCATTACCACAAACTACAGTCTCATCCAAGGTAGAGATAATAACATGTACTCCGGGAATTTTCTGTTGGGGAGCCACCAGCAAACCGTGGTATCTGCGGGTATTACAACCACTAATCGTGGTTGATGCATATGCTCCTGATCTATTTGAACGTACTACCTCCTTACTCAGTGAGTAAGCCAGGTTTACTAATTGTTTTTTATCAAACTGTATGTAACTCATTCAATCCTTAGTCTTTTGCTCACTCAAAAGTCATTATAATTTTGCACTGATTCAATCTTACGGGAAACGTAGTGATATGTTGACAAGATAATTTACAAAAAAACAGGCTTTCAGGACAAAAACAGCTATTTTTTTAATTGCCGCTAATTGCAAAACTTTTGCATGAATAGCAATAGTTTTGCAGTATATATATACATTAATTTCACTATTTATAATACAAATACTACAAGTCGGATGTTTTAATGCTTTTCTAAAAAGCTATATATTTGCATCCTTCCATAAAGCCAAGAATTATGCAAGAAACTTCACTTTTTGAATTAAACGCTGTTCATAGCGTAGCCAATCACTTTTTGTCTGAAATTAGGAAAACCGGCTTTCAGGAAGATAGGCTCCGTTTTCGCAGGAATCTGGAAAGAGTAGGCGAACTGCTTGCCTATGAGTTATCCAAAACACTTGATTATCAGAAACAGAGCATACAAACTCCTCTGGCAATAAGCGAGATAGATCTCCTGGTAGAACAGCCTGTTCTTATTTCTATCCTCAGAGCAGGCATTCCACTTCACCAGGGCGTACTTAATTATTTTGACCAGGCAAATAGTGGCTTTGTTGGTGCTTTCCGTGATCATCAGGATGAGCATAATTTTGAAATCGCACTCAAGTATTTTACTATGCCCAACGTTGATCAAAAAAACGTGATTTTAATAGATCCTATGCTGGCTACTGGTAGTACTATTGCCAGAGTCAGTGAAAGTTTTGGAGAACAGGTTCAACCTAAGCACATACATATACTCACAGCCATAGCCAGTCCTGAAGGCATAGATTATCTTCGTCAGAATTTGAAAACCCCTTTTTCTATCTGGACCGGAGCCATTGATCAAAAACTAAATGATATGGCTTATATCGTACCGGGTCTGGGCGATGCAGGTGACCTTTCCTTCGGACCTAAACTTTAATTAACCTTACATGTATTATTCTTTTTTCTTACTTGTAGTTGGGTTAATTATTTTAGTGGCAGGAGGAGAGTTTTTGGTCAGAGGAGCTTCCAGTGTAGCTTTGAGGGCAAAATTATCACCGCTGGTAGTAGGCCTTACCATAGTAGCTTTTGGCACCTCTGCTCCTGAGTTATTTATCAGTGTACAATCCGCACTGGAGGGAAGCCCCGACCTGGCTATGGGCAATGTAGTAGGTTCTAACATTTGTAACCTGGCATTGGTATTGGGCTGCACTGCACTTATCTTTCCCGTTCCTGTACATCGCGATAGTATTAGAATTGACTGGCCCATGACCATTGGTAGTTCTGTACTGCTGTATCTATTGGTACAGGATTTCCTAATCTCCGCCATTGAAGGTACTTTTTTCGTGATCAGCCTTTCAGTGTATACTACCCTGATCATCATCAAATCCAGAAGAGAAAATCATAAAGGAGAAGAAATACTGGAAGAGGCAGACCTGCCCGAAACGCCATCTAAAAGTATCTGGCTGGACCTGGTTTTCATCATCCTGGGAACCTTAGGGCTTGCCTTAGGTTCTGACTGGTTTGTAGATGGTGCCAAATCTTTAGCAATATCCTTCGGTGTAAGCGAAAGAGTGATTGGCGTTACAGTACTGGCCTTGGGTACCAGCCTCCCTGAGTTAGTCACTGCCACTGTCGCAGCCTTCAGAAAGGCCACAGACATCGCTATCGGAAACCTGATGGGATCAAATATTTTTAATATCCTTTCTATCCTGGGGATTACCAGTGTCATACAACCCATCACAGTTAACCAAAAGATTGTAAGCGATGATATGCTCTGGATGCTGGGCATAACGGTCATCATTTTTCCTATGATGTATATCAAGCGTAAAATCACCCGTATAGAAGGCTTAGTGCTCCTGCTCATCTATGCTTACTATATCTACCTGGTGGTTCAGTCGCCTTAGTCATAGACAACATTAGCTTTTAAGCCCATATTTGACTATATTAATGAGTCTGGCGGGGACAGGTCTACCCTACTCTCACCCAGTTTTCACCTAAACTTTGTCATATGAGGCCCAAGAAACTATGGCACTACGCTACCCTATCGCTTATCCTGCTATCTCTATCCTGTACTACTTCTGATCAGGATGCTGAAGACATCAACAGTGAAGAAACATTGAATGATGTCAGCTATAGTGAGCCGGTTGAAGTTGATCTTGCCGAGATTAAAGAAAGAGGAAAACTGATCGCAATATCCAGTTACAGTCCTACCAGCTACTTTATCTACCGCGGACAGCCCATGGGTTATGAGTATGAACTATTGGAAAGGCTGGCCAGTTACCTTGACCTTGAACTGGAAATCAAAATCGCTTATAACCTGGATAACTTTATTGAAATGCTAAACTCCGGGGAAGGCGACCTGATAGCTCACAGCCTCAGTATTACTAAGCCCCGAAAAAAATACGTTGATTTTACTGATTACTATTCCGTAACCCGTCAGGTACTGGTACAGCGCAAACCTGAAGGCTGGCGCAAGATGAAACTGCATGAAATTGAAAAGCAGATCATACGCGACCCATTAGATTTGATAGGTAAACCGGTATATGTAAGGAAGAATAGCTCTTATTACCGCAGGATGATTAACCTTTCACAGGAAATGGGCGGTGATATTCTGGTGGAACCCATGGATGGAAACATGGAAACCAGCGAAATTATCAAGAGGGTAGCCGAAGGTGAAATTGATTACACCGTAGCCGATGAAGATATCGCTAAGATTAACCAGACATATTACCGTGATCTGGATGTAGAAACTGCTGTTAGCTTTCCCCAGCGGCAAGCCTGGATGGTACGCAAAACCTCTCCTGAGTTGAAAGCCGCAGTCAACTCCTGGCTGGAAGAGGAAAAGAAAGGTACCGACTTCTACGTCATTTATAACAAATATTACAAAAACCAGAAACGTTTCCGTTCCAGGGTAAGCAGTGAATACTTTTCACTTACCGGAGGCAAAATATCCGAGTACGATACCGAGATACAAGAGGGTGCCAGGAAACTGGGCTGGGACTGGAAGCTGCTGGCCTCGCAGATTTATCAGGAATCTAACTTTGATCCTAAAACTGAATCCTGGGCCGGTGCCCAGGGACTTATGCAGTTGATGCCTTCTACCGCTAAGGAGATGGGAGATTACAACCTTTTTGATCCTCAGGAGTCTATAGAGGTCGGAGTTAAGTACCTGGAAAAGCTCTCTGCGATGTATTCGGAAGTAGCGGATTCATTGGAACACATCAAATTTGTATTGGCTACCTACAATGCCGGCCCCGGCCACGTAGGCGACGCCCGTGCCCTGGCTGAGAAATATGGTAAAGATCCTAATATATGGACGGGAAATGTGGATGAATATATGCTGCTCAAAGCCCAGAAAGAATATTTTTCAGACCCCGTGGTGAAACATGGCTATTGCCGGGGAGAAGAACCCTATAATTATGTGAACGAAATCTTCAAAAGGTATCAGGTCTACCGCGACCTGATGGATCAGGAAGGACGAGAGGATCAAGCAGTAGCACTCCAGAAGGAGTAGGCTTTATTTTAGCAGCTTTTATGAACGTATCTCTGGCGCTCGTTTGCAATACGTGCCTGAATTTGTAGCAGAGAAACCACAAGCTATAAGAAGTTTATTGCTTGTGGTCACTGACACATGATTGTTAATTCAATCAACAATTATATTGTGCTGCCTTAACTTAGTAGCTAGTTTTTCATCTAGGTTTTCAATATCCGATTCACTCAATTCTATAAGATTAAACTTGTATTTTGCATATAAGTCTAGCTTCTTCTTTTTTCTATCAAGATACTTTTGGTTTTCTTCCAGCCCCCAATATTCTATATATATCTTCTCTTTGGGAATATAAAAATCACAATACATTTCCTCATCAATATTTAATTTCCTCTCATAAGCGTGAACAATACCATTTTTATAAAGAAAGTCATCTATTAATATCTCAGCTCTACTTCTTACATAATGTCCATCTGGCGTTCTTAAATTTGCAGGAAATTTTTTCCTAAAATCGTCCGAATCTTTAAACTCTGCTTCTTCTTTTTGATAAGTTTCATCACCAGTAGCACCCTTAATTTCATGAATTAAATGCTTATTGTTAATAATATTTTCATTCCAAACCACATAAGGTTTGCCATTCTGTGCCTCCATCTGAATTGCACCATTTTGTTTGCCCAAGTAAGTAACAACCCATCCACCTTTGCTCTTTTCAATCCAACCTAATTCGGAAAAGTATAAGTTCAATTTCTGGCTAGATACATTAAAATGTTCACCAATTTTTGTTGCATTATAAGTATTACCATAATCTATATCCTTATTCAAATCTAAATCAATAGGCCATACCACATACTCACCAAATTTAGGGTTATAATTTATTTCTCCACCTACCATACGACCTTCCTTAGTAAGCCTCCACTGTCCATCTGACTTGAACATCCATTTTTTTGTTGATAGAATATTAAACAATTCACTTACATCAATATTAATTTTTTTGGCTAACGATGTTGTTGATATTTTTTTCATTTGTCTTAGTTGATTTTATACAATACCTGTATACACTCAGTATTATTTTTAATTATTTTTCCTTTAGTAATGTATTGAGATAAAATATTGACAGACACCTCTCAGCATCTGCCAATACCATGATTTACAAATTGATTTTTACCTGGAAGGTACCACTATCCCCATAGACTCAAGGAGCTGGGGGTCTTCATGGCAGGCAAGCTCGGCTACCTTGATGAAGTAACGGAACCATTGGCGTAGCTCTGCCACTGCCTTTTGCTTAGCCTGGGTTACCTGCTGCGCCTGGCGTTTGGCATCGTTGCGCAATACGATCAATTCACTAAGCTGGCTGATGAGTTTTTTTACCTCATTCACCTCTTTAGGTAGGATGCCATAGGCTTCCAATGATTTCACATCCACCTGCTCATAAAAATTTTGTACCTGCTCTAACCAATCAGTGTAGCGAACCTTCTTTACACCTTTCAGATGAAGCTTCTTCAGCATATCTTCATCTTCCCGATAGAAAAAGCGTGCGTTGGTACGATGCTTACCATACATAACATCTATGCTGTCACGTACCTGACTCAGTGCACGCTGTGCTTTTTGGACATTGCGATGAGTTTCATCCTGACGACTTTGCCAAGTCAATACTTCTGCCCTCAGATCCAGGCCTTTTTTAGCTTTTTCAGGGGTAATGCCCTGCTCCAATAGTGCGGCCCCTACATCAGCGATACTTAGGGCTGCGTTTACTCCCATGTCTACCTGATAGAGTAGCTCCTTCTGGGAAAGTATTGAAATATTCATATTGTAATAAATAAGTTTAAGGCAAGATACGCAGACACAAAATATAATTATATATATAATTTATTATAATATTACAATATAAATTAATATGGATGACAATGCGAATCTGGCTCAGGGAGGGCATTTTCTGACTTGAGATTGGGCATTTTAGCAGAAAAATAAGCTTTTTGGACACTCAAAAAGTGACGGTTGAGTACAAAAATTACCTATTTGAGGTGTTAATGAAGCTCATTTTTGCAAAAAAATGAAGCATTTGGAGTCTTCAAATCGTCCATTTTTGGTGTAAATTACAGCAGTTGGACGGGTGATCATGGCTAAATTAGCCGTAAAACACAGCAGATCACTGTCTGAGCTTACCGTTTTTCCAGTAATAAACAAAGGCATAAGCGGAGAGTACAACAAAGAAAAAGATAAGAAGAAGCTCGTTCATGGCAGACACATTTAGCTATGTCCATTGAATATACATAAAGCAGTGCAGTATTTCAATTTTGACGATAGTAAAGGGCGGACGTGTACACACGTGCCCAAGTAACAAATTACACATCTTTACTCTTAAACTTTGGCCACTGGTTATACCCAATTCTGGGGTTATTTGATTCAAATTTTCTAATTAATTCTATCTCCATCAAACTCACTTCTTTGTTTGAAGCAATTTCAGACTCCCACAATATCTCTTTTCTAATAGTAAAATCTCGCATCTGTTCTTTAGTGAAATCTTTTTCAATGAGTTTACTATTTGCACTACCGAAATAATTCAAGGTATCTGTTATATCCTGACCAATATATATTTTTCCATTAGGGTAAGTGATTTTATATATGACTTTCATATGCTGATATTAGATGAATTACCAGTCCTTTGCTGTACCTGGTGGACTTTAGAGCAACAGAAATACCTGGTCTAGCGAGATTAATCTAGTGCGCGTTTGAGTACAATGGAAACGTCCTATGAGGAATACATACTTTAGTAATCCTTACCCCTTCTTGGGATAATCGTAGAAGAGAAGCTTCGCTTTACCGTTGAGTTGTGCATCCTGCCAGCTAGTGATGTCCAGTTGCAACGCATAAATACCAGTGGTCACAATATTGTCTATAGGAGATGCGCCAATACGATTGGCAATATCTGTCAGACCGGGATTATGTCCGAACAAAAATAGCTGCCCTACCTTATCGTCCACCTTCTGTATTACCCTCAGAATAGTTTCCGGCCCGGCATGATAAAGCTCGTCTCTCCATTGGATATGTTTTTCGGCATAGTCCAATGCATCGGCTATGGCCTGCGCGGTCTTCTTAGCCCGTTTGGCGGTACTGCTCACCATCAGATCGGGATGAATTTTCTGCTTTTTCAGACGCTTACCCATTTTGGGAGCATCCTTTTTACCTCTATCGTTGAGCGGCCGATCAAAGTCATCCAGTGAGGGATCATCCCAACTGGATTTGGCATGCCGGATCAGAAACAAAGTCTTCATATTCTGTTGGATTTAACGCGCATTTTACAAAATGAAACACTTATTTTGGAGACAAGAAACTTTTTGAAGAGAAAAACTTTTTCTTCCATATGTCAGATATCAGCCTCACTACCCCTGCCCTATTGTTTCCGGCCATCTCTTTGCTTCTACTGGCCTATACCAACAGGTTTCTGACCCTGGCCAGCCTGATCAGGAAGCTGCATTCTGAGTACAAATCGGAGCCTGATCAGCTACTGATGGGGCAGATAGAAAACTTAAGGAAACGGGTAGTGCTGATTCGTAACATGCAGGCACTGGGTATATGCAGCCTTTTACTCTGTGTCTTCTGTATGTTTCTCATTTTCGCAGGCGAAAACTTCATCGGCAAAGTAGTTTTTGGGGTAAGCCTGGTACTATTGATGGCTTCACTGGCCTTATCTGTTCGGGAAATACAGATTTCGGTCAATGCCCTTAATATACAGTTGAGTGATCTGGAAGCCTATGAGAGCCTCAGGCTTAAAGAAAATACCAAACAGCAGTTATGAAAGGTGCCCCCATAGAGCTACCGGAGAAATACTACCTGGATTATTTCAGTGCGTTGCTGGAGCATGTGCAGCATCTGTACGGTGATCTGCTGAGCAAGGGGGAGAAAAGCTTTATCCGGCGGTACAATAAGCTGCCCGAAGACGCCAAGTGCCTGTTCATCCGGCTGGTCAATCGCCGAGGCTGCTATTTTCGGATGGAAAAGATCGCTTATGCGGAAATAGAAGATCAGGATAAGGCTTTGCAGTTGCTTTTGAAAAGAAATTACTTCAGCCTGCTGCATACAAAGTATGCCGAAGAGCTGCCCTGGGTACTGCATACCTATACCAAGGCCGAACTTTGCGAGCTTTGTAAGAGTATACTGGAAAAAGAACAGCTCAGGCAGATCAAAAAACTCAAAAAGCCGGAGCTGATCGTGGAACTGATTCAGCTGACTTCGGCTGCCGACTTACTCAAAGTGTTGAAAGAGAAGGAAGTGATCGTAAGAGTAGGCCATGAGGAGGAACTGGAGATGCTGAAATTTCTGTACTTCGGTCATCTGGATGGTGATATGACGCAGTTTGTGGTGCGGGATATCGGCTATGTCAAAACAGAGGCTTATGATCAGACCAAACTTAAGGCTTTGTTCAAAAGCCGAGCAGAGGCGGAAGACAAGTTGAAGCTCTCCAAGGTATATCGTGAGTTCAAATACATGCGGGATGAATTGCTGCTCAGTGCCGACCAGATCTATAGCTGGTTTGCTCAGCTTGATTTGCAAAGAGAAAGAATCAGCGAAACGGCTCTTGCCCAGTTTGATAAGCTCTGCTTACGCCTGGGCAAACTGCTAGAGCAGCAATCCTTTCCCGAATTAGCGCTAAAAACTTACGAATACACCGATCAGCGCCCTGCCCGGGAGCGCAGAGTCCGCTTACTGCACAAATTAGGGTTTCTGGAAGAGGCACTGGAGCAATGCCAGGCGATGCAGGAGCAGCCTGTCAATGCGGATGAGCTGTTTTTTGCGGAGGATTTCTGTAACCGTGTGCAGAAAAAGAAAAGGACACGCAAGGCAACCGACTATCTGAAACGCAGCCATTGTATCAGTCTGTCCGATATACACAAAAATTATGTGGAACAGGGGGTACTGGAATACTTTCAGGAGCAGGGACAGATGGGTGTGCATACCGAAAATTACCTCTGGAGAGGTTTCTTTGGCCTGCTGCTCTGGGATATCATCTTTGATCAGGATAGTGAAGCCTTTCATAACCCCTTACAAACTGTCCCATCAGACTTTTATACCCCCTTGTTTCTGGAAAAAAGAAATGAAGCGATAGCACAACGTCTGGAAGTACTGCCCCACCCAAAACGTTTTTTCAATATTGTACGGCATCATTATGAGACAAAAATGGGGATGAGTAACCCTATCATGGGCTGGCACGAAAGCTTATTACCTCTGGTAGAGCAATGTTATCACTGCCTTGAGCCAAAACAGATTTCAAATGTACTGCTGGAAATGGCAAAGAACCTCAGAGAAAATACCAAGGGCTTCCCCGACCTCTTTGTGTGGGATGATCAATCGTATAGTTTTATTGAAGTGAAGTCGCCAAGCGATCAATTATCTGCTCAGCAGTTGTACTGGCTGCGCTTTTTTGAAGACCAAGGCATCTCGGCCAAGGTAATCAGAGTAAGCTGGGATTAGTTAAAGTCCCAGTTGCGAAACTCTTCTCCCCGGGCATTGTAGAAGCGTATCTGCACATCTTCAAAACTGGTATTGATTTGCTGCAGCACCTGCTCTATATCTTCTGACTTACCACCAAAATCAAATAGAAAAGCCTGCTCTACCAGTTCTCCCTGCTCCAGAGGCTGAATAATCTTTCCTTCGGAGCTTACTTTAAAGTAACCATAATCTCCTTCAGCAAATTTTTTGTCGGTAGCCCCGGCAATATCCATTGCTTCGTTGAAGAAAGAGATCAGTTCCTTGTTCTTTTCTTTGCCCTGATACTTGATCACGCCCCATACTGTCTGAGAAGGAATACGGTTCAGGGTAGATTCCAGCAGATCAATCCCTTCACTCTCCAACAAATTTAACTGATAAGCATCCTTGCTTACCGATAATGTACCATGATTGATCAGAGACTCCCCTAGCTGAATCTGCAAATCATATTCTTTTTCACTTAACGCCCCTAAGTCAATGAATGCAGAGGCTGGCCCGATTGCATCAAGACAAACATCTGAAACCTCAACTTTCTCCAAAACAATTTTTATCGCCTGATTATCCACCACAGTCTCATGCTTGATACTGTAATTGATACAGGGAAAATCTTTTAAGGTCAGAAATTTAAAAGAAAGAGAACGCTGGTCTGAGTCAATGTACTCAGCCATGCTCAATTCTATCTCACTTCCCAGGGTATTGGAAGGAACGGCCTGCTCGCCTTCACATGCAAACATTAAAAGCAAGGGGATCAAAAGTGCAAAGGGAGTTGCTTTCATATACATAGTTGGATAGTCTTTGCAATGATGACACATAGAGCGTTAAAAAGTTGTAAGGTTGAAACGGAAATTTACACAATAACGATATTTACCTTCATTGATTGTACCCCTTGGGCATTCTTTTGGTCCGGAAGGTTGATCAAATATCTGCGGAAAGTTACACAATATTTCTTTAGTTAGGTAATAATGAATGACTTACGCACATTAAAAAAGAGGTAAAGATGTGATGTAAATATGAATTTATGTCTAAGGATAAAAAACATAAGATAATATTTGCGCTAAAGCACACCTGGCAAAGTATAAATTTTATTATACTATATTTTACTTTATTAATATATCATTTCGTACATCTTCTCTTTACAAGCTGTAGTAATTTATTTTTCAATTTTTATACAGAATTGGTACTATGTAAGAATCCTATATCTTTGGCAACATTACTTACAAACCTTTTTTTCTATGAGTATGGAACAAAGCTGGCGTTGGTACGGCCCCAACGATCCGGTAAGTCTTTCTGATATCCGGCAAGCCGGAGCAGTGGGTATTGTGAATGCCCTCCATGAGATTCCTGTAGGACAAGTATGGAGTGTTGAGGCTATCAATGAAAGGAAAAAGATGATTGAAGATGCCGGTCTGCGCTGGAATGTGGTAGAAAGTGTACCCGTTGCCGAAGCGATCAAGGCAGGCGGCGCAGATCGGGACCAGTATATTGAGGTATTTCAGCAATGCATCCGCAATCTGGGGCAATGTGGCATCCCAACTATCTGTTATAACTTTATGCCGGTGCTGGATTGGACCCGTACTGATCTGGAATTCCCGATTGAAGATGGCTCTACTGCCCTACGTTTTGATGCGATTGCTTTTGCTGCTTTTGATTTGCTCATACTAAAGCGCCCCGGAGCTGAAAAAGAATATGATGAGGCTACTCAGAAGAAGGCTCAGACCTATTTAAACAGTCTGAGTGAGCAGGCAAAGCTTACTTTACAGCAAAGTATCATCGCAGGTCTTCCCGGCTCTGACAAAAATTATAGTCTGGCAGAGTTTCAGCAGCAACTGGATTTGTACAAAGATATAGATGAAGGAAAGCTAAGAGAAAATCTGTCCTACTTTCTGAAAAAAATCATTCCGGTAGCGGAAGAAAGCGGTGTAAAGATGGCTATTCACCCTGATGATCCCCCCCGTGCATTGCTTGGGCTGCCCAGAGTAGTGAGTACAGAGGCAGATGCGGTAGCTTTGCTGAATGTAATAGACTCTCCAGCCAATGGAATCACGTTCTGCACCGGATCTTATGGGGCTCACCCTGAGAATGACCTTCCCGGAATGGTAGAAAGATTAGGTGATAAAATTCACTTTCTGCATCTGCGTAGTGTACAAAGGGAAGCAGATGGCAGTTTTTATGAAGCCAATCATCTGGAAGGCAGCGCCAATATGTATCAGGTAGTGAAAGCAGTGGTGAAGGAAATTCGTAAGCGTCAGGCAAATGGCAGATCCGATGATCAGATACCTATGCGTCCCGACCACGGACACAAAATGCTGGACGATCTGCATAAAAAAACCAATCCCGGATATACCGCAATTGGTCGCTTGAGAGGCTTGGCAGAACTAAGAGGACTTGAAATGGGAATCAGTTATACCTTGCAGCAATGATTAGTACTGCCTTACATCCTGCAGTACTTCCTCAAAGCGCTCAGTATTGTTGATCAGTTCCATAAATTTTTCAGCAGTATAGGAGGCATCATCCAGGGTGCCTTCTTTTTTGTAATTGATAAACTTCTCAATGTTGCTGAAATGATCCTGAGATACCTCACGAATTTCGCCCTGCATAGTAGTATCCACTACGCCAGGCGCCAGAGCATACACTTTAAAGTTTTTGCTCAGGTTTCTTTTGCTAAGCTCTACTTTTGCCACCTGCGAAAGCATGTCCAATGCTGCTTTGGAAGCACAATAGCCTGACCAGCCATCCACCGGATGTTTGCCCGCTCCTGAACTCACATTGACAATCAGTTTTTCAACGGGCTGATTACGGTAACTTTTGATAAACTGATTCATCATAATTGCCGGTGCGGTAACGTTGAGGTTAAAAAGATTGACAAACTGCTGGTTATCCAGGTCACCCAGATACTTTACATCTCCCAGCATACCTGCATTATTGATCAAAACAATCTGATCAGCAGAAGACAAATTAGGAAACAGTTCCTGAACATGTTGCACCAGCCAGTCTGTATCGGAAAGGTCAGCCTGAACATGTTGATAGCGTTCATGCTCAATACTATTCTTGCGGGAGAAACCATGTACGTGAGTATCAGGTTCCAGTAAAATCTTTTCCGTTATAGCTTTACCTATTCCTCGGCTGGTTCCGGTGATGAAAAAATGTCGCATCATAGATGGGGTTAGATTGTTATGAATTAGAAGTTAGGGAATGATTAACTTCCAATAATAAGGAAACATGCATTTTTAGTTACTATCCCCGAAATCTAATAACCAATCCCTAGTACCTATTCTACAATATATACTGACTCAGGTCTTTATTCTGTACCAGCTTAGCCAATCTATCTCTCACCATCTCTTTGTTGATCAATAGCTTGGAGTTAGGCTCAATCTTATCGGGTACATCAAAAAGGAAATCGTTGAGCAATCGGCTCATTACGGTGTGCAGCCTTCTGGCACCGATATTTTCTATTTCAGAATTGATCTGAAAAGCAATATCAGCAATTTCATCCAGCGCATCTTCCTGAAATTTCAACTCTACATTCTCTGCCGTAAACAGTGCTTCGTATTGCTTGGTAAGTGCGTTCTTGGGTTCACGAAGAATTTGCGCAAAATCTTCTTTGGTAAGATCGCTAAGCTCTACCCGAATAGGGAAACGACCTTGTAACTCAGGAATCAGGTCAGAAGGCTTGGCCACATGAAAAGCTCCTGCCGCAATGAAAAGAATATGATCAGTATGTACGATGCCATATTTGGTATTTACGGCACTACCTTCTACAATGGGAAGCAGATCACGCTGCACACCTTCCCTACTTACATCAGCGCCTCCGCTACCTTTACGGTCTCCACCTCCGGCAGCAATCTTGTCAATCTCATCTACGAAAATAATTCCGGTGTTTTCTGCCTTATAGATAGCCTCTTCCTTTACCTCATCCATATCTATCAGCTTGGAAGCTTCTTCTTCCAGTAAGATTTTCTTGGCTTCTCCTATGGTGACTTTTCTCTTCTTATTTTTCTTGGGCATCATGCCGCTCAGCATCTCCTGCAGATTCATCATGGAAGACTCATCCATCATGCCACCACCAATCATGCCTACCCCTGGGGAAGCACTCTGCTTAATATTGATTTCTATCTTGCGATCGTCAATATCTCCATTTTTGATTTTCTCCCGAAAACGCTCGCGAGTTCTGTGATTCAATTCGGCATCGCTCAGATTCTCTTCACTTTCTTCATTCTCAAAGCCAATGCGTGGAGCATTTGATTTAGGGGTGTTCCCTTTTACAGGGGGTATAAGTGCATCCAGAATAATTTCTTCTACCGCCTCAGCAGCTTTTTCCTGTACCTCTTCTTTCTTACGGGACTTTACCAGGTTTACGGATTGCTCTACCAGATCACGCACCATGCTTTCCACATCACGACCTACATAACCCACTTCGGTAAACTTGGATGCTTCTACTTTGGTAAAAGGAGCGTCAGCGATTTTAGCCAGACGGCGGGCAATCTCTGTTTTTCCTACTCCGGTGGTACCAATCATCAGAATATTATTAGGGACAATCTCCTTCTGCATTTCATCCTTCACATTCATTCTGCGCCAACGGTTACGTAGCGCAATTGCCACATTTTTTTTAGCATCCTGCTGACCGATAATATATTTGTCAAGTTCAGTGACAATCTGTCTCGGAGTCAAATTAGCTTCTATCATGGATATTATTTATGTACTAGTTTTTTTAAAATTAAGCCTGTTCAAGTTCATGTTAAGCGTAAAGTGGTTAAATCCTCCCGCAACATGATAAAAAGCTCGTGCATATTCAAGCTGTAAAAAACGCAGGCGAAGCGTAAATCCAAAAGATAATCCCGCTCCGCCAGTGAATTGTTCTAATTGTAGCGTATTTCTTTTCAATTGGTTATAGCCAGCCTGTATATGGAAATTTTTACTGAGCAAAAGCTCTCCACCAAAGCTCATATGCCTTAGTATTCTGTTAACGTATCCCGGCTTTTCATTGTTATCCTGACTGTAGTAGTCACCATAATGGTTGATCAGGTGAAAACCAGTCAGATAAAAACGGAATGGCATGTACTCAGGCTTGATCGCCAGGCTTATTTTAAGATCAGTGGGCATCCTGCTTTGGCTCATTGAAGTGTAGTCATTGAGCAAGAACCCCAGATTATTGATGGCCAGGCCGATTGTAAAACCATAATTCGGGTGTATGAACATGCCGCCAGCATCCAACAAAAGGGCTGATGCGCCATAAGCCCCAAAGTTAGAGGACAGAAACTTAGCGTTTACACCAAAGCGAAAAGGGCCGGATTGATGACTGCGATTGAAATAGATGGCATACTCCTGCGCATGATACGTTCCAGTGGGTAATCCTGCGATATCATAGCTATCAAACTCGCCATAGTTGAGATACTGCACGCCCAGCCCCCACGCCCCTTGCTCTCCTATACTATGGTTGTAAGTGAGGGTAACATAGTCCACATCGGCGTAATAGGGCTGATAACCAAGGCTCAATTGCCGATCAAAGGCTGGTTCGCTTACTGCCGGATTGGTAAACCAAAGGGAAGGAGAAATAATACTGGAGTCTCTGCCCGATACTGCCTGAATGCCTCCCAACGCAGTAATTCTGGCTGAGGGAGAAAAGTTCAGAAAATCAAAAGCATGAGGTTGCGCTGTCTGGGCCAGTAGCTTGCTGTAAAGCAAAAAAAGCAATGTACATGTAAAAAAGTAGCGCATAGGCAATAGCTGTAAAACTACTGTCTTTGCTGTTTATTCACAACAAGTAGGCAATATTCAAGTAATATCATTATGACTATCTTTGATCAGTATGGAGTTTGGAAAACTTAGCGATATCAGCCAGGTAGACTTTAACTTACCCAAGGATGCGGATCGCAATCAACGGGTACTTACTAAGTCTGATACACATTCTCAGCCCAAAATATATATTGGCATGGCCCGCTGGGGCGACAGAAATCTGGTGGGCAAACTTTATCCGAAAGGCACTCCTTCCAAAGACTACCTGTACCACTATTCACGGCAGTTCAATACCATAGAAATGAATACAACGCATTATCGTATTCCAACCTTGGATATGGTAGAACAGTGGAAGGAAAAGACGCCTGCTGACTTTAAGTTCTGTCCTAAAGTTCCGCAAGTCATCAGTCACAGTAGTGATTTTGGTAAAAGCATTCGTGCTACCGATCAGTTTCTGGAAGCACTTCATGCTTTTGGAGATCAACTGGGTCTCGCTTTCATGCAGCTTCCTCCTACATTTGAACCCAGAAATAATGGCAAAGCCCTCTTTGATTATCTTTCTCACTGGCCTCATGATGTACCCTTATCTATAGAATTGCGTCATCCGGGCTGGTTTGAGGATGATAGAATCAGAGAAAGAGCTTTTGACCTTTTAGAAGAAAATTATCTAAGCACTGTAATTACCGATACAGCGGGCAGAAGAGATGTGATCCATATGCAGCTTACAAATCCAAAACTTATGGTTCGCTTTGTAGGCAATTCCTTGCACCCTACTGATTATGAGCGTATTGATCAATGGGTAAGTCGTATTGAAAATTGGATTGAACTAGGCTTACAGGAACTCTACTTCATCGTTCACCAACCAGAAGATGCATTATGTATCGACTTAGCCATTTATCTAGTTGACCATCTCAACAAGCAGTTAAAACTAAATCTCAAGCCACCCAAACTTATGCAGGCAGGAATACAAAAGACGCTTTTTTGAACATATGAAGGGGGTTTGGTGTTTATCATTTAAACCAACCTAGCAAAACCTATGAAATACTTTACCAAACAGCATAATTTTGTCATCTTCATTGCTTTCATTTTTTTGGCTTCTTGTGCAGAAACTAAAACTATGGAAGTAACAGCTACTGCCTACAATTCTGTAGAATCTCAAACCAAGAAAGGAGATGCTGTAACTGCTGCCTGGGGTGATAAACTAAAACCCGGAATGAAAGCCATCGCTGTGTCCCGTGACCTGCTCCAGGAAGAAGGTATTGAGCACGGCGCAAAAGTAAAGATAGAAGGCTTATCCGGCCGCTACGAAGTTCTGGACAAAATGAATAAGCGCTGGACCAAGAAGATTGATATATATATGGGTACTGATGAGGAAAAAGCCAGAGAATGGGGAAAACAACAGGTTGAAATATCCTGGAACGTAGATTAATGAATAATTTTCTACCACACACTACCAATTCTCTAACCATTACCTTACTTTCATGCTTCAATTTTTATTAACCTGTAGCATGAAAGTTTTTTTTTATCTTTTTCTGATCACCTTTACTTACATCCCTGCTGTTTTTGCGCAAGAAGAAGACAGTGTTGAAACTAAATTACTGAATGAAATTACAGTAATTGGATACGATGCCAATCGCAAACTCCTTCAAACTCCGGGTGCTGTAGCCCTCATCACTTCTCAGCAGATCACTGCTTTTGATGAGACTTCCGCTCTGCCCTCCATGAATATCATTCCAGGGGTGCGTATGGAAGAACGCTCTCCCGGCAGTTACCGCATTGCTATTCGCGGAAGTACGCTGAGAGCACCTTTTGGTGTAAGAAATATTAAAGTGTACTGGAACAACATTCCTTTTACAGAGCCTTCGGGAAGTACTAATTTTAATCTGCTGGATATCATCAACATGGGTGAAATTGAGTTGATTAAAGGTCCTGCTGGTAGCATATACGGAGCAGGAACGGGAGGTGTGGTCAATATCCAGAGTGAAAGTTCACGGCTAGACAAGGATTATATTGGAGCAGAAGCCATGTTGGGCTCTTATGGTTTGCAGCGTTACGCTACTACGGTTAATCAGGTTACTGACAATGCAACTTACACTTTCAAATATGCCCATCAGGAGGCAGAAGGGTATCGCGATCATACTACTCTGGACCGTGATGTAATTGAGTTGCACGGAAAGTTTGACTTATCTGAAAAAAGAGAGGTATCTGCCAGTTTCCTTTACTCTGACCTTTTCTACGAAATACCCGGAGGACTTAATTTAGAGCAATACAACGAAAACCCTCGGCAGGCACGCCCCGGAAACCCTTTTGCCCTGGGAAGTGAAGAAGCGGAGGCAGGCATTGATCAGGAATATCTGCTTTTTGGATTTAGTCATGACTATCAGTGGAATGATAAACTTAGTAACCTTACCACGATTTACGGGGATTTCAGTTTTTTTGAGAACCCTTTCAATCTTGATTACAAAAGAGATAGCCGCATGGCCGGTGGCGGACGTACCCGTTTTGATTACCTGACCCAACTTTTTGGATTTGAAACCCGCTTCACGCTGGGTGGAGAGTTTCAGTCAGGGACTAATGTTGCCAGAAACTTTGAAAACGATTACGGTGATCCCGGAGCACTCAACTTTGATGATGAACTCAGAAGTCGTCAGTCGTTGATTTTTGGAAGAGCAGAATTTGAGCTTCCTGATGATTTCTTTTTGACTCTTGGCCTAAGCCGTAATCACCTTAACTATGACATCAACCGGCTGGTAGACAATAACCTGGATTCGGCTTACAGAGTAGTGAAAGAATTTGATCCGGTTTGGGTACCTCGCATCGGTATCGCCAAGCAATTTAACAGTATTGCAGCGCACGGAAGTATTAGCTATGGCTTCTCCCCTCCTACCATTGAGGATGTAAGAACCAATGAGGGTAGTATCAACCTTGGACTTAGACCTGAAAAAGGCATCAATTATGAAGTAGGCGTGAGAGGAAATACCTGGAACGGAAAGCTAAATTTTGACGTCAGTGCCTTCTACTTCCAACTTGATGAAACCATAGTGCAGCAGCAATCGGATCGGGGAACGGTTTTGTTTACCAACACAGGTTCAACGGATCAGCGAGGTCTGGAAACAGCATTTACTTATTTTGCCTTACAGGAGCAGGCGGGCTTCATCAGCGACCTTGAGTTTCAGCTTTCATATACACTGCATGATTTTGTGTTTAAGAACTATACAAAGTTTGAAGATGACGAACTGAGAGATTATTCTGGTAATGACTTAACAGGAGTTGCTTCCAACATAATCGTGTTTGCGACTACCCTTAAAACGAATATGGGTCTGTACCTCAACGGTTCATTTAACTTCACTGATGAGATTCCGCTTAATGATGCGAATACAGTGTACGCTGATGCTTATAAGCTCATCCTGCTCAAAGCAGGCTATCGTGCTTCAATATCAGATGATCTGGATATTGAAATTTTTGGGGGCGTAAACAACCTGCTTGACGAAAAATACAGCCTGGGCAATGATCTTAACGCGTTTGGCGGTCGTTATTATCAGCCTGCTCCTGATCGTAATTTTTATACAGGATTAAAATTTCACCTTATGTATTAATTCATTGAGTACTATGCTCAAAAGGTAGTCCTCAATGATAATATAAAGTTACGTCCCGGCGCAGCAATGCCCGAAGAATACGGCCAGTAATGCTTATCCAGGATGTTTTCTAAGCCACCACTGATCTGTAAATATTGGTTCAACTGATAGCTACCCATCAGATTAAGCGTATACCAGGCCAAAGTACCATCTTCAGTGTACATATAAGGCTTGTTTTGTTCAGAAGGAGCGAGATCATCATAGGCTATTGCGCCATTGTACCTAACGTTAAACTCGCCTCTGAATTTACCTTTTTGATAGCTCAACTCAGTACTGCCAAACAATGGAGCCGCATGGCGCAATGCTGCATCTTCCTCCAGATCACGTCCTTTGGTGTAGGTAAGAGTTGACTGTAAAGCCAATGCTGGTACAATGGTGTATGCAGCATTCATGCTGAGCCCAAACACATAGGCTTCTCCTGCATTAACAATTGCCTGCACACGACTCAATTCTCCATCATAATGAATACTGTCCATGCCATTAAAACTAAAATTTCTGCGTACCATCGCGTCATGTAACCAGGAATAATACACGACACCTTCTATCCTGAACTTATCTCCCACCCTTTTACTAGCACCGAATTCAGCATTATAGCTGTACTCCGGACCAAGGTTCGGATTAGGAACTACCACATTACCTGGTTCAGAATCAAAAACTTTTCCTACATCATCCACATTGGGTGCCCGGAAACCAGAGGAAAGTAAAAAATTGAGCTGCCAACTTTCAGTAGGACGAAAGACCAGTCCGGTACTACCGCTCAGCGCACCGGTATTCAGATTAATTTCATCGTAAGGGAAGTCATAAAAAGAGTTTTCTGTAAAACGAGATGTTAACCAAACCCTGCTATATCTCAGGCCGGTATTTAGTGTAAAGCGTGGGTCAAAATTCCATTTATGGTTTACATAAACAGCCGCTGTTGAGTAATCGCTACCTCCATCAGGATAGCGGGTAGAAGTAGGTTCTGTTTCTCCGGTATTCAGATTTTTACGAAATCCTTCGGAAGCTACCGTATTATGCACTATTTCCGCTCCATAAAAAAGATGGTGAAGCTGGTTAAATACTTTATCAGCATCAAAATTAAAGGTATAAGCATTTACATTTTCGGTTCTGCTTCTTAGCCTGCTATTCTGAAAACCTCTGTCATTACGGCTTTCTTCAAACTCCTGATAAGCCAGGGTAAGCTTGGCTTCGTCAAAAAAAAGGTTCTTCTGATAAAAGCGAGACTTTAATGAATGCATCATCCACTTCTGAGGTCCGTAGTACCATTCGGCATCCTCAGGCAAACCATCATCATTATACACAATCAGCCGATCATACCGGGGAATATCTGAAGTATTGCTGTATAAAAAATTGTACACCAGATCGGTTTTGTCGGTGAGGCGATAACTCAGTTTTTGCATCAGGTCAAGCTGACTATAACCGGAAGGCACCTGCACATTTACGTCCGGATTGTTGACGAGTGAATCTTCACCTCTGGCTCGTACTACATAGTTGTAGCGTTTTCCAAAATCGGGAAACTCATCGGTTCTCCAGCTTCCTGCTCTTAAATCATCAAAATTACTGTAAGAAAAAGAGGTAAGTGAACTCAAATGCTTACCTTTGAGGCTGATGTCAAAATGTCCTGTTTTCTCCTGATTGGCAGATGAGTAGCGAGCCATTGCTGAACCATCCACTTCCAACGTACCGCTGGTAGAATAGGCAGGCATTTTGGTATGAAAATCCATGACGCCACCCAAAGCATCGCTTCCATAGATAACAGAGCCGGGGCCGAATACTACTTCGGCTTCTCCAATAAAACTGGGATCTATATTAATCACATTCTGCAGATTACCACTTCTGAAAATAGCATTGTTCATTCTCACACCATCTACTACAATCAGCACTGCATTGGCAGCAAACCCACGGATCATTGGGCTCCCTCCTCCCAATTGGCTTTTTTGGACAAATACCTGTCCAGTCTTGTCCAGCACATCAGCAGCAGTTTGTGGATTATTGAAAGCAATGTCAGAAGGCTTAACCGACACGATTTGATGTGGGATTTCCTCTTTCTTCTGCTCCCAGCGGTTTACACTGATTACTGCTTCTTCCATCTGAATTACTTTCTCTCTCATGCTCACCAGAAAATCCATTTTCTGAATACTTTCCATTGAAAGTGCAAGATTCTGATAGGCGGGATGCTGAAATAACAATGAATCAGATTTGATAAAAGTACCTAATGATACTTCTCCAGCATTATTGGTCTGTAGAAAAGACGCTTTGTCTGATGAATATACTACAACCTCGGGAATCCCCTGAGAAGTAGTTATATCTACAACTTTAAGTGTTTGTGCCTGAGTGAGAAGTGATAAGCTTGAAAAGGCCAATAAAATTAAAAATCTTTCTTTCATAGAATTGCAAAAAAAGCTATATTCAACCAAATTTCTTAATCAGAAATCAATATTACATCAACTTGTCAATATTATTTTCAATATAACGGGTGTAATATTATGTTTTATAGTGAATGGAAGTAAATATGATATTTTACTTTCTTGCGATGCGAAGGGTCATTGTTACTATGTTATAACTCTCCAACTGAGTTGTAGCGTCCTAAATAAGCTACTTACCTTCAAAATTTAGCTTATTTTTAATCTTTACCATCTTTGTTGTAAACCTTGTTGTAATAAAACCACATGTCAAAGACATTTGCTGCCTTATTGGCTTTTTCGTTTTTTATGCTTTTTAGAGTCAACGTGTACGCTAACGATGACTTTCCTAAAGATTTTTTTGCTACACGCATCCACACCCCTCCCAAAATTGATGGCGTACTGGATGAGGAAGTCTGGCAGCACATTTTGTGTCCGGCAAGTGGATTTACCCAGCGTAGCCCTAAACCCGGTAAAGCACCTTCCGCTCCTACCGAGGTAAGCATTCTTTACGATAATTCTTCAATTTACATCGGTGCAACGCTTTATGATGTTTCCGCCGACAGTATCATGCGGGAGTTTACCAGCCGGGACAATACAGGATTTTCGGATATTTTTGGTGTGTACTTTGACACCTACGATGATGATATCAATGCTTTTGAATTTATCGTTTCTGCCGCAGGTGTTCAGTTTGATCGTCGCTGGACTGCAATGGGTTCTGACAGAAGCTGGAATGCAGGATGGCTAAGTGCCGTAAGCATAGATGAAACCAATTGGTATGTGGAAATGGAAATTCCTTTGTCTGCATTGCGTTTTCCAAAAACGTCTATTCAACATTGGGGAGTAAATTTTCGTCGTACTATTCGTCGGAAAAACGAACACAATTACTGGAATAAGGTAGACCCACAAGTCAATGGATTTGTTAACCAGTTTGGTCGCCTGAGCGGTATCACTAATATTAAGTCTCCAATTCGTCTGTCTGTGTCGCCTTATCTTTCTGCGTATGTAGATCAATATTCAGGAGACACGGAAAACCCTTCCAGCATGAGCAAGCGTATCAATGGCGGAATGGACCTCCGCTATGGCATCAATGATGCTTTTACGCTTGATATGATACTGGTTCCTGATTTCGGTCAGGTAGTTTCAGACAACAAAGTGCTTAACCTCTCTCCTTTTGAAGTCCAGTTCAATGAAAACCGACAATTTTTTAAAGAAGGTACCGAGCTATTTGAAAAGGGCGGATATTTTTATTCCCGAAGGGTAGGTGGCAAGCCTTTATTATATGATGAAGTAGAAGATGAGCTGGGCGAAAATGAAGAAATTATTAGTAACCCCCAGGAAAGCTCTTTGATCAATGCTACTAAAATTTCTGGTCGTACCACCAAAGGTTTGGGGCTGGGTGTATTTAATGGGCTAACTCGCGAAATGCATGCCGTTATCAAGGATAATGAGACTGGTGATACAAGAGAAGTACTTACCGATCCCCTGACCAACTATAATGTTATTGCATTAGACCAAAGTCTCAAAAACAATTCTTATGTAAGCTTTGTGAATACCAACGTAATTCGTCAGGGTGGATATTATGATGCAAACCTCACCGGGACGGCTTTCCGATTGGCTAATAGGGGTAATCGCTATGCGATTTACGGAAGAGGCGCTGTCAGTCAGAAATATGGCTTAGACGAAGGGCGTAATGAGTTCGGACACTCTTATTCATTGTCGGTAGCTAAAACGGGGGGAAATCTCAGGGCTAGCTTAACCAACTACGTAGAGAGTGATACCTTTGATCCCAATGACCTTGGCTTCCTAAGGGCGAACAATGAAGTACGTACTTCTGCCAATATCGGGTACAATATTTATGAGCCCTTCTGGCAGTTTCTTAACTTATATACTGACCTGGACTTTACTTATAGCAGGCTACATGAGCCATCCGTATTTACAAGTTTTAATATGGAAGCGCGGGTGCAGGGAACATTGAGTAACTTTATGGATTTTAGCTTCAACTACGCCGCTGCTCCAACGAAGCGTTTTGACTATTTTGAGCCTCGTGTGGATGGCTGGTATTTTGTAGAACCGTCTTACAATCAGCTCAGGTTTTATCTGAGAACTGACAACAGAAACCGCTTTGTGATAGGAAGCTCAGTAAGTTACACCGATTATGATTTTGAAGGTCAGGAAAGCCTGTATGTAAGTCTGAGTCCCAGTATCAGGATTAACAATAAACTTGCATTCTCCACCTACCTAAGCCTCAGTAACAGTCATAGCAATATAGGATATGCTGAACATGAAGACGAACTGATCACTTTTGGTAAACGAGACATCAGTACCATCAATAACATTTTTAATACCAAGTACACCTTTAATAACAAAATGGGCCTGACCTTTAGAATGAGGCACTATTGGTCTGCTGCTGAATATGAAGAGTTTTATACACTTGGTGAAAAAGGACAGCTATTAGATAGTGATTACTCTGGGAATGAAGACAGAAATTATAATGCTTTTAACATTGACATGGTCTACAGCTATACTTTTGCTCCCGCCAGTGAAATCAGTATTGTCTGGAAAAACAATATCGCCAGCGATGAAGAATTTGTCAGGCCAGGTTACTTGAAAAATGTAGAGACACTGAGTAATCTACCCCAAAGCAACAGTATATCAGTAAGAGTACTTTATTTTATTGACTACTCCATGCTCATGAAAAAACTCAATGCGGATAAAAAAATAGGCTGATGTGGAAAATCATTGTTACACTACTTACCTGCTTCTTTTTTTTAAACTCAGATTCTATCAAAGCACAAACCCGTACATTACGCTCTTACGGAGTAAATATCGGTATTCTTCCCACCGGTCCTCATAATGCTATTACTGATGTAGAAGGTGTGCTGGTAGGGCATGAGACACTAATTCAGGGAGATAGCATCCGAACTGGTGCAACCGCCATCCTTCCTCATTCTGGTAACATTTTTCAACAAAAAGTGCCGGCTGCCATTTATATTGGAAATGGATTTGGCAAGCTTGCGGGCTACTCACAGGTGGAAGAACTGGGAAACCTGGAGACCCCAATTGTGCTAACCAATACCCTCAGTGTTGCCAGTGGTATCAATGCGCTGGTACAATATACTCTAGATCAGGCAGGAAACGAAGATGTTCGCTCAGTCAACGCAGTAGTAGGTGAGACCAATGATGGATACCTCAATGATATCAGAGGGCAACATGTCAAAGAAAAACATGTGTTGGCTGCCATAACTCAAGCCAGCGCTGGACCCGTTGCACAAGGCAATGTTGGAGCAGGTACAGGTACCCGTTGTTTTAGCTACAAAGGGGGAATTGGGACATCTTCCAGAAAAATCACTCAAAATAATGGAGGATATACTGTAGGTGTACTCGTTCAGGCTAACTTTGGAGGTGTACTGCATATCAAAGGCTTGCCCATTGAACAGTTGATGAACGAAAATAATCAAGAACCCCCACAGAAAGACACTGATGGTTCATGCATGATGATCGTGGCTACTGATGCTCCGCTGGATAGCAGAAACTTAAAAAGATTAGCAAAAAGGGCAATGCTTGGTCTTGCACGAACTGGTGGGATAGCTTCCAATGGCAGTGGAGATTATGTCATTGCTTTTTCCACTGCCGCAAATTTAAGAGTCCCTTATGAAACAGATAGCAACTTACTTAGCATGGAAGTACTGAGTAATGATCATATCAGTTCACTTTTCCTGGCCACCATAGAAGCTACTGAAGAAGCTATTTATAATGCACTTTTTGCCGCCGAAACGATCAGCGGCTATCGTGGAGAAGTGGAAGCATTGCCGGAAGATAAAGTAATCCGGTTAATCAATAAGCACGGACTCCTCAAGTGAGAAGCTGAAGAGCATGTTGATTAAATTGTTGATTTTTTCCCGAGCCTCCAGAAATTTTCTCATAAGTTCATAATACTCATAGTACAACAGCACTGACTCCATATTTACCAAGTATTCTTTTACAAACACAGAGAATAACATCAGCCTTTTCACATGATCTTTATTGTCATAAAAATATGACCTGATCAGCGAGTTAGTTTTGTATAAGCTACCTTTCTCATGCGTAAGGAACTTATTAAATGCCCATTGGAAATCATCACAGTTTTGTACAAATCCAAATTCGGTGAAAAATTTTTCCTGGGGTAAAATCTGATAAAATTCTTTGTAGAACTTTGTACCGGATTCTGGCATTCTCAACAATTCAGGATACTTATGCATTATCTTGATTTGATTACTTATTTATTTATATAATACAATTATATATTAGATAAATAATATTAAAAAAATACTAAGTCAATAAATGCAACATGCTATGATTTTCAGAAGTTAAACTCAAAAAAAGTTTAAAACTCTATAGATAAGAAAAAAATTACTTAGTAAAGAAAGTGCTTTATAATAAGATGATAGCCCAAATCAGCATCTGGATCACGAATATGCCTACACCAGACATTATAATTTAGTATCTTTCCTCTATATTGTCAAACTATTCAGAGAGTCTTACTCCTGAAATCAAATATGAGGAAGTTTATATAGGAAACATAAATTATCCCAAGTTCTTAATTATTTGCATAATTTTAATATTTTTTCACACTTGAGCTGGGCCGAATGTTTTCATATTTTTTTTGAATTATCATAAAATACGCGATCAATATGTCTGTACATCCATCAGAAGGTAATAGTGGCAAATTAAAGAAAGTCACTACACATCAACTTCAAATGATGAAAAATCGTGGAGAGAAAATCGCTATGCTTACAGCATATGATTATTCCATGGCTCGTGTACTGGATCAGGCAGGTATTGATGTGATACTTGTTGGAGATTCGGCATCAAATGTTATGGCAGGGCATGAGACCACGCTGCCCATTACACTAGATCAGATGATCTACCATGCCTCATCTGTAGTAAGAGGTATCCAACGCGCTTTTGTACTAGTAGATATACCTTTTGGAAGTTATCAGGGTAACTCATCGGAAGCTTTACGCTCTGCGATCCGGATCATGAAAGAATCTGGAGCACATGGCGTCAAGGTTGAAGGAGGGGAAGAAATACAGCAGTCAGTTGAAAGAATTGTAAAAGCAGGGGTACCCGTAATGGGTCATTTAGGGCTAACCCCTCAGTCTATTTATCAATTCGGGACATACACTGTGAGGGCCAAAGAAAAAACTGAAGCTGAAAAATTGATGAAGGATGCCAAAATTTTGGAAGAAAGCGGATGCTTTGGAGTGGTACTTGAAAAAGTACCAGCCGACTTAGCAAAAGAGGTTTCTTCCAACATAAGCATCCCTACCATTGGCATAGGAGCCGGTAGTGGAACTGATGGGCAGGTTTTGGTAGTACATGATATGCTGGGAATCACGCAGGATTTTCAGCCACGTTTTCTCAGACGATACGCAGATCTCAACACAGTCATGAACGCTGCAGTAAAAAACTATATCAAGGATGTGAAAGATATGCAGTTTCCAAATGATGATGAAAGCTATTGATTTGGCCAGAAAGAACTAGCTCTTCATAATTTAGTTATCTTGCGCAAACACAGCCAAGCCTTTTGCGCTTGTTTAGAATATAAATGTCAATTAATATCGGTAATGCTTAAATATTAGCATTGTACAATACTTCTTTTATAAGCTTGTTATTTTTATAGCCAAACACAACACTGTTTACCCATAGAATATAAGTATGAGTGATAAACCTCTAGTATTAATTATAGATGACGATCCTTCTTTCTGCTCCTTGTTAAAGTCTTTTTTATCAAAAAATAATTATCAGGTAGAAGAAGCACATACCGCAAGGGAAGGTTTGAGGTCCGTATATGATCATAGCTTTGACCTGGTGCTGATAGACTATCGCCTTCCTGACCTGGATGGACTGGAATTGTTGAAAAACATCAAAAAGAAATACTTTCATCTGCCAGTTATTATCATGACAAACTACGCCAACATCAGAACGGCAGTAGATGCGATGAAACTGGGAGCATTTGAATATGTCACTAAGCCTATAAACCCTGATGAGATATTGCTCACAATTGGTAATGCTCTTAAATCAGTAAAGGAAAACTCTGCCGATCAAAATACTGGGGGCACGGATAAGCCTAAAGCACCCTCCCCTTCCTTCATGTTTGTGGAAGGGAATAGCCCTCAGTCTCAGCAGGTAAAGAAACACATAGATCTGGTAGGCCCTACCAATCTTTCTGTAATTGTACAGGGGGAAAGCGGAACTGGTAAAGAGTATGTTTCAAGAAAAATTCATGAAAAGAGCGGGCGCAGAAAGAAACCTTTTGTGGCTTTGGATTGTGGAGCATTATCTGAAGATCTGGCGGGAAGTGAGCTTTTTGGTCATCTAAAAGGTTCATTCACAGGAGCCCTGCAAGACAAAATAGGACAGTTTCAGGCAGCAAATGAAGGAACACTGTTTCTGGATGAAATAGGTAACCTGTCTTATGATATACAGGTCAAATTGCTGAGAGCTATTCAAGAACGCACCATACGTCAGATTGGGAGTAATAAAAATATAGACGTAGATGTAAGGCTTATTGTAGCTACCAATGAAAATCTGGATCAGGCTGTCAAAGAAGGCGAGTTTCGCGAAGATCTGTTCCACAGACTGAATGAATTTCAAATTAAAGTTCCTGCCCTAAGGGATAGAAAATCCGATATTCCGGAATTTGTAGATCATTTTCTAAATCAGTCCAACCATGAACTGGGAAAAGAAGTGAAAGGTCTGGAGCCGGAAGTACTGGAGAAACTACAGGACTACCACTGGCCAGGAAATATCAGAGAACTTAAAAATGTAATTCGCCGGGCAGTACTACTCACTACTGGCGAAAGAATTTCAATGGACACTTTGCCGCCGGAAATTATCAGCCCGGTGAGTAATGAAATGGAACAGCAAAACCATGCCTCATCCCTTAATCCTCATAACCCGGACCTGAAAGCTATACAGGAAAAAACGGAGAAGGCACTCATTGAGGAAACGCTTATTAAGGTGAAGTATAACAAAACACTGGCTGCCAAAATGCTTAATATAGACCGTAAGACACTGTACAATAAACTCAAACGGTATAATTTGGACTAACTTACCTGAGTTTTTAGCAGCTCTTTCTTCTTATTTAGAGCTGCTAATAATTTTTCTGTAAGAAGTAATACTTCACCTACACTTTCTTTCCAGGGAAATTTAGTATTCACTTTTCCATTTTTAACCATTTGCGCTTCGTGTTCTAACTTCCTCAACAGCAAAGCTAGTTCATGCACTTCAAGCTGCTGTACATTAGGAAACATCTTATGGGCGTGATAGGCAACAGTTTGATAATCATCAACTTCTACTGCCTCTTTCATTTGTGTACTAGAGTCAACTAATACTCCGGAAAAACTTTCAATAAAACCTAAAAGAGCATCCTGATCATCTCCTATAAAGCGGATGATGTTTTCCAGCGAATAAAAATCATCTGGCTCCTCAGTATAGGAATCAACTTTATGGTTGTTCCCAACAGCAATCTCATTCAGACTTTCTGTTGAGGAAACAAGGTATTTGTCAAGTACCAGATACACTTCTTTTTCATTGAAAGGTTTGTGCAGAACATCAGTGAATCCTCTCTCTTCAAAATAATGAATATTCTCGGTCACTCGTGCCGTAAATGCTACGACAGGAATATCTGCTTGATCAGAAGCACGTATATGAGCCACTACTTCCTCGCCATGCATTCCGGGCATCTGCAAATCAGAAAGCACCAGATCCACAGCGTTATTAACAAGTAAATTCAGGCCCTCTTCCCCATTATAGGCTACATAACATTTAACTCCCCACTTTTCAATAATCAATGATAATAGCTTGGTATTGAGCTGGTCATCATCTATAATCAGTACCTTGCTTCCTGTAAACATGTGGTTATTAGAAGTATCAGATACAGCCACTATACTCTCAAATTCTTCTTTGGTAGATACACCAAAAGGTAAAGCAACATAAAATGTTGATCCCTCTCCTACTTCGCTTTCCAATGCCATCTCTCCACCCTGAGACTCTACAATTTTTTTGCTAATGGATAAGCCCAGCCCTGTTCCTCCGTATTTTCGGGTATCAGAAACATCGGATTGCACAAAGGCCTCAAAGATGTGCTTTTGCTTTTCAGGAGCTATACCAATTCCAGTGTCTACTACTTCAAGTTGGGCTTTAATTTTACCATTGCCCATGGGCTTAAGCTTACAGCGAATGATCACCCCACCTTCTTCGGTAAACTTGATGGCATTAGAAACAAGGTTATACAAAACCTGTCTCAAACGAAAAGCGTCACCATTCAGATAGCGATAGTTTTCTCCCTCTATTTCAAAATGAATTTGCAAATCTTTTTTCTCAGCCTGAAAGCTCATATCCCGCTGTATCTGCTCAATGAGGGCTTTTATATCAAAATGCTGATGCTCAAATTTGAGTTGTCCGGCTTCAATTTTTGAAAAATCCAGAATATCATTGACCAGTGCTAACAAATGGGAGGAAGAACTGTCTACTGCTGACAAGTACTCCTGCTGGGTATTTTGAAGCCTGGTTTTTTTGAGTTGATTCGTAAAACCAAGTATAGCCGTAAGGGGAGTACGAATTTCATGACTCATATTGGCCAGAAAGTCCTCTTTTACCTTTGCCAGTTGTTCTGCCCTGGCTTTGGCTTTTTCAAGTTGCGACTTCAAAGAATCGCTTTTGGCAATGTCAGAAAAGATAAGGTAAATAAAGATAAAAGTACTGCCCAGTGCTACCAACAAGATGATTCCCAGACGAGAAAGCGAACTTTGCAGTATATTTTTAGCTTCAGCAGATTGCTCCTGATAACTTTCTTGTCGAGCCTGTTTAACCTGACTAATCAAAGCATTGATCCGGTTCATCACCTCAGCATTATTAGACAAGTATTTTAATTCCTGACGATCAAGATACTTTTCGGTAGCTGCCTGCTCACTTTTAAGTTTCGTAAGCATTTGCCGTACAGAGTCTATACTTAAATTTGCTAAGGCAGTGGTATCTACTGTGAGTGAGTCAACTTCTGTAGCTACCTGTGTCGTATCGGATTCATTTTTATTATTACCAAAAAATCTACCCAGGAATTTTCTAAAAGAAGCTTTCTCAGCTTCATTATCTACTTTATTGGGCTCTACTTTCTCAGGAACATTACCGTCTGTATTTACAGTATCACTAACTGCAGTGATCTGTGAGGAATCTTTGACTGAAGGTGATTCCGCATTTAATTGCTCCAAGGCTCTGTCATAAAACTGGAAAGCATCTCTCCGTTCTTTGATTTTCATAAAATCATCCATACTTACCAGCTTGGCATTGATCAGAGCAAGGATAGAGTCCAGTTCACTTTCATCAAATGCGCTGACTTCTTTAAGCGCCTGTACTCGGGCACGGATATCAAATACCTGTGAATCATACTCCTTAAGCTTTCTGGCACTTTTGGTAATGGTATATTCCTGTAGGCTGTTCTCAGATTTATTGACCATAAACATGATGCTATCAATCTGCTGAAGCTTAGGATCCGGACTAGAGAGCGTCTGAACTGCCTGCGAGAGCTGATCATAGCTATTATAAGCTACACCCGAAGCTACTGCGATGGCTATCAGAATAAAGCCAAAGCCGAGAAGAACTTTTGATTTAAGGTAAAAAGAACGGTTCATGCGCATAAGATAGAATACTTAAGCAGGGAAAATATTATACCAATGAATATACGGACTTGAGATAGCTTTAATGAATAAATAAGTGTGGAAAAATTCCACATAAAGTGTATTACAGCAGTAGCTCAGACATAATAGATACGTAATCGTGACACAGAAAGTATGAGCGAGTAGCAAGCTGTACTAAATAAGTGTTAACTCATTAATTTATTAGCTTTTCTGTTAAGTATAATTAATTCATAGTCAAAAGATTACATAATCATTAAACATCATTACCGCTCTCTAAGTTTGAAATAAAAATATGTAAGGATATGCAAAGAACTTTACTTATCTGCTTTTCAGTACTGGCAATGATTCTCATAGTATTCGCACTTTGGAATACTACTGAGCCTACCTCTACTCGCGCTAATTCCATAAAAGTTAACAATGAAGGGGAAGCTTTAGTACCTATACCTAAGCTGGGACCGCAGGAGGTGGTAGACATACAACTGAAGGCCATGAAAACTAATGATCAGCCTTATGAAAATCATGGTATTGAAGTGGCTTTTCGTTTTGCTTCTCCCTCCAATAAAGAAATTACCGGCCCGCTGAGCAAATTTGTAAGACTAGTACAAAATGATGTTTATCAGTCTTTACTAAACTTTAAGCAATACGGCCTGGACGATGTAGATATCAAGGGCAATAAGGCAATACAGAAAGTAACACTGATTGATGCAGAAGATCAGCCTGCCGTATATTATTTTAAGCTATCACTACAGCAGGAAGAACCTTTTGTTGATTGCTGGATGACGGATGGTGTAGTTCCTCAATAAAACTTTTTAATATGTTCAGATACTTAATTGTAATACTTTTTTTGACCACTACTTTGGCTTCAGCACAAGAAGTTGACAACCTCAATGCTTCAGACAGCATACAGATCAGCGGAGTGGTCATTAACGCAGATAGTTTACAGCAAATACCCAATGCTAATATTTTGATAAACAATCAGCCGCTAGGATTTGCCACTGATACCAGTGGTTATTTTTCCATCTTCGCACAACCTTATGATACCATCACCTTTACATCAATAGGATACAGGGAGGGTAAGTTTGTAGTGCCCGAAGGCCTGCAAGGCCTCAATTATTCATTGGTAGAAACACTTGTACCTGATACCATGATGCTGGATGAAGTCACAATCTATCCATTACCTACAGCCGATGAGTTTGTAGAATCTTTCCAAGACTTGAGCCTTATTTATACGGATAAATATGAAGCCATGCGTGATAATATAGAGCGTATTGATACGATGGAAGACGAAGAACTTTTCCTGAGTAAGTACCAGCCGGTAGACATTAATTTTGGTTACGGCAGGATGTACAATAATGAATGGGGTCCTATCCCTGCTAATAATTTTCTTAATCCCGCTCAATGGTCACGTTTCATCAACGATTTGCAGGAACTAAACCTGAGTGACGATAATCTGGAATAACTTTTATGAAAAGCGTACGAGTGACATGCCGGCAAATACTGCGGCCAAGCCCAAGATTACACTGGCAGCAGCATAAATAATAAAGGTAAGGTACTGACCATGATTGATCAGCGTGAGACTGTCATAAGAAAAAGTGGAGAAAGTAGTGAACCCTCCACAAAAACCTGAAATCCAAATCCGACTGGTGCTGTCATCTACAAATTCCCTTGCCCAAAGTCCATATAAAACGCCAATCAGCAGGCTACCCACAATATTTACTGTAAAAGTACCAAAAGGAAAGTGTGTACTCACCTGACGGTTAATCATTACTGAAATCAGAAAACGTAAAGCACTACCCAAAAACCCTCCAATTCCTACAAGTAATAGATTTGATAACATATATTATTTCTAAGTTAACATCATGGCAAGGTACTATGCTTAATCGGACTTCATCTCATTTTTTCGGTAATGCTTACGAAAAAAATTCACTGTTTTTTCATAATTATCATGTTCCTGATTGGCAATGCGAAAAAATTTCTTGTGAGCAAAGTAAACCTCCAACTGTTTGAAAGTACCATTTGCCGTCTTCACACGTTCTTCTTTCCAGTGATCAAGCTCTTTTAGATAAAGGCGTCTCTTTACCAAACCAAACAAACTGAATACATCTACTCTGTTTTTGTCAATGATCACCTTTTTGTAACTGCTGAGCATTTTAATGGTTACAAAGAATGAGACAATTAGCACTATCAAAAGCAACACATACATCCACCCTGAGGTATCGGAACTGTTTATAATACTGATAAGTAGATAAATTGCCGAGCCATAACTTAGAATCAAAAATACGCCAATGGCAAAAAAAGTATTGAATTTTGGCCTGGTTACGATCATATCTTCTCTTATTAACCTGCTTGCGATTTTTTGCAGTAAAATTCCGGATCAAAATTTAGTATTTTCAAACATCTGCTGTAAGCTTGTCTGTACAATTATTAATTTTCCTGTCTGAAAATATTTGCTATGATCCACTATAATATATCTTATACATACCCCAATCGTCAGCTTATAGATTTTGAACTTGAGTTTACCCCTCAGGAGGAAACCACCTTACTACAACTGCCCTCCTGGAGACCGGGGCGCTATGAGCTAGGCAATTTTGCCAAAAACATCCAACGCCTGAGCATGCAGGATGAAAAAGGAAAAGCTGTAGCCTTCCAGAAAGTCAGCAAAGACCAGTGGCAGGTGAACACACAAAATATCCAGACGCTGAACGTAAAATACAGTTATTATGCCGCTGAGATGACTGCCGGTTCCTGCTGGCTGGATGAGGAGCAAATATACATCAACTTTGTAAACTGTATCCTTTTTCCGCACAACAGACAGGAAGAAACTTACCAAATCAAATTCAACTTACCTGATCACTATCAAATTGTTTGCGGACTCAAAGAAATTAATAAATTTGTGCTGGAAGCCCCCAGTTTTTACCATCTCGCTGAATCACCTCTAATCGCCTGTAGCAAACCCACGCACTGGCAGTATGAAGTGGCAGGTTCACGCTTTCACCTTTGGTTTCAGGGCAACGTACACCTGGATAAAGAAGCTACGCTGCGGGATTTTGAACGCTTCACCAAAGTACAGATAGAGGCTATGGGCGACTTTCCCTGCGAGGATTACCATTTTATCTACCAGTTCCTCCCCTACCGGGCTTATCATGGGGTTGAGCATTTTAACTCCACGCTCGTTATTCTGGGACCAGCAGAAGAGATTAAGCAGCGAAGTAAGCTTTATCATGATTTTATTGGAGTAAGCTCACACGAACTTTTTCATACCTGGAATATCATCCGCATTCGTCCCAAAGAGATGATGCCTTATGATTACAGCAAGGAAAATTACTTCACCACCGGCTATGTAGCTGAAGGAGCTACTACCTACTATGGTGACTTATTTCTCGCCCGCGGAGGAGTGATCAGTAAGCAGGAATATTTTGATGAGCTAAATAAGGTTTTCAAGCGACACTTTGAAAACTTTGGAAGATTTTACTACTCACTGGCCGCCTCCTCTTTTGACCTCTGGCTGGATGGTTATGTACCAGGTATACCTAATCGCAAAGTATCTATTTATGTAAAAGGAGCTATCATCAGCCTTATGCTTGACCTTACGCTACGCAAGCATACCCAAAATCAGCACTCACTGGATACTTTGATGAAAGAACTGTGGCTGAACTTTGGAAAAGAAAAAAGAGGCTACTCACCTCAGGATATTGTTGAAATAGCCTCACGACTGGCCGGTAGAGATTTGAATACTTTTTTCAATAAATATGTGGATGGTGTAGTACCCGTAGAAGAAGACCTAAACGCCCTGCTCCGTACAGTAGGTTGCCAATTGAAAGTAAATGATTCCGGAAGTCTGAGCGAAAGATGGTACGGCTTCAGAGCCATACAGAAAGAAGGAAAACTATTGGTCGGCACTATTGAGCCCAACTCTCCGGCAGATAAGGCCCTTTCTAAAGAGGATGAAATCATTGCCATCAACGGACAAAAATATAATGAATCTCCCGACGAACTGCTTGACGATAGCCATCAGGTAGAGATAACTGTGGTAAGAAGGCAAAAACTGATGGCTGTGACTTTGGTACAGGATAGCAAAACGTACTTCAAGCAATATACCATCGCCCAAAGAGGAGATGCCACAAATGCTGAGAAACAGAGTTTTGAGCAATGGCTAAATACAGCGTGGTAACATGGTATTTGGGTATCTTCATGCATACTAAAATGACAGACGCTATTTAATCTTAGAAAGATGTTTTCTATTATTCTCATTCAAATTTGTAAATTCGCAGGCAATCGATTACGCATTGACTATGCTTGCTGATAGTTAACTGAACATTAAAGTATTAATTTTTTCTAACCATAATAAGCATGCTAAAAATCAACCAACAGCTTAAAGCAGAGGATCTGCTGCCAAAAATAGAACGTCTATGGGAGCTTTCTGCTGCTAAAATTCAGAACATTGAAGACAAGTACGATAAATCTAAAGGTTCACCGGTGTTTACAGTAAAAGGCAGATACACTACCCGCGGCTGGACAGAATGGACGCAGGGTTTTCAGTATGGCTCTGCCATCTTACAGTTTGACGCTACCGGAGACCAGAAGTTCCTGAAAAGTGGAAAGGAAAACACAGTAAAACTTATGGCTCCTCATGTCAGCCATATCGGAGTTCATGACCACGGCTTCAATAATGTTAGTACCTATGGCAACCTGCTCCGCCTGATGAAAGAAGGCAAAATTGAGCATAACGAATGGGAACAGAATTTTTATGAGCTGGCGTTAAAAATCTCGGGAGCCGTGCAAGCCACCCGCTGGACACCAATCAAAAACGGAGGATTTATCCACTCTTTCAACGGCCCTCACTCCCTTTTTGTGGACACCATTCGCTCCTGCCGTTCGCTTATGGTGAGCCATCAGTTTGGGCATGTATTGCAAACTGAAAATGATGTCAAAATCAATTTGCTCAAAAGAGCGCTGATGCACATCAAAGCAACCGCTGACTATTCAGTATACTATGGAGAAGGAAGGGATAGCTACGATGTACGCGGACGTACGGCACACGAGCAGATTTTCAATACCAAAGATGGCAACTACCGCTGCCCCAACTCTCAGCAGGGCTATACCGGATTTAGTACCTGGACCAGAGGACTCGCGTGGGCGATGTGCGGATTTCCTGAAGAGCTTGAATTTGTTGACACGCTCAGCGACGAGGACTTGTCAGCTTATGGGGAAAGAGACGAAATTGTAAGCTTTATGCTGAAAGCCGCCCAGGCTACCTGCGACTTTTTCATTGAAAATACCCCAACCGATGGTATTCCTTACTGGGACACTGGCGCTCCTAAGCTTCATAAGCTAGGCGACTACCTCAGCCGTCCTTCTGATCCTTACAATGATTACGAACCCATAGACAGTTCTGCTGCTGCCATTGGAGCACAAGGATTATTACGACTGGGAAAATACCTGATGTCAAAAGGTAAAGATGAGGCCGGTAAGAAATATTATCAGGCAGGATTGACTGTGCTGGATTCGCTTTTTGAAGAGCCTTACATCAGCGTTGACGAAAACCATCAGGGATTACTGCTGCATTCTATTTACCATGAGCCCAATGGCTGGGACTATGTACCGGAAGGCAGCAAAATTGCCAATGGAGAGTCCAGTATGTGGGGAGATTACCATGCCCGGGAAGTTGCCCTTTATGTGCAGCGTTTGGCGAAGAAAGAAGCTTACTATACTTTTTACCGCTGCGGAGAATAAATCACTCTGACCACAAAATTGACAAAAGCCGGCCCCAGAAGATCCGGCTTTTCGCCTTTATAACTAAACCATATATTAAACACTTTTGCTTTGGCTACTGAGCCTATCTGAAAACTTAAGACTTACAGTAAGCAGCTCAATTGCTCATGCTTTATTAAAAAGGCAGCTCTTCGTAAGCAGCTTCCTGCTCGGCAACTTCTGAGCCTTTTTCCTTCAGCCTCTTACCCACCAGCATGATATCCGAAGCGATGATTTCAGTCACATACCTTTTGATACCATTTTTATCTTCATAATTGCGGTAGCTGATTTTACCTTCTACCACTACTTCCTGACCTTTGATCAGCAGGTTTTCACTCACCTCCGCAAGCTTACCCCAGGCGACTACCTGATGCCACTGCGTATCCTGTACTCGTTCGCCAGCACTATTCTTGTAAACTTCAGAAGTAGCCAAAGAAAACTGCGCGACCATCTTGCCACTGTTCAAAGTTCTTACTTCAGGGTCTTGACCTAATCTTCCGATCAATTGTACGCGATTTTTCATTGCATTCATGTCTGTAAAATTTTGAGTTAAACTATTTGTCGTTTGACATCAGCAAAGTAACTACAGCGGGTAAACTTTAGTCGGTTATTAAGCGTTTACAGTCGTGTATAGTCGTTTGTAAACGTTTGCAAACGGATGAAACTTTTGTTAGCTTAAGGTAGCACTACTATATAAACATAATGAAAACAGAAGATTGGACACATAAAAGATTCGTCAGAAGCAGAATCCCTCATTGGAAATGTCCAACTTGTAATTCTGCAACTTTAATATTAGAGAATCAGATAATTGAAAAACCATCTTCTGAAGCTCAGAACTTTCCAAAAGAGTATTACAATGAGTATACAGGCAATAATGAACCTTACCCTGATATAGAAGACTTTCCTGGACTGAATGGTAGATTTTCCTTTTTTTTAAGATGTCCTAACATTACTTGTAAAGAACATGTGCAAGTTTCGGGAGTAATGAACTCTGAGTTTTATTACTACAATGAAGAATATTCTCACGAACTGGTTAATTGTTACTGTCCCAAATATATTGACCCTCCCATCCACATCATCAACATTCATGAAAATTACCCAGAAAGGATAAAAAACATTTTAACCGATTCTTTTTTGCTTTACTGGATAGATAATTCAGCATGCGCAAACAAAATCCGCACTGCTATTGAGTTTATTTTAGATGAAATAAAAATTCAGAAGAGAGTGCTTAACAAAAAGAAAAAATATGAGAAGTTAAGCTTACATAAAAGAATAGAAATTCTTGAAAAAAAAGATAAAAAAACTTCAAGCTACTTGATGTCTATCAAGTGGATAGGTAACTCAGGCTCTCATTTAGATACATTGACGAACACCAATGTCTTAGATGCTTATGAACTACTTGATAAAGCATTGAATAGATTATTTGTGAAAGATGAAGAGCGACTTGAAAGCTTGAGTAAAAAAATTAATAGAATGAAAAAGCCTTTTTAAAGCTCTAACCTTAACCCTATCAATATTTATGTTAACAGTAATAAAAAAAGAAACACCTAAAGAGGAGATAAAAAGACAGATAGACGAAGTTGTCTCAAGAACACCCACCGGAAACCTGATGAAATACGCTGGAAAGCTAAAATTAAATACTGGAAAGAAACGTATTGATCCGCTGGCTTATCAAAAGATATTAAGAGATGAGTGGGAATAGCCTTTTTGTAGACACCAATATCCTACTTTATTTTCTGGACGGAGACTCAGATGTGATTGAAATGATTGCTGACAAGAATATTATTATTTCTTTCATCAGTGAACCTGAACTCCTTGCTTTTCCCAAAATATCTGCTGTCTCAGAAGAGACAATCAAAGGACTTCTTAAAAATTGTACAATTGTAGACATTAGCCCTGAAATTAAAGATTTGACGATTGAGTTCAGAAGAAAATCAAAACTTAAGTTCCTGATGCAATTGTTGCTACTACGGCATTGTACCTCAAATTACCATTACTTACTGCTCACAAACAGTTCCGCACAGTGAGTGAGTTGGAAGTGATTTTATATGAATTGTAGAATAAAACACACTCTCTTGTCAAAGCCGACAATGTCTTAAGCATCGGTTTCTTTCAATATTTACAAAGATGCAAACAGAAAATATACATATCATAGAAGCTTCATCGGAAGAAGATTATACCCTGGGTAGGTTGCTGTTTATGCAATATGCTGAAGGTATAGGCATACCGCTTAGTTTTCAAAAATTTGAAGATGAGCTGGCTCATTTGCAAAGCATGTACGCTCGTCCTAAGGGCGTACTGCTATTAGCAAAACAAGATGATGGGCAGACGCTCGGTTGTGTGGCTGTCCGTCCGCTGGAACCAAATGTAGCCGAGCTCAAAAGAATGTATGTCACTGAGCAGGCCAGAGGAAGTGGTACGGGCAGAAAACTGCTGCAAAGAGCCCTAGACCTGAGCAAAGAGTTAGGTTATGACTTCATACGTCTGGATACACTTTCCAATATGCTGCCTGCTATCCATCTATATCGGGAAGCGGGCTTTTATGAAATTCCTGCTTACTACTATAACCCCTTTGACAATGCCATGTTTTTTGAAAAAAAAATTAACGAACTAATATGAACGAATCTGTAGAAGAAAGCGAAAAGGCTTGCCTGGAATGCGGCACGCCTATCAGGGGCAGAGCAGATAAAAAGTATTGTTCTGATGCCTGCCGCAATGCTTATCATAACAAGCATACCAGTGATGCCAATAACCTTATGCGTAATGTCAATTATACTTTACGTAAAAACAGGCATATCCTGGCCGATCTCAATCCACAAGGTAAGGCCAGAGTGCATCGGGATCAGCTCAACCGAAAAGGTTTTAATTTCAATTATATTACGAATGTATACCAGACCAAAAGTGGTACGATTTATCATTTTTGCTATGATCAGGGCTATATCGTATCCGATGATGACTATTTTACTTTGGTGGTGAAGAAAGACTATATTGACTAAACCTAACCCCTTTAATGAATAATGATGATTGACAAATGATTAGTATTAAGACTTATTTATTCTCCTTCATTAGGCATTATTCATTCGTTATCTATCATCATTCACTAAACATCCACCATTATCCATACGGGTTTAAATTTTTTTATTAATTTGAGGCTTCAATAAGTAACAGCAACCTCAATTTTTTACTCTTGGAGAACTTAAACCGACTTTGTATACATACCATCACTACCAAACCCTGGCCGATAGAAATAGCTGCTGAAAAATTTGCCCAGTCGGGTGTTAGTGGTATTACCGTCTGGAGAGATGCTTTGGACGGGCGTGATGTTCAAAAAACGGGCGAAATGCTCAGGCAGCATAATCTGGAGATCGTATCGCTTTGTCGTGGAGGATTTTTTCCTGCCACTTCATCAGAAAAAAGGAATTTAGCCATTGACGATAATAAAAAAGCCATAGATGAAGCTGCCGCCTTAGGCGCACCTGCAGTGGTACTGGTTTGTGGCGCCGATCCTGCTCAGCCTTTGTCAACTTCTCGCAGGCAGATTCAGGAAGCTATAGAAAGCTTAATCCCTCATGCGGAAGCTAATAATGTCAAATTATCCATAGAGCCACTTCACCCCATGTATGCCGACACACGCTCAGCCATCAATACGCTGGCCCAGGCCAATGATATGGCGGAGTCAATCAACTCTCCCTGGGTAGGTATCGCGGTAGATGTATATCACCTGTGGTGGGATGATCTCTTGCAGTCTGAAATCATGCGCTGCGGACGTAACGGAAATTTGTTCGCTTTCCACATCTGCGACTGGAAATCACCTACTGAGCATATGCTGCTTGACCGTGGTCTGATGGGTGAAGGCTGCATCAATGTACCTGAAATCCGGGGCTGGGTAGAAGAAGCAGGATTTGAAGGCATGAACGAAGTAGAAATATTCTCTGAACACTACTGGAGAATGGATCAGGATGAATTCCTGGACAGGATTGTCAAGGCCTATCTGGAAAAAAGTTAAACTATAATTATTACATATATTCTAACCTATTGAATTGAAATGAGCGAAAAGAATACGACTACCCATAAGGTAGGTATTATCATGAACGGAGTGACCGGACGCATGGGGACCAATCAGCACCTGATGCGTTCTATCGTAGAAATTATCAGGCAAGGTGGTGTCAGAATCAGTCCTACTGAGACCATTATGCCCGACCCTATCCTTGTAGGTCGTAATGCTGCCAAGCTGGAGAAGCTGTGCAAAATGTCTGGAATAGAAAAATATACCACCAATCTGGATGAGGTGATGCACGATGATCACTATTCCATCTATTTTGACTCTCAGACTACCGGACGACGTGCTGCTGCCGTAAAGCAGGCTGCTGAGGCAGGCAAGCACGTATATTGCGAAAAGCCCACTGCCGTTGACACAGCCACTGCATTAGACATCTACAAATTCTGTCAGGAAAAAGGGGTAAAGAATGGTGTGGTTCAGGATAAACTTTTCCTGCCCGGTCTCCGCAAGGTACAGCGACTTATTGAGAATGGCTTCTTTGGAGAAATTCTTTCTATCCGGGGAGAGTTTGGCTACTGGGTATTTGAAGGAGACACCATTCCTGCTCAGCGCCCTTCATGGAACTACAAAAAAGAAGAAGATGGTGGTATCATCGTAGATATGCTCTGCCACTGGCGCTATGTGCTGGATGGTATTTTTGGTAATGTAAAAGCGGTCTCCTGCCTGGGTGCTACGCATATTCCTGAGCGGGTAGATGAACAAGGCAATACGTACAAAGCCACCGCTGATGATTCTGCCTACGCTACTTTTGAGCTGGAAGGTGGTATCATCGCCCATTTCAACTCTTCCTGGACTGTACGGGTACGCCGTGATGATCTGCTTACCCTACAGATAGATGGGACCAAAGGCTCAGCAGTTGCCGGATTGCGCGATTGCTGGATACAGCACTATGGCAATACCCCTAAGCCGGTCTGGAATCCTGACATTCCGCAGCCTATCAACTTCTATGAAGGCTGGGCTAAAGTGCCCGAGCAGGAATTCCATGACAATGCTTTCAAAGTACAGTGGGAGATGTTCCTGCGCCATGTGGTGAAAGATGAGCCATTTCCTTACTCTCTGCTGGAAGGTGCCAAAGGGGTACAACTGGCAGAAAAAGGACTGGAAAGCTGGGAAAAACGCTGCTGGGTAGATATTCCGTCTCTGAGTTAAATGTTATAAGTTTAAGGTTAAAGGTTAGCTAACTTTTAACCTTAAGCTATTCGTTTTTCCTTTAACTTTTGACATTCAACTTTTAACTACATTCATGAAAAAAGTAGCATTTGTAACCGGTGGTAGCCGGGGTATCGGATTAGGAATAGCAGAAGAACTAGCCAAAGTAGGCTTTGACATTGCCATCAACGGGATGCGCCCGGCCGAAGCAGTAAGTGATGTATTGGAAAAGATCAAATCATATGGCGTAGATGCTTTGTACTGCCAGGGAGATATTGGCTCAACCGAGGCCCGACAAAGCATGCTGACTGCCATCAAAGATCATTATGGTCAACTCAATGTATTGGTCAATAATGCCGGTGTAGCTCCCAAAGAGAGAAAAGACCTTTTGGATGCCAGTGAAGAAAGCTTTGAATACGTAGTCAAAACCAATCTGCAAGGCCCTTATTTTCTGACCCAGCAAGCCGCTAACTGGATGATTGAGCAGAAAAAGGCCAAAACTGATTTTAAAGCTTCCATTATCAATATATCCTCAATTTCTGCGACCATCGCTTCAGTTAACCGTGGAGAATATTGTATCTCCAAAGCAGGCATGAGCATGATGACGCTTCTTTTTGCATCACGCCTAGGAGAATTTGATATTCCCGTATTTGATGTGCGCCCCGGAATTATTAAAACTGATATGACTTCCGGTGTGACAGAAAAGTATGATAAATTGATTGCGGGAGGATTATGTGCGCAACCTCGCTGGGGCTTACCGGAAGATGTAGGTAAGGCAGTTTCTGCGCTTGCTCAGGGTTACTTCCCCTACTCCAGCGGCCAAACCATCATGGTTGATGGTGGCCTGACAATACCCAGGCTTTAGCAAGAGTAATTTTTTTCTTCTCTTGAAGAACAATCGATTGCTTAGACAGAAAATATTTTTAACAATAAACTAATCACAACCAAAATATGGACTCTTCCAAAAAAATGAGAGCATGGCGAATTCTCATCGTTTGTGCTTTTATTCTCACGATAATTACTTTTACACCGCTGGTAATCCCTCAGGGTGTATTCAGACCTGAATTATTCGGTATGCCCTACACACTCTGGACTTCAATCTTAGTCACCATCCTGTATGTAGTGCTTACCTTTATTGGAACCAGAGTTCATCCCGGAAAAGATACTGACAAATAACTATGACTACTTGGATTATTATATTAGGCGCTCTCTACCTGGGCATGCTTGGATACGTAGCTTTAAGTTCATTCAAAAAAAACAAAAGTGCTGAGGATTATCTCTTGGCAGGCTCTAACATAGGTATCATCCTAGGCTTCCTCACTTTTGCCGCTACGCTATTCAGCACATTTACACTGCTGGGCATGCCGGATTTTTTCCGTCTCAATGGTGTTGGGGCATGGATATTTCTGGCAGTATCCGACGGAGGTATGGTGTTTCTCATCCTGTGGTGGGGTTATCATTTACGCAAAAAAGTGGCGGAAAAAGGCTTTAATGGTGTAGCTGGACTTTTGGTGAAATGCTATCAGAACAAATGGGCCGGTTATGTCAGCTTTGCAGGCGTATTCCTTTTCCTCGTTCCCTATGTAGCCATACAGATTCGTGGAATCGCCATCTTTCTTACTGCAGTATTTCCGGATGCCATGCCTTTTTGGGGCTGGGCGATCGCTATTGTAGCGGTAATGCTCACGTACAGTGAAATCGGAGGGCTTAAAGCCATCATGAATGCTGATGCCATACAAGGCTTGACGCTCTTGATCGTTACCTGGATTATCGGAGTACGCTGTGTAGAATACTTTGGAGACCTGGGTAATATGTTTGATCAGGTGGAAGCGGCTAATGCTGCCCTGCTTTCCACTCCGGGGCCTACAAATTTATTTAGTGTGCAGTTTCTGATCGCCTCCTTTATGGTGATTCTTTTTATTCCTGTTACACAGCCTCAGCTTACAATCAGGCTGGTCATCATGCGTAATCTAAAAACGACGCACATGATGGCAGTTGCGGTAGGTATTTTTGCTATTCTGATTATTCTACCCACTGCTTTTATAGGTATGTACGGTGCAATCAGATACCCTGATCTTGCTACCGCTGACTTTCTTTCAAGAGTACTGCTTTATGAACAACCTGATTTTATAGCGGCAGTAGCAGTAGTTGGATTGCTTGCGGCTGGTCTTTCCACTACAGATTCGCAGATCTTTGCATTGGGTACAGAAGTTCGTTCACTTTTGAAAGGCAACGAAAAGAAAGTGCTTTCTATTACTCGCTATTCTATTTTTGGCTTCGCCGTTGTGGCACTGATATTTTCTGTTCTCGCCGGTGACCAATTGGTAATGCTGGCGAGGGTGAGCTTTGCCGGTACTTCCATGCTGGCTCCCATGATTCTGACAGGTGTACTCAGCAAAAAAACGATGGGAAATGAGATTATTATTGCAACTGCAGCTACACTGGCAATTTTCATTTTATCTCTATTAGGAGTGATACCTTCTGAAGTAGGCCCCCTCAGAATGGATTTATTCCTACTGATGTCGTTAGGGCTTTTCAGTGCGATTTCTTATATGCTTAGAAAATAGATGACAAAAAGTCTTATTTTAAATTCAATAAAGACACATTGACACATAAAATAGTCTGAAATATGTATATACAGCTATGGTATAGGATTTGATCATTATAAGTCAAACAAAAGGAGGAAATGATGAAAAACGTACTTAAAGACTTTGTTCATCAGTTTGAAGCGATGAATACCATTGGTGGCGGTACAGCTGCTGCATCTGTAAACGTAGATAAACAAAAAGATCATTTGACTATAGTAATCAGCGCTCCAAGTGTGAGTAGCGATTCATTTAATATATTTTTGAGTGGTAATCAGTTGGTGGTTTATGCGGTGCTAAAAGGACCAGAGCTGTTGGAAAACGATGCGCGTAAAGAAGCTCGTCATACTGTACCTGTATTTAACCAGATCTTTGAGATTCCACCCTTTGTAGATAAAGAGCAGATTGATGCTATATTTGAAAAGGGATTGCTTAAAGTTCATATGCCTTATACTGATGAACAAGATATGATGAAAGTTAAGAAGATCAATATTAGAGAATACTAATACTAATCTTACATATTTTGATAGCCGAATCGGGAGATTCGGCTTTTTTTATGTTTTTTTTAAATTATTTCTTCCTCTTCGACTTAAAGAAAATTTGCACTACATTCTGTGTGTAACTTTTCCTTTGCTTTGCTCATTTTTTACAGAATAATATTCTGTATACAAGAATAATCACACCATAGTATTTCCCCAATATCCTCAAAAAAAAGTCCTTTGAAAATCAAATCTTATGCAAAATCATTTCGTATATTCAAAAAATGGCAATAATAAATATTTATTAACTCGTTAATTTAACATTTTATTAAGTTTTGGGTTAGTTCTTACATGTACATTGTTGTCATTTTTTCAGTAGCGCATAGGCGTGCTAGAATAGATAAATTGCTTGCAAATAGCCAAATTAAATTTGGCGTATAAGCTCAAAACCACTGATTGATATGAAGACCCTATTACTTTTTTCTGCTTTCACTCTTACCCTTTTTGTGTCTGCTCATGCACAGGTATCTAACAGATCTACTGATTGGTACCCGGGAGTTATCATTCTGGATAATAATGAAGTCGTGAAAGGCGACATCAGTTATGATTACTCCCACGATATTGTTATGTGCAAAAACGACGATGTCATCAAAACATTTACCCCCCATCAGGTAACTGCTTTTAAATATTTTGAGAAAGAAGAAAACCTCTTTCATCATTATGTGACGTTGATCAACGAGATCAATCCTAAGTACCAGCAAAAAGCTTTTTATGAAGTAGTGTTGGAAGGAGACATCAATTACGTCAGAAAACGTAATAAGTACCCTGCTTACAATGCGAAAGAAGGTTATCTGGCTAGCCGAAACCCACATCTTAATCAACATAAGGTATGCTATGAGTATTTTGTACAGTATGAAGACGAACTTATCAAAGCCAGGAGGTTCAAACGCGAAGTGCTTCCCATCATGCAGAATAAGGAAAGAAGCCTGCAAACTTATATGAAGGAGCATCAATTGAGACCTTATGATATTGGAGATCAGATTGAACTGGTAGAATACTATAACCACACTTCAGATTTAAGACAGCAAACCGCTAGCAAGATTTCTCTAAAATAGACTATGGTTGTATATTGAAACGTTGTTTCATCATTAACCTGAGCTCCAGTTTTAACTAAACCGGAGCTTTTTTTATGCTTATTGCAACTTTTATCAGGCTACTGCATTTAACTTAAGATAGTTAAGCAGCCAAATATGTCTCCAATTCTTGAAGTAAAGAACATTAGTAAAGCCTACGAAGGAAAAAATCAATCCGCTGTCAAAAATATAAGTTTCAGCCTACCCAAAGGGGAAATACTAACCCTCACCGGTGAGAGTGGCTCAGGAAAAACCAGTTTGCTCAAAATCATTGCGGGACTACTGGAAGCTGATGAGGGAAAAATTTACCTCAACGGAGAATGGGTGAAAGGCCCTGCTCGTATGTTGGTACCCGGCCATCCCGACATCAAGATGGTTTATCAGCATTACGAGCTTTCTCCTAAACTGAATGTCAGGCAAAATATCATGCGGATTCTGAGAGCTTATGTTAAAGAATATCAGGAGGAAAGAACTGAAGAACTTATGGACATCTGTAAGCTTACACACCTTCAAAACTCTTATCCCAGAGAACTTTCCGGAGGAGAAAAGCAGAGGGTGGCTCTGGCAAGAGCACTGGCAGAAGAACCGCTGCTATTATTGATGGACGAGCCTTTCAGCAATATTGATCTGGGCCTGAAATCACACTTGAAGCGGGAGATCGTTGATATTCTGGAAGCCCTTGAAATTACTACTATTATTGTATCTCATGATCCTCAGGACGCACTTTCTATGGCCGATCAGGTAGCCGTAATGCACCAGGGTAAACTGCTTCAAATGGATAACCCGGAAAAAATTTACAGACAACCTGCCAATGCTTATGTAGCTGAACTGTTTGGAAACTGTAATATGATTAGCAGTAAAGAAGCTAAAGCATCTCTGAATTTACAACTGGAAGAGGCACACTGTATACGTTCAGAAGACGTTCAAATACAAACGGATGCTGATGGCAGGCACAAAGCTACAGTCAGAAATATCCGATTTATGGGCGCTTTTTATGAAGTGGAAGTAGCGTATGCTCAGCAAAACTGGGTGCTGCATCACCGAACAAATCACATCAAAGTGGGCGATCAGGTACAGCTCAGCATACCTGAAGAAAAGATCATTTCTATTCCGGATTAAAATATCTTAGCGTTCAGCTTAGCTTTTTGTCTGATCCTCTTTCTTAGCTCCGATGACAGGCGAACGCTCAAAAACTGCATTTTCGTCAAACAGCTTACGGTAAGTAGCCATCGTTCTGCTTTTCACACAACCCAGCGCTTCCATTACCCTGATCATTTTAGGATTAAAATCACCCACCCAGGTTACGATGTAGTTGTCGTACTTATAATTTTTCTCCTTGAGGGCTTTGGTTTGCAGGTCATCAAAGATAAGTCCTTCTACCCCTCTGGCCTGGTATTTACGCTTTACACCAAAAGCTACGCCATAGCAGGAATGAAACTTCATGGTCATTTTGTGGTACAGAAATTTCAGCTTGCCCCAAAGATTCATGTTATCGCCTACCTTTTGGTATACTTCATTGATATTGGGCAATGCGACCATGAAGGCAATAGGCTCATCATCATAGTAGACAAAGTAAATCAGGTCTTCGTCTGCCACTGGCTTGATCTGTCTCAACATAGCCAGGGCCTGCTCTTCTTTCATGGGCTTAAAACCATCATGCGTCTGCCAAGCATCATTGTAAATTTCAATAAAATGCCGCGCGTATAATTCCGCCTGAGACTTTTTAAAGTTCGTTATCTTATAGTGTCCTTCTTTTTTAAGCCTGTCAGCCCTACGCTGGTAGATTTCTGGCAAAGGATCATAAAAAGTCTTATCAAAAACAATCTGGCGATAGTAAACCTGAAAGCCGTAGTTCTCAAACAGCCTTACGTAGTATTCTGGATTATAATTCTGCCCGTAGTAAGGAGGCTTATTGAAATTGTCAACAATCAGTCCCCAGTACTTATTATTTTCGCCAAAGTTGATGGGACCATCCATGGCTTCAATGTCTCTTTCTTCCAGCCAGGCTTTGCATTGGTCAAAAAGCACATTAGCTGCTTCCTGATCATCAATGCATTCAAAGAAACCCATGCCTCCTGTGGGCTGTTTGTAGGTCTTGGCTCTCCGCCAGTTCACAAATGCTGCTACACGTCCTACCACATCTCCTACCGTATTACGCATAATCCAGCGCGTAGCTTCACCATGACCAAAGTAAGTATTACGATTTTTGTCAAAAACCTGCTCTACCTCCTGTCGGATATGAGGTATCCAATTGGGATCACCTTCATAGATTTTAAAAGGAAGCTTGCGAAATTCCTCTTTTTGCTCACTACTCTTGACTTCTTCTAGCGTATACTTTTGAGTAATGGTTTGCTTGTCATTTGTTGAGGTAGCCGTGTTCTTTGAACCATTCATAACATTCTTTTATTGCGATTTCTATCGGTGTTTGTGGCATGTTGAGCTCTTCAACTGCCTTCTTTGCTGAAAAATAATGCCCGTCGCAGGAAACGACAGCCATTTTATAGCTTACATTGGGCGTAATTCCAAAAAGATTACCAGCAATTGTCCCAAACATTCCAAAAGCTTTGGTAGCAAAAGGGGGAATTGCCAGGCGGGGCGGCTTTGCCCCTACCACATTCGCTATCTTGGTAAACATCTCCCGGTAGCTAAGGTTTTCATTTCCTAAAATATAACATTCTCCCGGGCGTCCCATGGTTAAAGCATTGGCTATGGCAGTAGCGGCATCGCCTACATACACATAGTTTTTCCCTCCTACTGGATATCCTGGTACTTTTCCCTTCGCCACGGCAATCACCATTTTTCCTGAACTGGGCTTGAAGTCACTCGGGCCTATCATAAAAGTAGGATTCACTACGATGAAAGGGTATCCTCCTTCTTTGGCTTCATTCAGCACAATCTGCTGCGCCTGGTATTTGGTTTCCATATAACCAATACCGTACTGCTGAAATTTGGGAGGAGAAGTTTCATCACCGGGCCGCGCTTTGGTGCCAAAACCAAGTGAATTGGCCGTACTGACGAAGATGCCACGTTTTACCTGTGCTTTTTTCGCTGCCTCCACTACATTCAGCGTGCCCTTCACATTGGTATTGATATAGTCAGGAGAACGATCGGGCCACTGTCGGGTATCAGCAGCGGCATGTACTACGGCATCGCAACCGGCTACTCCTTCTATCATTTTGTCCAGGTCGGTAATATCACCATGAAACTCCTCAAAGTTGGGATGTTTTTCCAGCAGCTCCGCTTCTACGGAGTTGTGAAATAAGCCACGTACATGATGACCTCTTTTCAATAATTCTTTGGCTGTGTTGCTTCCCAGCAGGCCGCTGGTTCCGGTTAAAAATATCTTCACTATGCTTAATTATTTCGCCTGGGCGAAAATCAGTTTAGAATAAACAAAAAAGTACTGTCGCAAAACTATAAAAAAATTTGGGTTTGTCGCTCCTGAGGTCTGGGTAGAGGCATATAAAGATTTGAGCACACAGAATGACGGTAGGAGAACACCCATTGTTCAAGTTAACACTTCAGCTACTTATTTGCTTTGATGCAACTGTTAGGCATTCAAATAACCATCAGTATCCGCTGCGGGCTGCTGGAATTGTATTATGAGCAGCTCTTTATTCTTTAATAATTTGTATGTCAGATATTCTTTGAAAATGATCCATGTTTTTTGTAGCCATTTTCAATCCTTTGCTCTTAGCTGTTGCCCCAATCAACAAATCTGGAATGGCAATCATTTTATTATTTTTCTTTAGTTCCTGCTAAATTTTAACTGCCTCTTTGGCACACTGGCTGTCAAATTCAAGCAATCTTACCTTAGCAAAGAATGAGTCCCAAAACTCCGTCTGTTCTTCAGTAGCACCTACCTATACTTCAAATTCAGTGATGACTGAAACAGCAAATTTGTATCGCTTTGTTGCCACTAACTGATAAAAATCTGAATTCTTTTTGTTCGTTTTTCTGAAGTAATCAATCAAAATAGATGTATCCAGTAATATTAGCTCGCCCGCCATTGATTAAAGTTTTTTCGGTTCTCCTCAAACTCATTATATTTTTCATCACTCATCACAGGACCATTGGCAATCAAACTTTCTAGATCATCAACATTTTCAATATTCTTTTCACTTGAAATTCTCTCAATTTCTGCTTTCAGCTTATTCACCTCATCAAATGGGCAATTGATTGATGATAGTAATCAACCGCTCATATCCTATATCTAATTTGATCTCCATATCTCAAATAATTTACACATCTGTCATTCAAGTTAACCTATTTTTTAATTTTAGAGATATTTGAGTTGACTATAACATTTGTACATATACAAAAATAGAGACAAACTGATCAACAAACGTCCCCGAGGTCAAGTGGTTTCAGTTCTGGAAGATTTTAGAAATCTTACAGAACTTTTCATTTTCACTTACCTACCACATCCTCATAAAGCACATGCACCCAACCTTTGTAGGTTCTGGCCAAACGAGAAGGATCAAGCACATTGAATGTTACTTCTGCATGATAATAATAAATTCCTGCTGAGGCTTTCTTACCGGTATCCAGAAAGCCATCCCAGTAACTGGTCAGCCTGTCTTCTCTTTGCACGTTAAGATCGCTATCGTAACGATAAACTTCCTTACCCCAGCGGTTATAGACTTTCAGCACTACCCTTTGCAGGAATCGTGGACAGTAAGGCTCAGTAAGCGCTATGAATGTGTCATTTTTCTGATCATCATTGGGGGTAAAAACGTTGGGTAGGCCGAAACCGGGACAATTATCCCGACAGAAAGGCTCACTGAGTTCACTCTCATTACCTGACAAATCTACTGCTGACACACGGTAACAGCCGGCATAAGAGGCCAAAGGTCCATCCAGAAAGAATTCATCTGTCACCAGGCTGGCAATCCTTTCGTAGGGGGCTTCGCTATTTTCAGCAAAATACACATTATACCCTGCGATATCATTTGCACATTCATTTTGCGGAGCAGTCCATTGCAGATAGTTTTCAAAACCGCTAAAATCACAATCCTGGCTTGCTAAAAATGCTTCACACTCATCAAATCCAGCATTTTCAATGAGGAGCGCGCTAGGCGGACAGGGAGGTATGCTATCGGATGGAGCCACACAGATGCGTTGGGAGAAGTTTTCCAGCGGACGAGGCAATGGAAGGTCCAGACTGTAGCGTCCTCTTGTCATTACTATATAACAAATCTGGGCATCCTGTCCTAAGCCTTCCGGCAGGTCATTATCTATATATTCAAGAGATGTTCCATTGACCAGCGTACTGTCCAGCAGCACCATTTCACCCAGCGGAGGCTCAGCAGCCTCTGTGTCTTCCTTAATCGCTCGGTAGATGTAATGATAAGGATATTCTGGGGTCTGGTTGCTCCAGGGTACTTCTGCCTGCCAGTTCAGGATAATACTACCCCTATCCGATTGTGCGGAAAGCCTCACACTGGAAGCCTGAGATGATGAGTCCAGTGGTTGTTCATCATCACCCATCACTACCACACGATAATGGTATACCTCATCTTCGGTATTAAGCTGCTGATCTACAAAGAGTGTATCTTCCAGACCTTCAGCTATCGTTTCCATTTGCTCGCCGGAAAAGCCTGTTCCTCTGAGCAAAGTATAGGTATAATTTTCTGGTAGGTTTTCCGGGTTCAGCGATTTTGACCAGTTGATCTCTATACTACCCTCTTCACTGCTGGTATTGGTAACACTTACTTTGGTAATGTAAGGTGCATCAGTAGGAATGATAACGCAGTATTCGTCAGAAGCAATGCTTTCACTACCGTCAGGAAAGGTAGCAACCAGGCGATAGCAGTAACTAACTCCCGCTTCAAAGGGTTCTCCATCATTAAGATCACGATAGGCGCTCAGACCGGCACCCAGGCTGCCAATATCTTCAAAACCCAAGCCCTCTGGCAGGCCGGTCTGACAGGCATTTGGTTCAAAATTACTTTCCCCTTTTTTACGATACACACTTATGCTCACCGCCTGATCGGTACAGGCATAGGATTCCCATTGCAGGTTGATTCCTTCTCCCTGAGCCTGGGCGGCAGTGAACACCGGAGCCGGACCTACTACTCTTACATTAAAATCTACATAATCGGCCAAGGTGGGTCCGGTAGCGGGAACATCATTCACCTTAATATTCATCTGGTAAGGCTCCATTCTGACATGTTCACAGCGGGTTTGCCACTGTAGCTGTCCTTCGGCAGGAGCGGCAAGCAAAGTTTGAGGACCAGGTGAAAAGCTGGCAGGTGAAATTAGCTGATCAAAAGCCTCGCCAAATGCCGTAAAATACAGCTGATCTCCATTGGGATCATCCGCCTGTACGTCTATTGCAAGCATGCTACCGGCTACTATGCAGGTATCAGGGATGTCTACCAATTCAGGCGCTTCGTTCTGCGCGTCTTCTACAATGATCTGCATATCACGGGTTACGTAGCCCAGAAACAACCATTCTCCATTGATATTTCGCCACTCTTCTATGATGAAAGCTATATTATATTCTCCGGGATTAGCGGGAGCATCCCAGGTCAAAGTACCCGTCTCCGGATCAATTTCCAGATATACCGGCTGACTACCATCCTCCCTTATGGGATTTGGATTATCTCCCCTTTCTCGGTCATAATCATCAGGAAATGTATAGTCAAACACTTCCATGTCTTTGTCCTGCAGAGGGATCACCATTTTGAAAGATAGGCTGTCGCCATCTTCGTCATAAGCTCCGGGATTATGGATGAAAGCCTGCCCAACTACCGCGCCATCTACCGGAGCATTGGTGAGTATGGGTGTGTTATTGCAAAAAAAGGGGTCAGTAATAATTTGTGTCTGAATAAAGAAAGGGGTCTCAATTGATTCATACATATTGAGGATATTCTCATTGCGGTTCTCCTCAAGATAAGTAATGGTATAGTTACCAGAGCCGGGAAAAGTATGTACTATTTCAAAATAGGTAACCCTGATCTGCTTATCTCCATCAATCATCTGGCGTACCACAAAGTCTTCATTCGGATTCAGAATATATTCCGTACCATCTCCCATGCTCAATATACCTTCACCAAACTCTACCCCTGACTCTGTATCTTCGTAGCCGGTGATGGTGATTCGGTAAGTATAAGCCTGGCAGGAAACTAATTCAGCGGTAATCTCTCCGGCCCGGATATGGGTAGCCTGAGCGCGAAAAGCAAGTGTAAAAATGACAAGCGGTAGCAGAAAAAATCGGTAGTTCATAGGTTGAGGGTTGATGGTTATTCAGCTCTACCTTTCTCTCACACTTCTTTAACGATTAACCCTCAACGCTATTTTGAGAATGTGTAGGTTTATTTATGCGAATAGTATTAAAATGCTCAGTTCCAATGAGACCTCTATTATAAGATATCACTGAATAGGTACGACCTATGAAAGTAGGTATTACGGCGTGATCAATGTTCATTTCACACGGGCAACTTTAGTGTCTGGTAAATAAACTTTTCGTGTACCTTTATAATAGGCTGTATTTTACTTCAATATTTGATAATCTTTGATCAATATTGCTGCTGATAGATTTAGCCGTGTGGCTAAATTCCGAATCATTTCAAGAGTCAGTTTCCTTTTTCTGTTCAAAATCTCTGAAACCCTACTCTTTCCTCCAATCTCACTGACTAAATCTTTTTGTTTCAATTGCATCTCCTCCATTCTTATTTTAATAGCCTCAATAGGATCAGGCGCTTCAATAGGATAATGCTTCTTTTCATATTCATCTATTAAAAGTCCTAGAATATCTGCTTCATCACTTTCAATTGTTCCAATAGGCGCATCAAAAAGCTCTTCAAGCCTTTGCAAGGCTTGCTGATAATCTTTTTTAGTTTTTATAAGCTTGATGTCCATATTATGTGTTTTTAAATTGTGTTAGCATTAATCTCGTCATACTCAGCGTGGGTTCCGATGAAACGAATAAATATCCATTGTTTCTCAAAGTTAAATTTTACTATTAATCTGTAAGAGTTTCCTTTGATGTTGAAGACGATTGTGCTGTCTTTTAAGATACTTGCATTTGCATAAGTACTTTTTACATCATTAGGACTTTTCCAGTCAGCATTCATGGCTGTGTCATACCATGTTTTTAGATACTGCTCCGAATCAGCGTGTTTTTCCCAATACTCTCTGAGCGTACTCTTTGCGAATATTCGTTTCATTCCAATAAGGTCTACGAACAAAGATAACAAAAGTTCTATATTTGGGAACAAAGGGCGATACTTTTTATTTGTGCGGGTAAGGGACAAATGCAGCGGACGGCCCGGCGTTGTTTGCTTTTTTCTTTCATTTATCAATAATCGTACTTATAGCGATTAACTTCCGATTGCGTTTCAAATAGGGCTAACCGATGCATGATTTTGTGTACAGCCTTTATCAAAATTCTTCATTTATCCTATCTCTTAATTCTTTAAATAATCTATTGTAGGAGTCAATCTTAAATCTAAAAGATAAGTTTTTCAGCACATCAATATCTTCTAATTCATCTGAAGTTTGATAGGCAAATTTATTCCAAACTATTACATCCTCACTTTTGGAAATCTCTGCTGAAATCAATCCACAACCAATATCTTTACATTCTGCACATACAATTAATCTTGTTCTTCCAAAAGTGAAAATTAAAGAATCAATGTCTTTTCTTATTTCTTCACAAGCTTCCTGTTTAGAGGTCTGGTCATTCAAAATACTATATGTTAAAAGACTTCTATTAAATCCTGCGATAAAGTAGCCATTGACAGGGCATTCTCCTTTTCTCCTCATGTATTCATTATCAATAATCTCCTCCAAATTATTTCCATCAATAAGTAAGGTGTATCTGTGTTTTGATCCAGATTTGTCAATCTACTTTATCGCTATTTCAGGAATATTCATCTCTTTAGGTGGTACACAACTACTGTATAGCTACTACTGCTATAACATATATATTAATCATGCCTACTCAAAATAATCCAAATTTACTCAGTTTAGAAGAGTGAAATAATATTATTTGCTCTCTTTCTATCTCTCTATCTCTACTTCAGCCTCTCCGGTATCTTTTCATCGGGATATTCCTCCTGGAAACCTGTCCAGTACTCTTTTACGGTATTTTTCATATCCTTGCTCAGCAACAATATACCCAGAAGGTTAGGCAAGGTCATCAGGGCAATGGTAATACCTGAGAGTGTCCAAATGATGGTAGTATCGGCAAAAGAAGCCAGGAAAAAGCCTACGACATAGAGAATACGAAAGATGTTGACATACTTTACGCCAAACAAATAGGTCGTAGCCCGGTCGCCATAGTATGACCATGAAATGGCGGTAGAAAAAGCAAATAACAAGAGCCCGATGGAAATGATGTATTGTCCATAACTGCCCAGATAAGATCGGGTAAAAGCTTCAGCGGTCAGCGGCGCACTGTGAACCAGAGACTCACCCCGCATCTCTACCCCCAGATTCTCTTCATTCTCCAAATCTACTTTACCATCTGTAATGTTGATTTCACCATTGAATGGCCGTCCATTCTGATATACCTCTACATTTTCCGCTACCGAACGGGCATGAATAATGGTAACATCGCTCTGAATTTCACCATTTTGTATCTGCAATTGTCCATCAAAAGCATCTATCTCATCTCCTCTTACCAGCAGGCCATAGAGTTTGTCCAGGTCTTCTGCATTGCTCTCCTGCATATTGCCGTTGACAATCAGCAGGTCAGCACTTTCAAAGCGGTTAAACATCTTATCATCCCATACCCCTGAAGTAAGAATCACCAGTCCGGTGATGCTACAGATGATGATGGTGTCAATAAAGGGTTCCAGAATTGCCACCAATCCTTCTGAAACCGGCTCATGGGCACGGGCGGCGGCATGCGCGATAGGTGCTGATCCCTGACCGGCTTCATTGGAAAACAGCCCACGATTAACGCCCCGGTTGAAAGCGTAAGCGATGCTGGCTCCCAAAAAGCCACCCGTTGCAGCAGTTCCTGTAAAGAGGTCGGAGAAGATGGCTGCAAAGGCAGAAGGGATTTCTTCAATATTATAAAAAATGACAGCCAAAGCTCCCAATACATAAACAGTAGCCATAAAAGGTACCAGTCGTTCAGTTACCTTAGCGATTCTGGTGATCCCTCCGATGATCACGAAACCCAGCAGTATGGCCAGCACCGCACCGGTAAGCATCTGGTTGATCCCAAAAGTGGCATACATGGAAGTTGATATGCTGTTGATCTGGGGCATATTACCCGTACCGAAGGAAGAAAGAATGGTAGCTACAGCGAATATGACTGCCAGCCAGCGGTAGTTCAGCTTGTTCTTCATGTAATACATGGGACCACCCGCAATCTTGCCTTCTTCATCCACCTCACGGTATTTATGAGAAAGCGTGACTTCCACAAATTTGGTAGTCATTCCCAGAAAAGCAGTTACGACCATCCAGAAGATCGCAGGAGGACCTCCCAGATGGATCGCATAAGCTACTCCGGCGATGTTACCGGTACCTACCGTACCAGAGAGCGCAGTAGTAAGTGCCTGAAAGTGAGAGGTATCTCCCTCATCCCCTTCCCTGTCATATTTACCACTTACGGAGCGGAGGGCATGACGAAAGTATCGGATCTGGGGAAATTTGAGGTAGAGGGTGAAGAATAGACCGGTGCCTAAAAGTACAAAGACAAACCACTGGCCTCCCCCGATATAGCCATCTATGGTGCTTAAGAAATCGTTTAACTCTTGCATGAAATGGTGTTATGGTTCTTAGTGTGAGCGTTTTGTAGTGTTATAATTCTTTGGTGTTATGGTGTTATGGTTTGAAGAGGCATTGTATAAATGGGTTACAGAGTAATGGATATTAGTAAACTATAACACTATCTTATTCCCAACTACAGCTAATCAGACTGCCGCGCTCTTTATCATTTTCTATCTTCAAATAGACATCTATTTCCTGCTGTAGTTCTTCCACGTGTGAAATGATGCCGACAATTCTATTTTCCTGCCGCAATGACTTAAGGGTATCAAAAACCAGCCGCAGCGACTCTTTGTCTAGCGAGCCAAAACCTTCGTCCAGGAAGAAAAAGCTCTGTTCGGCCTGATTAAGCGTTTTTACATTTTCTGCAAGCGCCAACGCCAGGCATAAAGCGGCCTGAAAAGTCTGCCCGCCGGATAAGGTTTTGAGCAAACGGGTTTTGCCATTATTCAGAAAGTCCCTGACGATAAATTCACCTTCTTCATTCAGTTCCAGGCTCAGGTTGTTGCGGGTGAGCTTCATAAAACGCTCATTGGCAGTACGGCAAAGATTATCCAAATATACGGAAGATACGTATCTAACAAAGCCGCTGCCTTTAAAGAGTGAAGCCAGTTCTTTGAGGTTATCTTCACGGATGAGCAACTTTTCCTGCCTTTTTTGCAGTTGTCGGCTGTTTTCCAGCTTTTCTTCCATCTGCTTAAGCTGGGATTTGGCTACAGCTGACTGCTCCTGATACTGTTGCACTTGTTGCCTGACTTCCTGCATCTGCTGCAAGAGCGCTTCATGCTCTTCTTTCAGATAGGTTTTGCCATCTGCTTCTTTACGCAACTTTTGCAACTGATCTTCCACGCTGTTTACACGCGTATTGTACAGCTGAATCTGCTTTTGTTCTTCCTCCACGTTCAGCTTCAGGGCCAGCAGTTGCCGAATCTGTTCAAGGCTTTCAAAGTTTTTCTCACCACAAAGCTTTTCTATTTCTTCGTGCAATTTCTGACTTCTGTCCTCCATTTTTTCCAGCCGCTCTTTCTCGGTTTCTGCCCTGCTCTGGGTGCCATGCAGCTCTTTTTCACTTTCGTTAAAATTTTTTACGGCACGATTATACTGCTCGGCAGCTTCTTCAACTTGTTTCTTTCCCTTCTCTAAATTCTTAGATAATTCCTCCAGACTAAAATTTTTCCACTTCTCATATTCATATACCCTGAGCAAAGAGAGGTGATTGTCAATACTGGTTTTGAGAGCATGTTCTTTTTGCTGATGCTCCCGCAATTGCTCCTGTACCAGCTGACATTTCTGTTCAAGCTCAGGCAGTTGCTTCTTCTGCTGCTGTACCTGCTGACGAAGTTCATCTGCTTTCTTTCCCAGTACATCCAGTTTCTGAATAAAGCCCTGAATATCTTCTTCATTATACTGCTCAAACTTCTCCCACTGAAACTGCTGCTGATGCTGTTCTATTTTTTCCTGTAGCTGACTCAGCTCAAGCTCTGTTTTTTGCATCAGCGCTACTGTACTTTTGAAGTCGCCTTCCATCTGCCCCAGATCTTCCTGCAGATGTCTCAGTTGCTGCTCCTCCTTTGCTAACTTTTGCTGCTGCTTTTCATGGGACTGTATTTCCTCATGAACAGAGTCATTATGTACAATATTAGGATGATGCTCTGAGCCGCAGAGCGGACAGGCTTTGCCATCTTCCAGATTATCCGCATACATGGCCAGCTTCTCTTTGATTTGTAGCTCCTGCATCTGTTTGGCAGCTTGGGCTTGCTTTTCTTTATTGTTCTCAAGCTGTTCCCTCATGAGTGTTTTCAAAGCTCCAATGTCCGCTGCATCCTTAGCCCAGGCAAAACTCGCAATACGCTGTGCTTTTCTGGCTCTCAATTCTTCTATTTGCTTGGCATAATCTTTCTTATCTGCTTCACAGGACTGTTTTTCTTTTAAAAGTCTACTTTGTTGCTGATGCCAGTGGTAAATATCCTGTAGGGTAGTTCTGAAGCGCAGCTTAGCATCCATTTCTTCCAATTGCTCTTCTTCCTGGCTTAGCTGATGTTTACTTTTTTCCAGCGTCTGTTGGTTAGTTTTTACATTGTTCTGAAGCTCAACAAGCTTCTTACTTTCCGCTTGTAGCGCGTCTTTAAACTCCCTGATTTTAATGACATATTCCAGATCCTGACACTTAAGGATATCGGTTTCTCGCTGTTCGTAATCTTTCTGCCGCTTTTGTAATTCCTCCCGTGCAGCTCCCAAATTGATTTTTTGCTGCTCTATCTGCTCAAGAAGATATTTGCGCTTTTCCTTGAGTAAGTGTATTTCCTCCTGCGTCTCTTTCTGAACCTGAAACCTTTCTTTAAAGTAAGTATAGGCACGATTGTAGTCTCCGAGCTGTTTTTCCTTATTCGCAAAAAATGTTTTCTGCTCCTGAAGCCTCTGCTTTTCTTCCTCAGCAGCGCTGATATCGCAAAACAGCTTACGAAGTGCCTCCTGTGATTGGCATTTCTCCTCTAGCTCTTCTGCTTTTTGTGAAGCGGTTTTTAGTTCAGCCGCAAGTGCATTTAGCTTTTGCTTAGCTTCCTCAATCTCTTCAACACTGATTCCTCCTATTTCCGATAATCTTGCCTGTACTTCGGTAAGCTCTGTTTTATTTCGGTTATTCAGAATCTTGACCTTATTACTCAACTCATACTGTTCCAGGTGAAACAGTTCTTTCAGCATCTGGGTACGCTGCGTAGCTCCCTGGTCTACAAATTCCCTAAACTTACCCTGCGGAATGATCACAGTCTGCATGAAGTTATCGTAATTCATGCCCAGCAGTTCGGAGGCATCTTTTACCGCAATCGGCAGCCAGTTTCCCTCTTCATCTTTATAGTAATTACGATCTCGTACCATTACCTGATCGTAATTATTACGATTACGGCCTGCACGAAAGTAAAAGCGGTATACAGACTTGCTGTTGGCTTCTGCCCGGAAGGTAAAGTCAATCTCCATTTCATCACTCTGGAGGTTGAGCATATTGTAATAGCGATTATCCTTTAGATTGAGGCGGTCGCTGCGGTCAAAAAGCACGAACATGATGGCTTCCAGAATGGAAGATTTCCCGCAACCTACTGCACCAAAAATGCCAAACAACTGAGAGCCAGTTAACTGGCTGAAGTCAATTGTTTGTGGCTCACGGTAAGAGTAGAGGCCTTTTAAAGTTAGGCTTACCGGAATCATAGGCTACTTCTTTTCTTCTTCGTCTTCATCAATTTCCAGTATTTCATTGAACAGATCCATCAATTCATCGGAAGGCTGCTGTCCTTTTTTGTGTGCAAAATAGTCTTTAAACAGGAAACGGATATCCTGCTGTAAATTTACTTTTGTTTTCTTTTCCTGTTGCGGCTGTATATTTAATTCTGGAATGATGCTGACAATTCCATCATGCGCATCGTAAAAGGCCCGCTTGGTTTCGCTTTCAATATAGGTATCGCTGACGAAAGTCAATTCCACGAAGGTATCAGGATTTTCTCTGAGCCAGCTTACTGCTTCCTCTTTGCCGGAAAAAGTCTTTCTGACAAGCTTTCGTCCTTTTTGTAAAGGCAGTTTGGTGGTATTTACCGGCTTAGCGGGTTCGGCCTCTATCAGCACCACAAACTTTTGCTGATGCGCTTCGCTAAAACTATATTCTAATGGGCTGCTGCTGTATATGGCCGGACATGGACCGCCTTCCACATGCTGATAGCGGTGCAGATGCCCTAAGGTTACATATTGCAACTGTTGAGGTAGGTCTTCGGTAAAAATTGCCTGTGCCCCTCCCATATGGAGGATAGGTTTTTCATCATCCGGCTCTTCTGGTGCTTCTCCTCCTTTCTGCATAAAATACAGATGGGCCATCATGAGATTTACTCCTTTTTCATCGCAGTACTGATTGGCTAATTGCTGCCAACTTTTCTTAAGCACGCTTCTTAGAGCTTCTTCTTTGTCTTCTGTGCCTAAATACTGACGAAGTAATACTTCATTGGCATAAGGCACCAGGAGTAAACGTAAAGGATATGGGTAATCAGGCAATTGAAGCGCTACATAGCCTTCATCAGCCTGTAATAATTTTAATCCTTTTCGGGTTTCAAAAGGGAGAATTTGGGTAGAAGGTTTACCATGAAAGATGATGCCTAGTTCGCGCGCCAACGGGTCAGGAGCTTCTACCCTATCCGGTGAGTCGTGGTTACCTGCTATGGCGATCACTGCCCGGCACCCATCATCTGCCAGGCGATGAACAGTTTTGTAGAATAGCTCAACCGCCTCATTTCCAGGGTTAAAGGTATCAAAAAGGTCGCCTGCGATGAGCACAGCATCCACCTGCTCTCTTTCAGCGATCTCACAAATTTCTTCAAGCACTTCTTTCTGCTCTGCCAAGCGAGTGTAATCGCCCAGACGCTTTCCCAAATGCCAGTCGGCGGTGTGTAGCAATTTCATCGCCTAAAAATAGGAAAGGCGATTCAGGCTGTCAAGAAAAGTATAGAGGTTAAGTCCGGTTAAGAAAACTTAGTGCTCTTAACTGAATTTAACCTCTTGATTACTATAACTGATATTAAGCAATATCTGCCAGATTTTGGAAGTCTGGCAAATCTACTGTAAAGAAACTTTTACGTCCATATTACCTTGGGTAGCTTTGGTAAGCGGGCAGTTTTTATAGGCGTCATCCAGTAGCTTTTGTGCTTTTTCCTGCCCCACTTCAGGGATAGTAACGTGCATATCCAGGGCAAAGCGAAGATCGCCTTTTTCTACCTGTACCGCTTTTACATTAGCTTTCACTTCGGTATCGCTAATTTCTACCTTATGCAATTTAGCAATATGGTAAAGTGTACCTTCCAGGCATGCGGCATAGCTCGCTGCAAAAAGCTGCTCGGGTGTACTGCCCTTTTGGTCGTCAGACTTAGTGCCGGTAGGCATGTAAACATCAATGTCCAGAGCATTATCTTCTGAAGAAACGTGTCCGTAAAGCCCTCCTTTAGAAGTGACTTTGCTTGAATAAATGGTATCCATAGTTTAAAAAGTTTTTCGTTTATTATGTATACTAATACAAAGTATATGGGGGCTTCTTTGTTTAAAGAAAGCAGCCTAAAATTTCACAAAGTGTTATGGAGAATGTTTTTCCTCAGTTGAAAAGAGAAGGATAAAAAGGTTCTATCAAAGTGTATTTTTTTAATTCTTGGCTTTCTCTCTACTACCAAAAGATTTTAGCGCTTCCTGAAAGCCATAGTAAGCAGGTTTGGGCTTACGATCGGTATCAAAGAGGGTAGGAAAATTTTCCGCATGCCAAGAATTGCTGTCTTCGGAACCCCACATCATGATGGCCCGACAGCGGGGCTGCGACAGACAGGCGGTTACCACATCAAAATACGCCTGACGCTGAAGTTCGTAAGAAGCAACTGAACTGTCAGGAATTTGAATATCCAACTCGGTAATATAGATGTCCACGCCCAGTTTTTCATAGCGTTTCATATTTTCTTTGAAATTGCTAATAGAAAAAGCGTCTCCCTTGGCGTTGAGCAATTCACCCTTTTCACTCACTTTCAAATGCAACTGAAACCCTACGCCATCTAGAGGCACTGAACGATTTTTTAAATCTTCTACCATTTCATAGCAGATTTCAGTATGCTTTTCTCCTAGTGCAGCATTCTGATTTTCGTTTATGATTTTGATTGCGTCGGGGTCATTAGCTTCAGCCCGTTCAAAGGCCATACGAATAAATTTGGGAATAAGGTCATCAGTATTAGACATGGGTTCCATGCCAATCTGCTTCAAACACATATTTGCTCCCCAGTGCCACCTACCGAAATGTCCGTTAATATTCAGAGACTCATTCACCACATCCCAAATATCTACTTTGCCTTTATAATGCTTAACCACCCTATCTATATGCTCTTCCAGTAACCTTTGCTGTGAATCAGCGCTGGTATCTTTTACCCACCATTCAGGCATATAAGTATTACGACCCAGAAGATGGGCTGCATGTATTTTATGTTCATTTTCAAGGGCATGTACTGCCTCAATGATCTGATCTGTACGTTCTAACCTATAAATACCTCTTACGGGTTGTAGGTTTTTAGGTGAAAAAGCAGCGCCTCCCGTATGAACATTATATTCCCTTTCTACTATCGCTTTACGCTCATTGTTCAAAGCATTATTGGTAGCAAAGTCGCCCCAGCCAGTCTGACAGCCGACCAGGATTTGATGCTGATCAGCAAGTTCTCTTAAATGCTGAGCATTTATATGTGGAATACAGCAAAAACAAGCTAATCCGCTCAGCCAAGCGGCCTTCCATGTACCTGAAAAAGAAGTTAAAAAATTTATCATAGATCTAGGTCAAACAGATAAAATTGTCTTTAGGTGTATTTTGATAACGTCTTCTTATGAATTGGGTAGTATGCTTTATCAAAAAAAATCAGGGAAGATCGGAAGGTCAAGATAAAAATAAAGCCTGTAAATCTAGGACTTACAGGCTTGTGTACCTGGAGCCGGAGTCGAACCGGCACGGGTGTTACCCCATTGGTGTTTGAGACCAACGCGTCTACCAATTCCGCCATCCAGGCCTAAAGGTCTGCAAAATTATGTATGTAAGTATAAATAACAAAGATTGCCGGATTTTTTTTATCTACTATCGGTCAAAACGAATTTGAACAGGACTATCAAAGTTTAGCCCTAGCAGATCAGAGGCATTGCCGTGGTTGATACTAATCTCCAAAAGTCCCTGATGATTAAAGAATAAAGCACACTCACCATAGTCCACATCAAAATAATTTTGATGTATGCGATTAAAGTGTTCTCTGCCCAGCATGATCTCATATTTAATATCCTTGCTAAGTACTTCAAAAGTATAGCGATCTATATTAGTGATCAGGTTACCGTAATTATCTACATGAATAATATTCCCTGAGATCATTTTTTTGTTGGCTTTCAGTTGTCGCGGAATCTTACGATTCATACTATTTACCAATTCCCCTATTTCATCAAGCTTTTTTCCGGAGGCCAGGGCTGCTGCGGCGGGTGCTAATATATCTTTAGCTGCAAAAGTTGAAGAAATATCTCGGGACAAACGTATGATTTGCTGGGGTTCTTGTTCGCTTAAGAGACTAATAATTCCGTTATCAGCTCCAACAAAAAAATGGTTATCCAATTGCACAGCTATATATTCATCTGCATAGGAAGAAGCTCCCACTGCAATCAAATGCACAGTATTTTGAGGAAAATCTCTGTATACTGAACGCAGAATGAATGAAGCATGAGCAAGATTAAAACTGTCGATCTGGTGGCTAATGTCAACGATCCGTAGAGAAGAGTCACTGGTGTAAAGCCTAGCCTTGACCGCAGCGATATAATAATCGGTCAGACCGAAATCTGACATAAATGTGATCAGCGGCATGGAAACGGTCTAAAAATTTCTCTAATTTTAGGTAGCAAAAGTAAACATTATTCAAGACATTAATCGTTAGATAGATAAATTATTCAATAAGACCTTTGAGCATTTGGTAGAAAAAGTTATTACACTAGAAAACATTTCACTTTTGGATTTTCTGGGAGTGGAAAATAGAAACATTAAAAAGATATCCAACGCTTTTCCTGAGAGTAAGATTGTGTCGCGAGGTAATGAGATTTTCATACAGGGAAGCACACCTGAAATCATCAAAATTAATGATATCCTAAACTCTCTGTTGGCTCATTACCACAAATATGGCAAGCTGACAGAAGAGAGTGTTCAATCACTTATCAATAGTGAAAATAAGCCGGACTTTATTGCCACCGATGAAGATATTCTTATCTACGGAACCCGTGGCTCAGTAATTAAGCCTAAAACTCCTAATCAAAAAACATTGGTGGAGTCTGCTTCTAAGAATGACCTGGTTTTTGCAATTGGTCCAGCCGGTACCGGAAAAACTTATATTTCTGTAGCTTTAGCGGTTAAGGCACTGAAAAACAAGCGGGTTAAGAAAATTATCATTACCCGTCCGGCAGTAGAAGCTGGCGAAAATCTCGGCTTTCTTCCAGGTGACCTTAAGGAAAAGATAGATCCTTATCTGCGACCTATATACGACGCGCTTTTTGATATGGTGCCCAGCGAGAAGCTCAAGTTTTATGAGGAAAATAAGGTTATTGAGATTGCCCCGCTGGCTTACATGCGTGGTCGTACCCTTCAGAACGCTTTTATTCTGCTGGACGAAGCGCAAAATACCACTCCTATGCAGATTAAAATGTTTTTGACACGTATGGGGCCTAATTCTAAAGTGATTGTAACCGGTGACCGTTCTCAGATTGACTTACCCAAGAATCACAAATCTGGTCTCATAGAGACCTTGGAAGTATTAAAAGGAGTGAAAGGTATAGGTTTTGTGGAGCTGGGTGGAGAGGATGTCGTGCGCCATAAGCTTGTAAAAGATATTATTGAAGCTTACGACCGAGCGGATAATCTTAAGATAAATGACTGATTTTTAGTATACTATTTTTATTTTTTCAACATAAATTAATCATTAATACATTGGTTAGCGTAAGAAAAGTAGTTAATGAGCCAGAACTTGAGCAGGTTTTTAAAATAAGAGAGGAAGTATTCATCAAAGAACAAGAAGTAGCTCCTGAAGAGGAGTTTGATGAGTTTGAAAACACTTCAACACATTTCCTCGCTTTTGATAAAGATGGTAATCCATGTGGAACAGCCCGATGGAGAGCCACTGATTGTGGAATTAAGCTGGAAAGGTTTGCTGTACTAAAACACTGCCGCAAGACAGGAGTTGGGCAAAGTATTATGCGCGCAGTACTGGATGATATACAAAATGACCCAAATGTCAGCCAGCAGAAAATTTATATGCATGCACAAACTTCTGCCATTAATTTTTATAAAAGATTTGACTTTGAAATTGTTGGAGATGAATTTGAAGAGTGTGGTATCAAACACTTTACGATGGAAAGGTAAAAAAAGGGCTTCAATTGAAGCCCTTAATTTTTATTAAATTTACTATTCTTTTATTCTTTCATAGAAATTGTTGGGATACCTTCTACTATTCCCAACTCTTTGGCTGCCAGAAAACGTTCGGCATCCAGCGCAGCCATACATCCTGTCCCCGCAGCAGTTACAGCCTGCCTATATACATGATCCTGGGCATCTCCTGAAGCAAATACTCCTTCTACATTTGTTCTGGCAGTACCGGGAATCGTCTTGATATAACCACTTTCCTCCATATCAATATAGTCCTTGAAGATAGCAGTATTGGGCTGATGCCCTATCGCTACAAAGAAACCCTGAACAGGAATTTCTCTTTTCTCGCCAGTCTGGTTATTTACAACCCTCATTGCTTCAACTTCTTCTTCCCCAAGTATCTCTTCGGTTTCGGTATTCCACAATATTTCAATATTATCTGCACTTTCAACGCGTTGTTGCATAATGGCTGAGGCCCTCATCTCATCTCTCCTTACCAGCATATATACTTTTTTGCAGAGCTTAGACAAATAGCTGGCTTCTTCTGCAGCAGTATCACCGCCACCCACTACAGCTACTTCCTGTCCGCGGAAAAAGAAACCATCGCAAACTGCACAGGCAGAAACTCCCCTGCCATTTAATCTTTCTTCAGAGTGTAAGCCCAACCATTTAGCAGAAGCACCGGTAGCAATAATTACTGCCTTGGCTTCAATTTCATGCTGCTCATCTATGATTACTTTATGAGGATATGAAGAAAAGTCTACTGAAGTAGCCAGCCCGTTACGGATATCTGTTCCAAAACGCTCAGCCTGCTTCTGAAAATCTATCATCATCTGAGGCCCCATAATCCCTTCAGGATATCCCGGGTAGTTTTCAACATCAGTAGTGATCGTCAACTGCCCCCCTGGTTGATCTCCATGATAAAGTACAGGATTAAGATTGGCACGAGATGCATAAATAGCTGCAGTATAACCGGCAGGACCCGATCCTAATATTAATAAGTTGACTTTTTCTTTCGTCATTTCTTCTGAATTATATTTTTATATATGAAAATATGGATATTCGTTTATTAATACGATTGGCTAATAAACAAAGTTATTGCTTTACCTTAAAACAAAAAAGGTCTCTTATGGGAGACCTTCTGTAATCTATAAAGATAAAATATTCTTAGCCCAAATAAGGCTTTAATGCTTTACTACGTGAAGTATGACGCAGACGGCGAATTGCTTTTTCTTTGATTTGTCTTACGCGCTCACGGGTAAGGTTAAATCTTTCTCCAATTTCTTCCAATGTCATCGCATGCTCGCCGTTAAGACCGAAGTAGAGGGTAATCACATCAGCCTCACGCTGGGTAAGGGTAGATAGCGCTCTCTGTACCTCTCTGCGAAGCGAATCATTCATCAAAGATGAGTCAGGAGTCTCTTCGGTGTCATTCTCCAATACATCAAGCAGACTGTTTTCTTCACCCTGTACGAAAGGGGCATCCATAGAAACATGTCTACCTGAAATTTTCATGGTATCTACTACCTCATTGGTAGTCACTTCCAAAACATCAGCAAGTTCGTCAGGAGAAGGCTCTCTTTCATACTTTTGCTCTAGTTCTGAGAAGGTTTTAGAAATCTTATTAAGTGATCCTACTCGGTTAAGGGGCAATCTCACAATTCTGGATTGTTCAGCCAAAGCTTGTAGAATAGATTGGCGAATCCACCATACCGCATAAGAGATGAACTTAAAACCACGCGTTTCATCAAATCTTTGTGCGGCTTTGATTAGGCCCAGATTACCTTCGTTGATAAGGTCACCTAAGGTCAAACCTTGATTTTGATACTGTTTAGCTACTGAAACAACAAACCTTAGGTTAGCTTTAGTAAGCTTTTCAAGAGCAAGTTGGTCGCCTGACCGTATTCTCTTTGCCAAATCTACTTCTTCATCTGGCGTAAGCAAATCAACTTTTCCAATCTCTTGCAGGTATTTGTCCAGCGACTGACTTTCCCTATTAGTAATCTGTTTACTAATCTTTAGTTGTCTCATTCACTTAGGGTTTGTTTGATTTTTGTGATGTACAAGCATGCAACAAGCATAGGTGATTTGTTAGTTCCTTTAGGACGTAGGATATCAAACTAATACGCTACTTTTTCTAAAAACTATTTGAAATGCTACAATTTCTATGCTATTGCTTTTTTTCAGGTTTTGGCAGAAGTACCTTTCTTGATAAACGATACTTTCCGGTCTTTTTATCTACATCTACCAGCTTAACTCTTACTTCCTCACCCACTTCCATTACCCCATCCATACTTTCCACGCGTTCCCACTTAATTTCTGATATATGTAGCAGACCATCTTTGCCTGGCATAAACTCAACAAATGCACCAAATGGCATGATGGATTTCACTGTACCATCATAAGTTTCACCTACTGTAGGCACTGCAACAATCGCTTTTACTCGGGAAAGTGCTTTGTTCATATCCTGCTCATCAGAAGCAAATATGTTTACATGCCCTTTATCACCTATTTCCTCAATCACGATAGTGGTGTTGGTTTCTTTCTGGATTTCCTGTACTACCTTACCACCAGGACCTATTAAGGCACCAATCATATCTCGCTCAATTTTAAGCGATACTGAGCGGGGAGCATTTGGTTTAAGGCTTTCATTGGGCGCAGAAATAGTTTTATTCATCTCATTTAAGATGTGTAGTCGTCCCTGATTAGCCTGCTGCAGTGCTTCTTCCAATACCTGAAATGAAAGTCCATCAATTTTGATGTCCATCTGGCATGCTGTTATACCTTTACTGGTTCCGGCTACTTTGAAGTCCATATCGCCCAAGTGGTCTTCATCACCTAAAATATCGGATAACACAGCATATTTCCCTGACTCACTATCGGTAATTAGCCCCATGGCGATACCTGATACTGAAGCGGATATAGGAATACCTGTATCCATAAGCGCCAGAGACCCTGCACATACCGTAGCCATTGATGAAGAACCGTTAGATTCTAAAATATCCGATACAACTCTAATGGTGTAAGGATTATCCTCATCTTTAGGCAAAACTTTTTTGAGTGCTCTGAAAGCAAGGTTTCCATGACCAATTTCACGTCGGCCAGGACCACGATTGGGCCTTACTTCACCTGTAGAAAAGGCAGGGAAATTATAATGTAGAATGAACTTATTGCTTCCGGAAACCATAGCACCATCAATCATCTGCTCATCCAGCTTAGTACCCAGAGTCACTGTGGTTAATGACTGAGTCTCTCCTCTGGTAAATATAGCAGAGCCATGGGCGGTAGGTAGATAGCCAACCTCTGAGAAAATAGGACGAACTTCATCCAATTTACGGCCATCAAGTCTTTTCTTTTCGTCTAGCACCAGATTGCGAGCAGCTTTTTTCTGAATCTCTCCAAAATACTTACTTACCAGACCTAAATCAATCTCATGCTCTTCAGGCAAGCTTTCAGTATAGCTGTCTTTGATTTCTTTAAAACGCTCCTTACGTACTTCTTTACTGGAAATACCCTCAGCATAGATAGCGTATACCTGGTCATAATATTTATCAAAGAGTTCCTTCTTTAATTCTTCGTCATGCACCTCATGCTCATACTCACGTTTGTTAGGATTGAGCTGATCGGAAAGCTCTTTTTGAGCCTGACATTGAATTTTGATAGCCTCATGTGCAGCTTTGATAGCTTCAAGCATTTCAGCTTCGCTTACTTCACTCATCTCACCCTCTACCATGATAATATTTTTGCTGGACCCAGCTACTATCATATCAAGCTCAGCCTCTTCGGTTTGCTTGGCATTGGGGTTAATGATATAAGCACCATTAGATTTCACTACCCTAACTTCTGAAATAGGCTCACCGAAAGGAATATCAGAAACAGCAATAGCTGAAGAAGCTGCTAACGCTGCCAACGCATCAGGCATCACTTCTTTGTCAGCTGAAATCAGGTTAATATTCACCTGAACTTCGGCATGAAAATCTTCAGGAAAAATAGGTCGTAGTGCTCTGTCTACCAGACGGCTCACCAGGATTTCATGTTCAGAGAGCCTTCCTTCCCGCTTGATAAATCCTCCAGGAATTCTACCAGCTGCAGCAAACTTTTCCTGATAGTCTACAGATAAAGGGAGAAAATCTACGCCTTCCCGAGCTTCACGGTTAGCCACCACAGTAGCGAGCAACATTGTATCGCCCATGCGTACTACTACGGCTCCGTCAGCCTGTCTTGCCAATTTACCTGTTTCTATGGTAATCGTTCTGCCATCAGCAAGTGTAATTTCTTTTGTAATTGCGTTAAGGTGCATATCTAAAATCTAAAATTTCTAAAAGTATTCCATCTAGTGAAGATGATAACTAAGGCCAGCTGAAATGGTTAAAAACCGATTGGTAAGCTATATAATAGAGTTATCAACAAAAGATAAGAAAAAAAAAAGGGAACGAATGGAATGCAGAAGGGGAATCGTTATAAGATTCCCCGGATATTATTATTTTCTCAGATTCAAATCAGCTAATGTAGCTCTGTAACGCTCAATATCGTTGGTCTGAAGATATTCCAGCAGTCTTCTTCTCTTACCTACCAGCTTCAATAAACCTAAACGAGATGAGTGATCTTTCTTATTATTTTTAAGATGCTCAGTCAAGTGATTGATTCTGTGCGTAAAAAGTGCTATTTGTGATTCAGGAGAGCCAGTGTCAGACTTAGACTTACCACTGCCATGTTTTTCAAATATTTCCTGCTTTTTTTCATTGGTTAAATACATGCTTATATAAAGTATGGTTCTTCAAAAATTTGCACAAAGGTAGATACTATAAAGGATTTTTTCAAAATAGCCTGCAATTTAATAGTATTTTTTTTTCTGCATAACAAACTACTTATTCTTTCTACAAGTTCATAGAAACAATACTTGTCACGATCTGGCTTAATTTTATTGTAGTGCCAACTTTCTGCGAAACACTCTAATCCTGCGATTCAGCTTGTCCAGCCACACTTTATAGAAGTCAGGTTCTAATATCCGGGTATCCAATCGTGCCTGAAGCATAAATAGAACGCCAAAAGGTAACAAGACGGTATTTGGAAACCAGACGGCAATTTCTGCATCCATCAGCAATTCATCAGCCCATTTTCTGCTCGTTTCTGTCAAAACATAGAAAGCAATAAAGAAGCAAATAGAAATCAGTACAGGAAAACCCAATCCTCCTTTTTTGATAATCGCTCCTAGTGGTGCTCCAATCAAAAACATGATGATACAGGATATAGCCTGAGCAACCTTCTTGCGGCTTTCATACAAATCTTTATTCACCTCTCTCTCAAGCTTTTGAATTTTGGAGGTATTGATCTGTAATGTATTGTTTATAGTTTTGCTTTGGTTGAGCGCTTTAGCGATCACAGAGCTATATTCAGTCTCCGAGATGGAAGTATCGGTACGCTGAATCAGACTTGAATCTACCTTAGTGGGGATATATTTTTCTTTTTTAAGTGGACGGCTACTACTTCCAAGCTGTTGCTGCTTTGCCTGTTCTTTTACCTGCCTAAGCATACGTAAACGGGCAGAATTAGAGACTTCGTTCATTTCCTGTTGATGACGCTCAATACTCACCCTCAGGCTATCATCCGCTATGGTATCGGTCTCGTATGTAAGCAGACTGGTATCGCTCTCAGCCATTGCCAGCGCTTTTTGACGAATATCTTCCGGCATCAGGGAGTCATAGCGCAAATGATATGTATAGAAAGTAGGAGAACTGGTAAAGGCTTGATATTCAATAGCCAGCTTCTCACCTGAGAGTGAATCAATGGCTGTTGCCAGTTCACCCATAGTTTTCATTCTCCTGTGCTGAGCAAAATATTCTTCTTTCGTTCTTTGCATATCAAAAGAAGCAAGGCTGAATACCATCGTGGTGGCATCAAAACTATTACGGGTAAAGCGCGTATCATTGCTAACACTCCCCCTTGTACCCGGCATATTTTCTTCTGAATAACGGTTTCCATTGTACAGTTCAAGTTTTAGAAAACGCTCATTATTCACGGTATACATACGACCAGAGTCAGCCAGGATCACGTTCTTATTACCCAGACCATTTCGGTGATCATAGATGATAATCTCTTTTAATGTTTCTCCATCAGGATATTTTTTATTCACCTTAATCTCGTATTGAGGAATACCTCCATAAAAAACACCTTCACGGATATCTAAAGCAGGTTTTTTCTGCTTAATGTCATACAATAAACTATAGGCTTTAAGGTTTGCCTTAGGTACTACATAGTTATTGGACAAAAAACCTAGAAAGGAGATCAAGAGCACGAAGAAGAACAGAGGCTTTACTGCACGGGTCAAAGAGATTCCTGCTCCTTTGATAGCAGTCAGTTCAAAGTGTTCTCCCATATTCCCGAATGTCATCAGGGATGACAACAATACTGCTAAGGGCAAAGCAACAGGAGTCATGTTGATGCTAAAGTACATGATGAGCTCGGCGAAAACATCCATTCCCAAGTCTTTGCCCACAAAGTCATCAAAGTATTTGAGCATGTACTGCGTCAAGAGAATAAAGACCACCACTACAAAAGTAAGCAGGAACGGTCCTACAAAGGACGATATAATAAATTTATCCAGTTTTTTCATTCTTCTCTCTTAACGCAAGAAGTGGCTCAAATATTCATTTTGAAAGAGATTTGACAAAGAAAAGATAAAAATCAGGAGAATTTTATTAACCACCTACTATTTCCTTAAGACTATCGGTGAGTTGTTGCCAAATTTCATGTAGTTCATCGGAATCATCAGAGGTGGCTGTATCAGTCACCCGCATAAATACTGTGCCTGTAAGTTCATTGGAGTCCAGGTCTATCTCAATGTAGGGAGAATCAGAATGTCCATTATTGCTATTAATACTGCTATCAGTTTCTTCTTCTCCATCCAGAAATTCAAACTTAATTGATCTGTTCAGACGTTGAGAGGCAATACGGGCTTTATGCTGTTCTTCATCCCAGAAAAAAATAAGCACTTTGTCATCATTGACAATGACATCATCAGCAAACCACTGCGCCAAACCTCCTGGGGTATTCAGATAGGGATAAAGCATTTTTTGAGATGCTTTAAACTCAAACTCGGCCGTAAAATGGTGATCTTCCATATAGAATACGGTTATAGGCTTACCTTATGCAAACCTGCCTTTGTGCAATGTATAATTATTTTATTAGACCAACAACCAAAATTTGTTCATTGAAAAAATTTTTATCCCTTAGAAACTTGTACTTAAAATGTAAGTTCGTAATTTTGCAACTCATTTCGCAAAAGGCGGGATACAATTAACAATTTTGTTAAGTGTTAAATGTCTTTTGGGTTTGAAATTACTCATGGTGAACGTTTCACGGTGACTTTTTATGGCGAGGTAGCTCAGATGGTTAGAGCGCAGGATTCATAACCCTGAGGTCACGGGTTCGATTCCCGTCTTCGCTACTCTTTACTAAAGACAGTCCAAACATGGGCTGTCTTTTTCTATTATCCCCCATTTATTTCAAGTTAAACACGTCTCTTCTACTTAACTTACTCCATTTTTGTCAGCACCAGGGTTTCTAACTTGACGCTAATCTGCTTACCTTTCGCTCAAAAGAAGTTCATATGTCAGCTATTAAAGTTAAGTTTGAAAATGCTCAGGGTCATGAACTGGCGGCACGTCTTGAAAAACCAGCCAATGGGCATCCCAAAGCGTTTGCGCTTTTTGCTCACTGTTTTACTTGTGGAAAAAACCTCAATGCCATTGCTAATATTAGCCGTGCGCTTACCCAGAAAGGGTTTGCAGTATTAAGGTTTGATTTTACTGGTTTAGGCGAAAGTGAAGGAGATTTTGCAAATACCAACTTTTCATCTAATATCCAGGACCTGATAGCCGCGGCAGAATTTCTGAAAGATAGCTTTGAAGCCCCCAAATTACTTATCGGCCATTCGCTGGGGGGGATTGCTGTACTGATTGCCAGCCTCAAGATCAAATCCGTAGAAGCACTTGTTACCATTGGTTCGCCTTCCTCTCCTGGTCATGTGACCCGGCTTTTTCATGAAGATACGGCTGTGATAGAAAGAGAGGGTAAAGCTGAAGTAGATATCGGGGGTCGGTCATTTACAATTAAAAAACAGTTTCTGGATGATTTAACTCAATTCCAAGAAAAACATGCGTTAGCAGACATCAGAACACCTCTGCTCATTATGCATTCGCCAGTAGACAAAATTGTATCTGTTGACAATGCAGCTGATATTTATCAGCAAACCTTCCATCCCAAATCCTTTATCTCCCTGGACCAGGCTGACCATTTACTTACCAATAAAGATGATTCTTTATACGCCGGAAACATAATTGCAAGCTGGGTAAGTCGCTACATCAAAACGCAGGACACAACTCCTCTTCGTACCGATAAGCAGGTAGTGACGCGGACCCAGGAAAGCTTCATTACTGAGATTATGACTGACGAACACTCCCTCATCGCAGATGAACCGATAGATGCCGGAGGAAGTGATTTAGGGCCATCACCTTATGAGTTATTATCAGCAAGTTTGGGAGCGTGTACCGGCATGACCCTTAGGATGTATGCAAACCATAAAAAATGGCCTCTCAAGGAAGTTAGAGTACACCTTCAACACCAGAAAATTCACTCTGCAGATTGTGAGGCTTGTGAAGATGAAGCACAAAAAATAGATCAGATTGAAAGAGTAATAGAATTAGAAGGAAAACTCAGCCAAAAACAAAAGGAAAGACTGATAGAAATCGCTAACAAATGCCCAGTGCATAAAACCCTACATACTCCAATTGAAGTAATTACCAAGCTTAGGGAAGATTAATTTTTATTATTCATTCTTTTTTCGCCTCTTATTTCCTTTCCGAAAGCTTTTACCTTTTCCTTTAACGGAAGAGCCAGGATTATAAGCAGGCCCTTCGCCAATATAATCCGGTAATTTTGCTTTGGTGATATCTTTCTCTATGAGCTTTTCAATCTGGCTGAAAGACCGCTGTTCTTTGGGGCCAACAAAAGTAAAGGCTGCTCCCTTTTTATCTGCGCGAGCTGTTCTTCCTACCCGATGCACATAATCTTCAGCATCGTTCGGTACGTCATAATTGATGACTAATTCTATTCCTTCCACATCAATCCCTCTGGATAAAATATCTGTAGCGACTAACACCTGAATCTGTTTGTTACGGAACTTGCGCATAATCTCCTCTCTTTCACTTTGTTCAAGATCAGAGTGTATGGCAGAAATCTGATAGTCAAGGTTATCCAATGCTTTACTGATCTCTTTTACTGTTACCTTACGGGCACAAAATACGATCAGAGAACCTACTTTTTTGGCTTTTAAAAGGTGCTCAAGTAATGGAAGTTTTTGATTGTCATATAGTATAAAAGCAGCTTGGAGTATTCCTGAGGCAGTTTTAGAGATAGCTATATTGATCTCTTCAGGATCTACCTGCACATTTTTAGCCAACTGCCTGATCTTGGGAGGCATAGTTGCTGAAAACATTAATGTTTGTTTTTTTTCAGGCAGATAACTGGCAATCCGCATGATATCTTCATAGAAGCCCATATCCAGCATACGATCAGCCTCATCCAAGATAAAATGTCGGAGGTGCTTAAGGTTTACGTAACCCAAGTTCAAGTGAGACATTAGCTTACCGGGCGTGGCAATAATTATGTCAGTACCTTTTTTTAGAGCAGACTTCTGCCTGTCAAAAGTCGCACCATCACTTCCACCATATATTGTAATTGAACTTACAGCAGTGAAATATGAAAAGCCTTCCAACTGTTGATCAATCTGCATAGCCAATTCCCGGGTAGGAACAATGATTAAAGAACTAATATTTTCAGAGGGCTGCTTAACCAGATCATTGAGGATGGGTAAAAGATATGCCGCCGTTTTTCCGGTTCCTGTTTGTGCACAGGCAATTACGTCTTTTCCTGATAATATGGGAGGAATGGCTTGTTGCTGAACAGGAGTTGGTTCTTCAAACCCCATCGCACTTATTCCTTCCTGAAGTTCAGCTTGAAATTTAAATTTTTTGAAAGTCAAATTTTCGGATTAATTAGATTTGGTCTACGACTTTAATTTTTGTTATTCAACAAATATATAAAAAAAAATACGGCTGTTTCGCTTTATATAAAGCGAAACAGCCGTATCCTAAAAATATCTTTTTTATTCCTCTTTTTTAATCTAATTGGTTTCTCTTTCCTGAGCTAATTTGAGTAGTTTACCTATTACTACTTCTGTAGGCGTTTCTCTTTCGGGATCTTCCTTAATTACCTGAATAAAATCATCTACAAATTCTTTTTTCAATCCCAAAGTAGATGCTAGTCTCTTACAAATTTCTAGTTCTTTATCATGTACTTCTCCATCTATCAGCATCATACAAACCAAGTGATGCAAATGATCAAAACGTTCCCGGTCATTGACAGGAGGTTCATATTCAAATGCCTGAGGATTGTCTTTGATCATCTTTATTTCTTCTTCCGAAATATTATACCGCTGAGCCATAGAAAGTAGATAATCTATTTCCAATCCGTCAAAAGACCCATCGGAGGCCGCAACTGCAAAGAGATTACTAAGGTGACCTTTAGCTCTTTTTTTCTTTTTGCCAGTCAGAAGTTCTAGGATACTCATTAGATAATATTTAGTTTAAATATGATTATTATTATAACAAATATAATAAAATATAATTTTATTAATAATGAATATCCATTAATTTATTTATTTGGGAGTTTTTTTATTTCCAAGAAAAAACAAATTTGAATAAAGTACTACAGTTTTCTCATTGGCATTACAGTCTTAAAAACCCGTATTTAAGTTGCTGAGAATTGTAAAACTGCTAGCACAACAAAAGAAGAGGATTTTATTAAACTTATCTTTTAGAAAAGAATAACTTTCTTACTCAGGATGGATAATACCAAATTAGAATTATTGTCTAGCCAAAACCCAGGCGTGCCATATGAAATGGGCAATTTCAGAAGACAAACCTTCTTTGTTTTGCTCACAAAGCTACTTTGAAATACCAAACATGGTATAAAACAACAGTACACTAGCCAGAGATCCTTTAACTTCTGGATTTGTATCCTTTCTTCATTTAACTTAAAAAGTGATGAGGTATTTTGAATTTTTAAGTAACTCTATTATAGCTACCACATCATCAATACAAGAGTTAAGCTGAAAGGTATTATTCTTAGCATTCATGAGTTTTGGCCTTTTATCGCGCCTTTTTTTTCACGAACTTTGAACGTTGAATTAATTAAGGAGCTTGTATAATGAGCACTATTTTGTGTGAGATATATGTATCTCGTTAAATTCAACACTTTCAGGTTTTTAGGTTAGGGATTTGTAATTATTATCCTTAAAAATCATACTCAAGATTGCACAAACTATAAAAGAGAAAGTATATGTTTGATAGTTTAAGTACGCGTTTAGATAGAGCATTCAAAACCCTCAAAGGACAGGGTGCCATCACTGAAGTAAACGTAGCAACGACGGTTAAAGAAATACGCAGAGCACTCATTGATGCTGACGTTAATTTTAAAGTAGCTAAAGAAGTCACAGACTCCATTAAAGAAAAGGCCATTGGCCGGAAAGTATTAATCTCAGTTTCTCCAGGACAGCTGCTTACCAAAATCGTAGAAGAGGAGCTAACTGATCTGATGGGTGGCACACAGAGCAATATTGAAGTGAGTGGTGATCCTGCCATCATACTAATTTCAGGCTTACAAGGTTCTGGTAAAACTACTTTCTCCGGTAAGCTCGCAAATCATTTAAAAAAGCAAAACCGCGAAGTTTTACTAACCGCTTGTGACGTATACCGACCTGCTGCTATTGATCAGTTAAAGGTTTTAGGTGAACAGGTGGGAGTGGATGTTTATGCAGATAAGGAAACTAAAGATCCATTAAAAATTGCCCAGGATGCTATCGCTTATGCCAAACAAAATCGCAAAAAAATAGTGATTGTGGATACCGCTGGGCGTTTGGCAATAGATGAAGCGATGATGGATGAAATTTCTTCGCTCAAACAAACGCTTAAGCCCTCTGAGACACTTTTTGTGGTTGATTCCATGACTGGTCAGGATGCAGTAAATACAGCCAAGGCTTTTGATGAACGTATTGATTTTGATGGCGTAGTCTTAACCAAACTTGATGGTGATACCAGGGGTGGTGCAGCTCTGTCTATCAGAAAGGTAGTAGAGAAGCCTATTAAGTTTGTGAGCAACGGTGAAAAAATGGATGCTATTGACATTTTTTATCCCGACCGTATGGCTCGCCGAATTTTGGACATGGGTGACGTTACCACTTTGGTGGAGAAAGCTCAACAGGCCTTTGATGAAGAAGAAGCAGAACGCCTGAATAAGAAAATTCGCAAAAACCAATTTGATTTCGACGATTTTTTATCTCAGCTTCAGCAAATTAAAAAGATGGGTAACATCAAGGATTTGTTAGGCTTGTTACCGGGAATGAATAAAGCACTTAAAAACATTGATATTGATGATGATTCGTTTAAGCCCATTGAGGCAATAATCCGATCTATGACACCTGAAGAAAGAGGTGCACCCAATGTAATCAATGGTAGCCGTAAAAAAAGAATAGCCAGTGGAAGCGGAACCTCCGTACAAGAGGTAAATAATTTACTGAAGCAGTTTGAAGAAATGCGAAAAATGATGAAGAAAATGAACAAGATGGGCAATAACAAAGGTTTAGCCAATATCAATCCTTTTTCATAGGCATAAAAAAGAGCAGTTTTAAGCTGCTCTTTTTTTATAATAAGTTTAATTTCTATGAAATATACATTACATCTTTACATGCCTGTATAGTCTTTTTGGCATTAGGCAAGATTTCTTCTATCAGGGTTGGTGCATAAGGAAGAGGCACGTCCCAGTTATTAATTCTTCGGATTGGGGCATCCAGATAATCAAAAGCATGGCGTTGTATATGATAAGTAATTTCCGACGAAATTGCACCCAAGGGCCAGGCTTCTTCCACTATTACCAGACGATTAGTTTTCTTTACTGAATCAACCACGGTTTGATAATCTATCGGACGTATCGTCATCAGATCTATAACTTCAGCATTGACATTATCTTTAGCCAGTTCATCTGCTGACTCAAAAGCTACTTTCATCATTTTTCCGAAAGATACGATGGTTACATCACTTCCTTCACGGACTACTTCAGCCTTACCTAGAGGAAGTAAAAACTCATTATCTTCTGGTACTTCTCCCTTATCACCATACATCAACTCTGATTCCATAAAGATCACAGGATCATTGTCGCGTATAGAGGTTTTAAGTAGCCCCTTGGCCTGTTTAGGGTTGCTTGGAACAACTACTTTTAACCCAGGAGTATTGGCATACCAATTATCAAAATTTTGAGAGTGTTGAGAACTTAGCTGTCCTGCATTACCGGTTGGTCCACGGAATACAATAGGTACCGGTAACTGCCCACCGGACATAGACATCATTTTTGCAGCGCCATTGATAATCTGATCAATTGCCACCAGTGAAAAATTGAATGTCATAAATTCAATAATAGGTCTTAGGCCATTCATTGCAGCCCCTATACCAATGCCAGTAAAGCCTAACTCAGCGATAGGAGTATCAATCACGCGTTCTGGCCCAAACTCATCCAGCATTCCCTGGCTAGCTTTATAAGCACCATTATATTCGGCTACTTCTTCTCCCATCAGGAATACATTTTTATCCCTGCGCATTTCTTCTGACATGGCCTCCTGTATGGCCTCTCTGAATTGTATTTCTCTCATGCTTTATCCTTAGTTGTATAAAGAGTTTAAAATTAGTATTTCAGCCCCTAATTAACAAAATAACATGAAGCTTGATGACATCAATATTAAGAAAAAAGCCTTCCTACGATAGGAAGGCTTAATAAATTCATCACCAAATCTTAAACTTGAACTATTGAAGTGCGTTTCTGAATTGATCAGATTCGTTGTAATTTGCAAACTCAAGATCTGTAACAGCTCTTTCTCTCAGTTCAGAAGTAGCGCTCACAGCATTACCTAATGCTTCATACACAGCGCTTTCATTCTGAAGTCTAGCATTGGCCACGGCAATACCATAGCTGGCTAATCCGAAATCACTGTCTTCACTAAGTGCTTCTTCAAAGCTGGTAATTGCATTTTCGTAGTTTTCAGAAAGTATCTGAGCTAAACCAAGATTGAAGAGGTTTACAGCACTTTCAGATGCATTTGAAAGAGAAGAGACAGCCTGATCATACTCTGCAAGCATAATCTCTACAGCACCTTTGATACCATTGATAGAAGCACTTGCTCCCTGCATAGTAGGCTGCATTCCGCTGGCACTAGAGATTTCATCCATGGCTTTCTCTTTGTTGCCCTGCAGAGCGTAGATGATAGCCAGGTTAGCATGAGACTCAGCATTATCATTCATACGAGCAGCGGTCTCAAGTTGAGTCTGAGCCTGACCAAGATAATCTTCCATTTCAGATTCACTAGCTTCCATAGCCTGCTGCAAGTATACTGCACCAAGATTATTATGAGCTACCCAGCTATTATGTAGTTCAATGGCTTTCTCGTAAATAGCTGCTTTCTCGTCCAATGAAGGTGTTAAAGTAGCACCATAAAGCAATTCTTGCTCAGAAAGAGTATCAGATTGCACTGCATCTTCTGAAACCTGCTTAGAAAGTACAGAAATCTGAGATTCAGTTTTCTTTTCTTTTACAGTTAAAACCTCTGTCTTAGCAGCTCTCAAATCAGGATAAAGCTCTCTGAAGACTTCGTTGTAAGTAGGCAATTGGTGCATTTGATCTTCTTTTTCCTCAAAAGTACCAGAGCCATCAATGATGTCGTAATAAGCCTGCTTTTCTGACTGGTCCAAACCATCATATTCTTGTAGAGCTTCTCTCAATCCACTCCAGTCTTCTACTACTGGCTTAAGGATGAAGTTAATTTCATCAGCAGCATCAGAATAATCATAACGATCCATCTGAGTTCTGTAATATTCTTCAATACGAGCAGCACGATCTTGAGATAAGTTTTCGTTTACTCTTTCAGGTCCTTCAGGTGAGTGAGTACCTGTGATAGTCACTGAACGGGTCACGTTCTTTTCAGCAATAAAGTTTCTGAATCTTTCGCCGCGGTCACTGCGCACTTCAGAAGGTCTCAGGTAAGAGCTACCTTGAGCAAAATAGAAGTTAACGTAAGTAGGCTCTAATTCTTCTGCAGTGTTGTATCCATGATCTGCATACAATACGCCGTCTAATCCTGAAGGTACCTGTACAAGCTGTGAAGTAGTAATTAAACCTTCAGCTACCTGTAACATAGGAGTTGAAGCAGTCTTGCCTGAATTAGGGTCAGAAGCTACACCTTGTACCATTAGGTATCCATCATCCATTGCTTCATCATCGTAAGCAAAAGAAAAAGACTCTGATTTTCTAGGCTGTTGCTCCGCTCCATTAGGAAAATCCTCAGCACGGAATTCAATACTTCCAACTTCTACGCTGTCAGTGCCATACTTGTAGAAAGTATTAACAGTATATACTTTCTCTTTTTTCAGCATTTTGACTGGTAGTACAGCTGACATCTCAAAATCAACCTGATCTCCGTGAACTTCCAAAGGAGAAGGTTCCACAGTCAGTTCCTGATCTTCAGCCATCTTAACCATCTTCTTAAGGGAGTTACACCCCGAAAAAGCGACCAAGCCAAGAAGTATAAAAGTAAACAGTAAATTTTTCACTTGATTCATAATTTAAAAGTTTGGTTAGTTGGTGATGCGAAATTATTAGGTTATTACCAATATTACAATTTTGGCGAAAAAATAGTTATTTTTGATAAGATTTGAACAAAATGATTACATTTTTGTTTTGTTTTTACTCTATGAATATGAGAAAGTTACAGCATTTCTTTGAAGAACAAGCATTTGGCGTATGTACCCGCCTGGGTGAAATACTGAGTATTTCAACTTCCAGTATCAGATTATTTTTTATTTACGCCTCATTTCTCACCTTCGGCTCCCCTCTACTTATTTATATGGGTTTAGCCTTTATTATGAACTTAAGAAGGCACCTAAGAAGACAATACAATCAGATCTGGAACTAAAAATTGAATTGGCTAAAGACTTTTTTCTGCTTCAGATACCGCTCAAAAACCAGCACTTTAGGGTAAATGATTTCTCTTATTTTCACAGAATGTAATTTCCTAACTTCTATGCGCCTTTTATTCCAGCGCTCCAAGTTAACAAGAAAATGTACATTTGCCAGCATAACTGCCTGAGCATCTTTTATTTTTCCTTCTGAAAGAAATTTCAAAGCAGCTAATGTATCTATCATCATTTTGCCAGGAATTTTCCACCAAAGACTTGCTGATGAAGAATTTTTGTACAGCATTCCTGTACTGTTTCTGAAATTGAGGTATGTTTTTTTGGGATTAGTTGCTGGCATGGTCCCTCCTCCCACGTGATATATTGTACTACCAGGGTGATAAAAAATCTTATAACCGGAAGCGTTGATTCTCCAACACAAATCAATCTCCTCCATATGAGCATGAAAAATATCATCAAACCCACCTAATTGATTATAAACCTCTGTTCTGGCAAAAAAGCAGGCTCCGCTTGCCCAAAAAACCTGCTTGATGTCATCATACTGTCCCTGATCTTTTTCCAGAGTATCCAGTATGCGTCCCCGGCAAAACGGATAAGCAATGAGATCAATAAATCCGCCGGCAGCTCCGGCATGTTCAAAGGTATCTTTTTGATGATAGGCCTTGATCTTGGGTTGACAGGCTGCTATGTTATCATCTGTTTCCATAAACTCAATGAGAGGATTGATCCAGTTTTCAGTTACCTCTACATCTGAATTCAGGAGTATACTGTATTTATTATCAATTTGCTGAAGTGCTAAGTCATAGCCTTTGGCAAAACCGTAGTTTTCCTTGAAAGCGATAATCTCTACTTCTTCAGGAAAATGCTCTTTTAGGTAGACAAGCGAATCATCAGTAGAACCATTATCTGCTACGATCACCCGGTGCCCCTTACTATATTTGACGACTGAGGGTAAAAACTGCTTCAGAAAATGAAGTCCATTATAATTTAAAATGATTACTGCTGCCTGCTCCATTAGGCCATATTCCCAAAATCAAATCCTGGTATATTAGGCATAAAACCCTGGGTTGATTTTTTCATTTCTTCTTTGGCTTTTGCATCTACCTCTGTCAGCGCTTTGTTGATAGCTGCAACCACCAGGTCCTGAATAATTTCTTTGTCTTCGGGCTTTATGATATCGTTATCAATTTCAATATCTATTACTTCCTTTTTACCGTTTACGGTAGCTTTTACCATACCCGCTCCTGCTTCTGCTGTAGCAGTAATGTCCTCCAGTTTTTCCTGTGCTTCTTTCATCTTCTCCTGCACTTCTTTCACCTTCTCCATCATTTTATTCATGTCAAACATAGCTTTCTCAATTATATGTAAAATAAGACTTCGTAAATATAGAATTTATTCAACGTAATTTACAGCATGCTTGTTTATCTCAAGGTGCTGCATTAAGCAGTGTAAACTTTCCTGATCTACTGAAGGAATTTCCTAACTGATCTACTACTTGTAAAACGTAGAGATATGTACCCTGAGGAGCCAAACCTCCCTGATAGATTCCATCCCATCCTGTACCTAACTCAGTAGTTGAAAATAACAGTTCGCCCCAGCGATTGAATATCTGAAACTGTACAGACTCCAGAAGCTCTGCTTTGTACACAAAAGTATCGTTGAGACCATCTCCATTGGGAGTAAAAGCATTAGGAAGGAATACTCTGGCCTGTTGGGGTAGGATAATACATGCTTCTTCACTTAACTCAGACTCATTACCACACGCATTGATGTATGATATCTGATAACAATATTCTACATCCACAGTAAGCTCCTGTGTCTCAATGTACGAAAGACTGGTAGTACCCTGCTGTAGTGAATCATATAACTGCCTGTTGCTCCCATCCTCTGAACGGTAGATGTAATACTGCTCCGCTTCATTTACTGCGGGCCATTGTAATAGTGCACCTGTTCCCTGCAACTCTGCTTCCAGGTTGCCAGGCGCTAAAGGTATTGTAGTAGAAATAGCGGTAACACTTTCTTCCAGAGAAATACTACGCGCTCCGTCGCGCTCTGCCACAATGCTATACACATAATCTACCTGGCAGGAGACATCAGAATCGGTATAGGATGTAGCACTAAGCTCAGCAAGCTGATCACCATCCCGGTTTAGCTGAAAGGAAGTAAATCCTTCACTTTGCCACTCCAGCTGATTCTGAAGATCCTCTGCCGTAGCCTGTAGTGCAATGCTGCAGACAGTGTCTGAAAATTGATTAAGGCTTTCGTCACAGCGGTTCACCGCCACTATGCGAAAGCAATAATAATTATCACGGGTATTGATATTAGAGTCACTCCAGGTGTAGTCACTGCTGTTTCCTGATAAGTCTATGGAAGCAAAATTAAAATCGCTACTACCATTTTCATCTACTTCCAGCCGATAAGAAACATTTGGGTCGGCCAGTTCAAAGGTCATCTGAATTTCCTGCTCACTTTCTACGCTGACTTGCGACAAAGTAGCAATTTCCAGGTTTTCAACGGTGCTTATTGTGGTATCAGCCAGGCCACAATTAGGTGCTCCATCCTCAAAAAGTCCTTCCGCAGCAATTGTATACTCTCCCTCATCAAAATATTGATAGGTTAAAAATTCCTGATCAGTCGCAACCGTTTGAATTCCACCATCCCCAAAATCAAAAAATAGCTGATCGTAATAATCCTCTTCGCTAAAGTCTATGTAAACTGTGTTATTGATGCAATTATAAACTGTATACTGCGGCTCTCTGGGCTCCATCACTTCAATGATAATTGTATCAATAGGATCATTAATATTTCCTATCACCTGCAATAGCCTGTAAGTACCGGGCTCAGTATATTCAAAACTTGCACTTTGCGGAGAAGCATCCGGATCAACTGTGATGTTACCTTCGTCTCCATCCCAATCAAAATTCCAAACGATGGGTACATCCGGTATATCCGCGAAAAGGTTGATCGCAGTAACTGTTAGCGGAGCACAACCTTTGGTGATATTTACTTCAAAGCGCTCCTTAGGGCTTTGCACCTGCCCATGAGCGGTAAATGCCAGGCTACAGCAGCATAAGAGTAAGCTTAAGAGTATACGAATTCGCAATGCAGTGATGGTTGGGCTTCGTTTTGTTACATAAAACGCAGATGATCAGCATTCATTGTCTGAGCCTGCCAATGATCTCCTCTATCTTCAGATTTTCCTGCTCCCCACTTTTCAGATTTTTTAGGCCGTAAGCCTGTTTCTGCATTTCATCTGCCCCTACCACTATCGTATAAGGGATATTTTTTTTGTCTGCGTAAGCAAACTGCTTCTTAAGCTTTACCTGGTCAGGATAGATTTCAGCGCTTATGCCTGCTTTGCGCACTTTACTTAATAAGCCGAGTGCGTGCTTTTCAGTTTCTTCGTCAAAGCTGATGAATAAAACCTGTGTACCGGCAAGATTTTCTCCCGGAAACAGGCCTAAGCCTTCCATCACATCATAAATACGGTCAACACCGAAAGAGATACCTACTCCTGAAACACCGGGCATACCGAACACACCAGTAAGGTCATCATAACGCCCTCCTCCACTGATGCTGCTGCTGATTACTGCGTTATTGGCTTTCACCTCAAATATTGCCCCGGTATAATAAGACAAGCCTCTGGCCAGTGTTATGTCAAACTCCAGTGAAGCGGCTTCTGAACCCATCATTTTCACTCTTTCTATGACTTCCTCAATTTCATTTACTCCCTTTAAGCCAGTCTCAGACCCGGAAAGAAGTATACGTATACTTTCCAGACGACTTTGGTTATTTCCTTCCACATTAAAAATAGGCATCAGCTTATCAATCGCAGCCTGACTAAAATTTTTCTCTTCCAGCTCAGCAATGACTTTATCCTGCCCTATTTTATCCAGTTTATCAATCGCGATCAGCAGGTCACTTTCTTTGCCCTGCGCACCCACGGCTTCTACCAAACCTGCCAGTATCTTACGATTATTGATTTTGATACTGATGTCTTTAACACCTAAGCGCTCAAAAACTTCTTCTATCATCAGTACAATCTCTGCTTCGCAGGTAAGAGAGTCTGTACCTACCACATCAGCATCACATTGGTAAAATTCACGATAACGTCCTTTCTGAGGACGATCTGCCCGCCAGACCGGCTGTATCTGAAAGCGGCGGAAAGGAAAAGTAATCTCACTCTGGTTCATTACCACGTAGCGGGCAAAAGGCACCGTGAGATCATAACGGAGGCCTTTTTCTGCAATCTTTGGTAGCAAAGCTGCTGAGCCATTATTGTAATCTGAAGGCTCAGTTTTGGAGAGAAAATCTCCTGAATTCAATATTTTAAAAAGTAATTGATCTCCCTCATCTCCATACTTACCGGTAAGCACCGATAAATTTTCCATACTGGGGGTTTCCAATTGCTGATAGCCGTATCGGCGGTATACTTCACGAATATGATCTAGGATATAATTGCGTTTGGCCATTTCGGCCGGCCCAAAATCTCGGGTACCTTTAGGTATAGTCGGTTTTTGCTTACTCATTAATTAATGATGATTTCTCAGGGTCAGGATTGAAGTCTTTAAAAGTATCCTGAATATTTTTGTCAGTTGGTTTTTTAGGGTTTTCCCAGGTAGGGTCAAGCTCCAGGGTAGTTACATCTTTGAGACTGATAAGCTCAATTACTTTTTTAAGGTCTTCATTAAAAGAACCCTGTCGGCGGGTGGCTGAAAGCGCATATTTTCCGGCAAATACATTACCCTGGGTCTCCAGTTCGTTAAGCTTTTGGGTGATATAACTTAGTTTTTCAAATACCCCACTAGGATCTCTACCAATTACATTACTGGCCTCCAAACTACCGATGGTCATAGAAGTGGTACCTCCCACCCCACTCACATATTTTTGAGTTTGCTGGTTGTCGGACAACACCACCGGAGAAAGACCCGTGATAGCCCCCAGTGAAGCAGTAGTTACTGCCCGGTGCTTCTTGGTTTTTTTGGCCTTTTTATACTCTTTCTGTAGTTCTTTTTGCTTGTCTTTTAACTGTTCCATCAGGCTCCACATTCTTACCAGACCAGTACGGTACTGATTATAAAGCAGGCGGTCTTTTTCTTCCAGGTTTTCAGCATCCTCTACGGTTACGCTTATCGTACGTTGTGCTCGTTGATTGGAATTGTCCACCACAAAAAAAGTAATTTCATAGGTATCTTTCATACCCGGCTCCAGGAAGAAGTCATAACCAGGGCTCCAGATAAATTCCCACTGAGTCATATCATTTTTGATCAGTGAACTTTTAGGAATTCTATTGGTCTCTGAAACAAAATCAAAACTGGTAATATCCTGATCTCCATTAGGGTCAGAAAGATAAAATTTCAGGTTCAGTGCCTCATCTTCCCGAATGCTAAATTCGTTTTCATTGGGCACTACAGAGATTTCAGGAGGATGATCCTGCTGAGTCACTGCAATACGTAAAGTACCCTTGGTCTGGGCTTTATAGGGTTGGTCTTCAACGATAAACTCCAGTTTCATAGGCTCCTTTTGAAGCCGCGTATACTGACCGTAAGAAGGTTTCCAGCTAAGCTCTCCCTGGCCGGAAAGTGTCATACCCTGCGGCATCTGAGCCAGTATTGGCTTAAACACCAATGGATCATTATCAGGATCGGTGATAGCATTGGCACTACTCAACTGATATTCATTGAGCACATTGTATTGAACGTAGAATGTTTTGAGGTCAGCAATTTCAGGGGGACGATTAGTATGGTATACCACCAGGTTTACCTGTCGGCGGTCACTTTCTCCACTACTGTTGTTCACTTCAAAGATGACCTGAAAAGTTTTGGTTTCTTCCAGTCTGTCTACCAAATCATAAGATGGTGTCCAGTAGAAGTTTCCTTGTTCGTCAAATATAATACCCACATCCTCTGAGGCGCCCTGTACCATATTAAATGTGTACTGCTTGTCTTTTCCTCCACTCGCACTTAGCTGAAAAGTAAGGGTATTACCTTCACTCACAACATTCCAGCTCTTACCCTCCGGTAGAACCAGCTTGAGTTCTGGAGTTTTTACTACAGGTTCTGCCGTTTCGGGAGATGCGGCTACTTCCAGCGTGCCTGGTATCTGATCTCCATACACCTTATCTTCTACCATAAACTCTACAGTAAGTGGATTTTTCTGTAGAGAGGCAAACTGCTCAGCCGTAGGAGTCCAGCTGATCACACCAGCATTGCTTATCTTCATACCTTCAGGGCTGGTACCTTCAATAAGTGTAAACGAATAGTCACTGCCTTGTATAGAAAGTGGGTAGGTATTGGACTGACCGGATTTGATATAGAATGGCTTAATGTTGAAAAATGCAGATACTCTAGGCTGGTTTTTTATGATAAATTCTACCTGACGCGTACTTACCTGACCACCTTCATTAGATACTTCAAATAAAATAGAGTAGTTTTTTCTTCTTTCATCAGGAGTAACCAGGTCGTATGCGGGTTGCCAACGAAAGAAGCCATCTTCATTGAGTTGAAAATTAAGCGCATGCTCACTACTCGCAGAAAACTTATAATTGCCACTCAATCCTCCACTGGCATTAAGTTTAAATTCAAGCGTAGTACCTTCATTGACTTCATTCCACTTTTCTCCATCGGGAAATTCAATTGTAATCTTTCCTTCATCCTGGGCATGAAGGTTGAAAACCGAAAAAAGAAAGAGAAATGATAAAACTATATAATATTTATTCATACCCTAAAAATATATTACTCTGTGGATTTGTTCCCTGAAATCAAAAAGTAAGAAGTTAAAGCTATACAAATATTGTACACAAATATGATAAAAAAACCAGCTTCGCCCTTATTACTATGCTTATTTTCATCTTATTACGTTCCATGAACGAAACGCGCCAACCTATATTTTATCTTGATTTACAGTTGAAATTAACATAAACCTGATAGAATCACTACTTAAGCATAAGAAACCATATCATTAGGCTAATTACTCGCCAAGCTTCTGCTTAACTTTCTACCGGTAGTTTGAGAAAAGTTTACTTATCAGCCGCTATTTTGTAGTGAATTCCCAACATCTGCCCTGTCAAATAGATGCAAATTTATGAAGGAGAAAAGTATAAGCTGAGTATAAAATTGGGTTTTTGAAACTATTTCGCCGGATGGATTGCTAAATACTTTTATAAATAAATGTGATTTATTAAATTCGCACCTCATTTCGGAATCATAGAAACTATAAGGATATAAAGCCATGGGTGTTACCAGACTTAAAAGAAAAGGACTAAGAAATAAAGCAAATGCCAAAAAGAGGCAGGATAAAATAAAGCAGCTTACCAAGCAGCCTCCTATTAAAACGGTAGATGTTGATGCTATCAAAGCTGAATTTGAGAAAAAGGGAGGAAGCAAGAAAGCAGACTCTCCAAAGGCAGAGAAAGCTGAGGCTAAAAAGGAAGAAGCAGCAAAAGATAAAGAAGACAAGAAAGAGGAGTAAAATCAATATCTCATCAATCTTATAAGAGACATTCCCGAAAAGGAATGTCTTTTCTATTTTTTACCCAATTCTATCACTTCCATCTGCTTGATCTGCCCCTGTAGTAGTTCAAAGCGAAGCATGGTGCGTACTTTTTGAAAGCCTTGCCTTCCCACTGCTCCGGGGTTCAGGCATAACATCCCTTCTCTTTCCTGATCCCTGACCACTTTTAGAATATGAGAATGCCCACAAACAAATAAATCAGGCTGCCTTTCGGCCAGTATTTTTCTTACCCGCTTATTGTATTTGGGAGGATAGCCTCCAATGTGTGTCATCCAGATGTTTAGCCTCTCTCTCTCAAACCATAAATCTTCGGGAAATTCTCTTCTCACCATTTCACTGTCAATATTTCCGTACACTGCCCTGAGTGGTTTTATTTCTTCTAATTTCCGGACCAAAGAAAAATCACCTATATCCCCGGCATGCCAAATCTCATCTGCTTGCTGCACATGGAAAATGATAGAATCATCTATATAACTGTGAGTATCAGAAAGTAACAGTATTTTCATTTTTTCGGTAATTCGCAATTAAAATTATAGCTATAAAGGAACAGCTTTTTAGTATAAGAATTCTATGAATACTTTTTGTAAATACAAAGATTGGGCTGTAGCTTCACCCCCAAACGCTAGTCATTTTTATGAAGCACTTGAGACAGATGCCCCCTATTCAGCAAGTGTTTATCCTGGTCTTTACCACCATGATTTTTTATCAGTTTATGACCAGGCTCCCTTTCCCGGAAACAGTTTTTGACTTTTCCTTTACCAAGCTTGTGAAAATTATCTGTGGCCTGGCTTTCAGCCTGGGCGTATTGTTTATTTATATACTACACAAAAAAGCCAATCATGGATCTGGACGTTGAGTTTTTATCACGATTGCAGTTTGCCTTTACGATCATGTTTCATTACATCTTCCCTCCTTTCAGCATTGGGATGGGCTTACTGCTGGTTATCTATGAGACATTATATTATATCACTCGCCAAAAGATATACGAGTCTATTACCCGATTCTGGATCAAGATATTTGCAGCCAATTTTTCCATAGGCGTAGCAACAGGTATTGTCATGGAGTTTGAGTTTGGTACCAACTGGGCTACCTATTCACGATTTGTAGGCGATATTTTTGGTTCTCCCCTCGCTGCCGAAGGTATTTTTGCCTTTTTTCTGGAGTCCGGATTCTTGGCGATACTACTTTTTGGCTGGAACAGAGTAAAACCAGGTATGCACCTTTTTGCCACCTGCATGGTAGCCCTGGGCTCTACGATGTCAGCCTTCTGGATAGTGGTGGCCAACTCCTGGCAGCAAACTCCGGTAGCTTACGAGCTTGCTGTCACAGCTGACGGCTATACCCGTGCTGTGATTACCGACTTCTGGGGGGTAGTTTTCAACCCTTCCTCTATGGTGCGCTTTTTTCATGTAGTAGTAGGCTCATGGATACAGGGAGCATTTCTGATCATGAGTGTGGCGGCTTACTTTATCATCAAAAAACGTAACCTTGAGTTTGCCTATCGTTCTTTTTCTCTGGCCCTGATTGTTGCCGCCATTGCTTCACTTATCCAACCGGCAATTGGCCACTATCATGCGCAGGTGGTAGGAGAATATCAGCCGGCCAAGCTAGCTGCTTTTGAAGGTTTGTATGAGACTCAAAAAGCTGCACCACTTTCTATCATCGGCTGGACTGACCCTGAAGCAAAACAAACTTATGGCATTGAACTTCCTGGTTTTTTGAGCTTTCTCCTGTACGGTGATTTTGATGCGGAAGTAACAGGGCTGGAAGAATTTCCTGAGGAGGACTGGCCTCCGGTAGCCCAGGTTTTTCAGACATATCACCTTATGGTAGCCCTAGGAATGTTTTTCATTCTGTTGACGCTGCTTAGCCTTTTTCTCCTTTTCAGGAAAAAACTATTTGATAAAAGCTGGCTGATGAAGCTATATGTTCCACTCGTGGCCCTTCCGGTCATTGCTAATCAGGCGGGCTGGGTATCGGCGGAAAGAGGCAGACAACCCTGGATTGTGCAGGATTTACTGAGAACATCTGATGGTTTATCCAAATCTGTCACCGCCCCTGAAGTGTTGATCTCATTAATTCTGTTTTTCATCGTCTACACGCTGCTTTTCTTTGTCTGGTTATATGTGCTGGACAGGGAGATAAAGCATGGACCTGAGGATTATACGCATGGCCCTGAGACCTATCAGCATCGTGAAGAGCGCATTGATCCTTTGACAAAACTGATCAAGTAAAATCATCATACTATGGACTTTAATGTAATCTGGTACATATTAATTGGTTTGCTATTGGTAGGTTATGCTATCCTGGATGGCTTTGATCTGGGAGTGGGTATACTACACCTCTTCAGTAAAGGAGACCATGACCGGCGCATCATGCTCAACTCAATCGGACCTGTATGGGATGGGAATGAAGTCTGGCTGATTACGGCAGGGGGAGCACTATTTGCGGCATTTCCGGAAGTCTATGCCACTGCATTTTCAGGTTTTTACCTCCCCTTCATGCTACTGCTCATTGCGCTTATTTTTAGAGCAGTATCCATAGAGTTTCGTAGCAAAGAACCCAGCAAAAGGTGGCGCAGTACCTGGGACGTCAGCTTTAGCATAGGCTCTATACTCGCAGCCATACTGTTTGGAATTGCTATCGGAAATGTTGTGATGGGTTTTGCCATAGGCTCGGATAAAGTATACCAGGGTACTTTTTTTGACTTAATCACTCCCTATACTATCCTAACCGGGCTATTTAACCTGTCAATGTTTACTATGCATGGTGCCATTTATCTGAATTTAAAAACTGAAGGAGCCCTTCAAAATCAGGTGAAAGGGTGGATAAGGAGTAGCTACATTCTATTTGTAATTATGTTTGCCATTACTACTGCTACTACGCTTTATTTAAGACCAGAAATGGTCGCTAACTTTTCCTTTGGTTTGATAGAACTTCCGGGAGCATATCATGAACTGGTAGCTGAGCATCATACATTAATTTCTATCCTGGCCTGGTTGATTGTTTTGCTCAACTTATTGTCTATAGCTAATATTCCTCGTACACTGGCAAAAGATAAACCCATGCAGACTTTCATCTCATCAGCCTGTACGATGGGCGCTATCATCGGGCTTTTCGCCCTGGGTATTTTTCCTAATATGATGATTTCCAGCTTATCACCAGACTATAATCTGGATATTTATAATGGTTCTTCTACTGATTATACTTTACGGACCATGTTTTTTGTGGCAATCTGGGGTTTGCCCTTCGTACTGGGTTACACTTCGCTGATCTACTGGACTTACAGAGGCAAGACCAAAATAAACGAGAGCAGCTATTAAGCCTGCTCTCTTTCTTTTTTCTTCTTCCAGTAGCGCATAAGTCCTGCTACGCTCATGTAAGAAGGGTTGGCTGCCTCGTATTGCCGGATGGCATTATCGCTAACACCCATATCTTTCAATTGATTAGCCACAAACTCCTTAAACTGAGGTACGGTTTCTTCAACGTTTTTCCCTAACTCCATCTTGGTTTTTATCCAGTTACTCCAGTCGATCAATCTTTTTTCCAGTTCATCCAAATGCCAGTTGATATCTTCTATTTTTCCAAAATGAGTCAGGTACAAGGCTTGTGGCTTTAGCTCACGGATGGTTTTGATAGAATCCAGCCAGTCTTCCACATTAATATCCGGCGGAGGGCAGGGAGGCTCTACCACCTGATTTTCAGGATTTACCCGGACGCCTGCCACATCGCCAGTAAATACAATATCACCTACCTGCCAGGCAATATGGTGTACTGCGTGGCCGGGGGTATGCCAGGCTTTTATCTGTGTATCTCCAATGCTAATTGTCTCTTCATGCTCCACCGCTTTGAGTTGCTCTTCAGGAATAGACTGCATATCTCCCCAGAGTCTTTCCATATCGTGCTTATAAATTTGCTTAGCTGAATTCCATAGCTTTTCAGGATTAGCCAAATGTTTTAGTCCGAAAGGATGCACATAAACTTTAGCCCCCTGTTTCGCAAATGCCCAGGCTGCTCCTGCATGGTCAAAGTGGATGTGGGTAAGAAATACATGTTTGATATCGGTTGGAGCATAACCTGCACTTTTGATTTGCTCCACTAGATGTGGAAAAGTGCTATAAGGACCGGTTTCAAAAAGTACTGGCCCCTCAGAGGTTTCTAAAAGAAAAGAAGCAATCGCTCTTTTGATCTCTAAAAAATTAAGATCTAATGTATTGATCATGGAAAAATGGGTTAAGATTCAAAAAAATAGAATTTATTACTTTCCGCTTATATTCACAAATGATCAGATGTAGCCGGAGACTTTGTAGGCCAGCATACCCACTATCTCCCGAATGACTACCTCCCAGTTACCGATTGCCGCAGAGGTAGGAATAATAAGTTCGTCGGGCGTAAACTCAAATTCGTTTCCTTTCATGTCTACGCTGAAGGGATCTACTTCAAGGCCCGCTTTTTTAAAACAGGCTTCGGCTCTGCGCATATGAAAAGCTGAAGTAATGAGCAGGTACTTTTCATTAACATACTTCTCATTTAAAATTTCAGCACTAAAAGATGCATTCTCATGAGTGTTTCGGGAAGAAGCTTCAATTATAATATCACTTTCCGGCACTTTGCTGAGCAGCAAAATTTCCTTAAGTAGCTCAGCTTCAGGAATACTATCTTTCAGGATTTTACCCGATCCTCCACTGATTAATATCTTATCAATTTTTCCTATCCGGTACAGATGCATGGCATGCAATATCCTGTCGGCAGCTCCGCTTACATGCACTCTGTCTCTTGGTTCTTTGTCTGAAGTAATTCCTCCCAAAACTATTCCTACTTCATAGTTTGGAAGTTCGCTTAGTGGAGTGGGCGGAACTTCCCACCAACGCAACAAGGCATTACTCAAGAAGTAATTGGTAAACACCAGTAGTAATATCAGCCCGGCTAATAGAAAGAAACGGCGGTGTTTTTTGTAAAACCAGCTTAATAAAAATGCCAGCACAATTAATGTGACTGGCATAATCAGGAAATATAAAGTTTTAGAAAGAATGAAAAACATATAGCTATGGCTAGACCGTCAGCGAAAGAAAAGCCAAAGAATAAGAAAAACCACAACAAAAACAACGATGGCAATGATGTCTTTATGGGGTCTGAATTTCATTATGGTGTTATGGAATGTACTTGTGGTTTCAAAATTTAGTTGTAGAAACTATGTCTCCCATAAAAGAAAGTTTTACAGTCCAATACAAAAACTACGACGCCATCGCGCCTTAACCCTATTCAATTCATATTTTACCTGTAAACTCCATTTCATTCCCAACATTATCTTCTACTACTAGTTTGTAATCACCTGTTAGGTTAAGCCTGTCATCGTCAGCTTCAGTCCAGATCACATCCCATTTGTAGTCATAGCGCATCAAAATCCATTTTCCATTCACATACATATTGTAACTTTTGATACCGGACATCTGGTCTTCAATCTTGAATTTGAGCTGCTTGGAACTCACATTGATAGGAGTAATCACTGGAGAGATCGTGTCGGTCGCCAGCACATAATCTCCAAAGGAGCGAGTGTTGAATGAGATGGTATTGCCACTCCATTCACCTCCTTCATAGCTCAAATCTCCAGAATTGGACAAGCGATATACATTCATTTTCTCCTTAGGTCCGGAAGGAAGCATTTTGGGCTTTAGCTTAATATTGATACTACCTTTCAGCGGGGTGTTATCTTCATGCACAGTAAAAATCTCACGATCGGCATCTACTGTATAGTTGGTAGTGAGGTAAAGCGTATCAAACAAAGCAGATTTTGAAAAGTAGATGTCCATCTCCGGTTGGTAAAAACTGAAAGCATTATAAGCAGGCACTTTCATTTTAATAGGCAGCTTTTCTTTACTTCCGCAAAAATCTACGGAGTCTGGTGTGCCACGTCTTAAGTCCCAGAGATAAATGGCCATATCATTTACCACATAGGCAGGGGGCTCTTCATAATCCATACGGTTGGCGAAAAACTTGGCTAGTTTACGCTCATACATTCCTTCAGGATCTTTTTCTACCGGCACATACAGTTGCAGGGTATTACCACGAACGTGATAATTTTTATTATTGTAAGGCTTACTGAAATAGCTGACCTTGAAATTATCTTCCGGTTCAGGTTTTTTACCCTTCAGGGATAATCTTAAGCTGCTGCTGTTACCGTAGTGGTCGGTAAGCTTTACATCTACCTGATGCTGCTCATTGTCTTTGATAATAAGTTTACCCTGGTTTCTTGAAGTTTTATAGATTGGTAAAGTATTACCATCATCTACATACAGCTTAAAAAAAGTACGATCCTGGCGATATCGCTCTTCATAATTGGTAAATACATGAATATTTTTGGTCTGGGAAAAAGCCAGTTTATCAGTGAGGTAACTAAATTGAGGCTCTCCATCAAAGGACATTTCTGTAGCCGTGACACCGTATACATTGCGCACTCCATCGGCACGATCAAAAGCAGCGATTTCTACCCCTACCTTACCATGTACATTGATGTTCTCACTTACTTCATAGCGATTACCATTGCTGCGCACCGGAAACTCAAACCTACCAAACTGACCATTGATCCGTGAATCTTTATCCAAAGTCACCAGAGCTACTTTACGCACATAAGGCGCTACATTATCAACAATCTCGCTAAAGTTATACTGCAGCGGGTCCAAAGGCACCTGATTAGCATCTCGTATCTCAAAATGAAGGTGGGGGCCTCCGGAAGAACCCGAATTACCTGCATTTCCTATTACTTCTCCCCTTTTCACCTTGAGGTCCTCTTTGTCTGGAAAAAGCTCAATATCAAAAGTTTGGTTTCTATACTGTGCCTCACGCACATATTCAGCAATTCTATCGTTGAACTGGTCCAGGTGAGCATAAACGGTAGTAGTACCATTAGGGTGCTGAAGGTAAAGCGCATTACCATAACCACCCCATGAGATTTTGATTCTGTTGATATATCCTTCCGCTGCGGCATGTACCGGTGCACCTACTACTCCGCCCACTTTGATATCCAGACCGGCATGCATGTGAGAACTTCTGAGTTCACAAAAATTACCGGAGAGATAATTTCTTTGTCCCGGATTGATAGGGAAGATATAATAATCCTCATCTATGGCAAGCTCGGCTGAGGTAGAATCCGCCATTTTGAGAGAGCTAAAGCTGTTAAAAACTAAAATTAAAGAAAGAAGTAAAGTAAGTTTATTTGATTTCACACTCCAACATTTTTTTGTCCTCTATATAAGCCGTTAAGATCTTCCCTTTCTCAATGGGCCCAACCCCTTTGGGAGTTCCAGTAAAGATGATATCTCCCTTTTTTAAGGTAAAATACTTAGACAGATAACTAACCAAAAAGTCAAATTTGAATAGCATCATGTTCGTATTTCCCTGCTGTCGGAGCTCATCATCTACTTTCAGACTAAAATTGAGATTTCCCAGGTCAAACTGATCTTTAGGCACAAATTCTGAGATAGGCGCAGAACCGTTAAATCCTTTGGCCAGCAACCAGGGAAGGCCTTTCTCTTTGGCTTTCTGTTGCAAATCCCGAGCCGTAAAATCAATGCCTATGCCAATTTCTTCGTAATATTTGTGTGCAAATTTCTCCTGTATGTACTTACCTTCTTTTGCAATTTTTAGCAGAATTTCTACTTCAAAATGTATGTCATTGGAAAAATCAGGGTAGTAAAAGGGTTCATTATTTTTGAGCAAGGCGGTATCCGGCTTCATAAAGACTACCGGCTCACCAGAGCTTTCATTGTTCAATTCTTTTATATGTTCGGCGTAATTCCGACCGATGGCTAATATTTTCATAGGTAATCAACAATTAAGATCGCTAAAGCTTAAATTAATGAAGCGTATGGATTATTTGCAAGTAAGTACATGTGTGATACAATTTTAATATTGACAAAAATCAAATTAATATAAATTTTTCTACGTCCTAATGTATGTTAACAAAAAGACGCGTTCTTTCTTTTGTATGTAATAGGATACTTATATATCAAACTAGAATTATTTGATTTCTCTTGGGAGATGTCTAATATGCGAAAAATCAAGATTTAAGCATGAGCAAACACACATACGACTTTGGCGTAATTGGAAACTGCGCTTTTCTGGGGCTAGTTCATAAGAATACCAATGTTAACTGGCTATGCTGGCCTCGCTTTGACAGTAGCTTTGTTTTCGGAGGCCTTCTTGATGATGAAAAAGGCGGAGAGTTCAGCATTTTACCTTCTTCTGATACTTATAAATCTCACCAATATTATATTGAAAATACTAATGTACTTTGTACAGAGATAGAAAATGCAGATGGTAAATACAGGGTTACTGACTTTGCTCCCCGCTTCTTCCAGTACGATCGCTACTTTAAGCCCCTGATGCTGGTCCGCAAAATAGAGCCGCTTTCCGGGACACCTCGGGTGAAAGTAAAATGCGAACCAGTGGGCGAGTATGGAGGTTTGAAACCCTCTATGAACCAGGCCAGCAATCATATCAAATTCCTTGGCCTGGAGAGTGAGATCAGGCTAACTACCAATATCTCATTGACTTACATTATGGAAGAGCAGCATTTTGTACTCAATGACACACGTTATCTGGTACTGACCTATGGCGCACCACTGGAAGCTCCGGTAGAAAGTACTTCTGAGATTTTCCAGCAAAAAACTGTCAACTACTGGCAACACTGGGTGAAGAGTACCAGTATCAGCGATTTTTACCAGCAGCAGGTGATTCGCTCTGCTTTAGTTTTGAAAATACACCAGTTTGAAGATACCGGAGGGATCATTGCCTCAACCACTACAAGCTTACCCGAAGCGCCGGGCAGCGGCAGAAACTGGGATTACCGCTATTGTTGGCTCCGCGATACATATTACACGCTCACTGCCTTCAACCATATCGGACACTTTGAAGAGCTGGAACGATATTTTTACTATATCGCCAACATCTCTGCCAGCCAGAAGAGTCGTTATCAGCCTCTCTACTCCATTAGTGGTAGTGATCTGCTGGTAGAGAAAATTATGGACCTGAAAGGTTACCTTGGGAATCAGCCGGTAAGGGTAGGAAACCAGGCTTATGAACATATACAAAATGATGTATATGGACAGGTATTGTTATCTCTACTTCCATTGTACGTTGACCACCGTTTTATTAATGATGAGCGTACCGGCTCTCAGAACCTGGTGTATGATGTACTACGAAAGATTGAAGAAGTGATGTATGAGCCTGATGCCGGACTTTGGGAGTTTCGCGACCTGAGTCAGTACCATTGCTACACGTATCTCTTCCACTGGGCGGGAAGCTCAGCGGCAATAAAAATTGCAAAAAGACTTAAAGATTATAAACTGGAGCAAAAAGCGACCAAGCTCAAGCAAGCGGCTGTTGACAAAATTGAAGAGTGCTATGACCCTAGCAGAGGCGTATATACCCAGGCAGTAGGGACCAAAAACCTGGATGCCAGCACCTTGCAGCTGATCATGATGAATTATCTGGATGGCAATTCGGACAGAGCCAAGAATCACTTAAAGAGTCTGGAAAAAGAATTGAAATCGGAAGATGGTCTTTTCTATCGTTATCTTCACATGGATGACTTCGGTATGCCTGAGACTACCTTTCTGATTTGTGCTTTCTGGTATGTAGAAGCTTTAGCCTGTGTAGGCCGTGTGGATGAGGCGGCACGTACTTTTGAAAATATCATGGGTTACAGCAATCATCTGGGTCTGTTTAGTGAAGATGTAGACGCTGCTACCGGCAGCCAGTGGGGTAATTTCCCTCAGGCTTACAGTCATGTAGGCTTGGTGAATGCGGCCTTCAGAATTGCAACAAAACTAGATACTCCTGATTTTCTGGAGTAAGGAAAATAAGCTTTAAGTTTAGCTGAAAATAAAAAAGCCGGAAAACTATCTTCCGGCTTTGCTTTTTCTTTTACTACTTCTTTTAATACGCCTGTAATGCTTTCAACAAATCCCGCACATCAGTAAAAGTGTTGACGCTAAAGCGGGCAGCAGAAGTCTTGCTTCCCACCTTGATGGTATAAGCATCCTTAGGCATGGCTTTGAAGGTATCTTCATCGGTGAAATCGTCTCCAATAGCAATCACAAAATCATGCTCATACTGGTTGAGGAACTGCAATGCCGTACGTCCTTTATTCACTTCTCTGTCTTTGATTTCAACTACCATATCTCCTTCAAGTACCTGCAAATTACTGTTGGAAGATAAGTATTTCAGGTGACTGGTCAGCTCCCGGGTACGCAGTTCTCCCAATCCTGTCTCCACTTTGCGGTAGTGCCAGACAAGAGAATAATCCTTTTCTTCAATAAATGAGCCGGGAGTACGGTTTACATAAAGCTCCAGTACCGGGAAAATTTCTTTTTTCCAACTATTTTTCATGGCGGTAATTGTACGCCAATCCTTACCATGTTCACGCATCCATACGCCGTGCTCAGCAATGATATCTACCTGCTGATCACCCAGCCACTCCTGCAGCGTACCTTTGTCTCTTCCACTGATGATCACTACTTTATTTTTCTCTTCTTTAGTAAGCTTTTTAATAATTCCCCTCAGTTCATCATCAGGCTTGGCATCCTTGGGGTCAGGATGAAAACCGGTAAGTGTACCATCGTAATCCAGGAAGATGAGGCGGTGATCAGCTTTGGAGAAGGTGTTCAGCATTTTTTCCATTGACAACTCATCAAGTTTCCTGGTTTGCATGCCTCCCTGGGCTTTTTTGATGTTATTCAGGCTGGTCATAAATAGATCTACCCAATGGGAGATGTTATAACGCTTCAGAGAGTTCTGCATATTGGTATTGTGCAGAATTTGCTCCGACTCAGGCATGGTAAGTGCACGATGTATGGCCTCCACGATCTGATCCATATCATTGGGATTAATCAAAATAGCATCAGAGAGCTCTTTGGAGGCTCCGCACATTTCGCTCAGGATCAATACCCCTTTTTTATTGATTTTGCTGGCAATAAATTCTTTGCACACCAGGTTCATACCATCACGCATGGGAGTTACCAGTGCCACGTCTGCCATACGGTAGAAAGCCGAAAGTTCTTCCAGCGGAAAAGAGCGGTAAAAGAAGTGTACCGGAGTCCAGTTAATTTTACCATACCGACCATTGATACGCCCTACCAGTCTGTCTACTTCCTCTTTCAGCTCCTTGTACTTTCCTACCTGGTCACGGGAAGGCACTACTACCATGATCAGGGAGATTTTGTCTCGGTATTGGGGGTAACGTTCAAAAAACAGCTCAAAAGCTTTCAGACGTTGTGGTATTCCTTTAGAATAATCCAGTCGGTCAATAGAAAGTATCAGTTTCTGGTCTCCTAAGGAAATGCGATAATGTACCTCGCGCTCCAATGCTTCGGGTGAAGCAGCTGCTTCAGCATACTTATCGTAGTCAATCCCCATCGGAAAGGAATCCACCATCACCGTGCGGTTGCCGACCACAACCTGTCCCTGGGTATTGCTCAGCCCTGCCAGACGGCTCACCGAACTCAGGAAGTGGCGCATATCATCGTAAGTATGAAAGCCGATCAGGTCGGAGCCTAGCACACCGTTGAGCAGTTCTTTCCGCCAGGGTAGCAGACGAAAGATTTCGTAGGAAGGGAAAGGAATATGCAGGAAGAAGCCAATGCTTGCGTCAGGAAAACGCTCCCTTAACATACCGGGAACCAGCATCAGCTGATAATCATGTATCCACAGGGTATCGTCCGGATCACATTTTTTAGCAATCTCATCGGCAAATTTACGGTTAACGCGCTTATAAGCTTCCCAAAGCTTGGGGTCATAAATGGCGTACTGAATAAAGTAGTGAAAATTTGGCCAAAGGGTTTCATTACTAAAACCTTCATAAAAATCCTTGATATCATCTTCGGTAAGAAAAACCGGAATCATACTTTCTTTGGCTATCGCCTCCGTGATTTCGGCTTTTTCATCTTTGCGGGAAGAAACCAGACCTGGCCACCCTATCCAAAGGTTATTACCTTCTTTATAAATGGAGCCCAGGCCAGTAGCCAGCCCCCCGGCACTTGTATGATATTCTAGCTGTCTTTTTTCATTTCGCTGTATTTTTATCGGCAGGCGATTGGATACAATAATGGTTTTAGCCATGTGTTACAGGTTGTTTGGTGTGGTGTATTTGTAAATTTTACTATCAAAGTAGTAATGATTGGAATCAACTAAAAGCAAAAAGGCAACGAATACTAAATTAAAAAAAAGTACCTAGCGCTTGTATTTAAAACTCCTCAACCTGATTTCTGTTAACTTTCTTTTGGTATCCAGTGGAAAATCCCCACGCATCATCCAATCGTAATAAGCTGGCTCTGACTGTAATACATCCAGGATAGGGCGATTTTTAAATTTTCCGAAATTAAAAACTTCCACTCCCTGATCGTTAAAAACAAAGCGTCCGGCCAGGTCAACCATTTTGGTGCTGGAGATATTGTGCAAGGAGTTTACATCATCTTTGATAGTACCTAGTGGATTTCCTTTAGCATCTACCACAGGTTTGTCCTGATATCTTTCTATCTGGGCAAAAAGAACCTCCATAGAAGCCCGGGTATCAGCTTCAGCGCTGTGGGCATCTTCCAGCGACTTTTTACAGTAGAACTCATAAGCGGCAGATAAGGTCCTCTTTTCCATCAGGTGAAAAATTTTCTGAGAGTCTACTAACTTTCGGTTACTCACATCAAAATCTATGTTTTCTCTAAGAAACTCTTCAACCAGCATAGGTACGTCAAAGCGGATGATATTGAAACCAGAAAGATCGCAGCCTTCCAGAAATTTATGTAGTTCTTTAGCTATCGCTTTAAATGGTGGCAGGTCTTTGACATCCTTATCATAAATACCGTGAATCAGGCTTGACTCTTCAGGAATAGGAATCTGAGGATTTACACGTAAATTCTTTTCTTCTGTCTCCCCATTGGGCTTCATCTTGATGATATGAACTTCAATGATCCTATCGTTGGATACGTTTGTACCAGTAGTTTCAAGGTCAAAAAATGCGAGAGGATTCTTTAGCTTTAGCTTCATGATTATTTTTCTGTAAACAACTATTGATTATTTGCAACGATAGACTTACCAAAGGTATCCAGGTCTATGCCTCCGTAATTACCCGAACTCATAAGCAGCAAATTTTTATTAGCCCAGTCCTGCCCTTCTAAAAATTCTTTCAGACGTTGGCTATCCGTAAATATTTTGAGGTCATGCCTGTTAAATGCTTCTTTGATGAGCGCGTCAGTAAGAGGTTCCAGCTTTTTATGGCGCGATACTTCAGGATTATGATACACCACGCCAATGTCCGCATCGTTCAGCGTATCCTGGTACTGCGTAATGAAGTCTTTATTAAGACTGCTAAACGTATGCAACTCCATACAGGCGACCAAAGCACGATCGGGATACTGCTGTTTCACGGCTTTTGAAGAAGCTAAAAGCTTAGAGGGCGCATGCGCAAAATCTTTAAAAACAGAGGTATGTGTATTGGAAGCTACCAATTCTAATCTTTTGCTGGCTCCTCCGAAGGTAGGAAGGGCGCTGTAAAAATCTTTTTTCAGCACTCCTATTCTCGTACAGACTTCCAGAGCCCCACTGATATTTTGCATATTATGATAGCCAAACAATTGTATTTTCACCTCCCCTTCATCGGTCTTCAGATAGGTTACACCATCTTTCACCACATGCGGATGTGCTCTGTACTCAATACGATTGACGTCCGCTCTTTCTTTACCCCCGATCATGGTAGCCAGGTCGTCCTCCTCGCAGTAAATCAATGAGCCTCCTTTGGGAGAAGCATCGGCAAATAACTCAAACTGTTTCACATAATCGTCCAGCGTGGGAAAAACATTGAAATGATCCCAGGCAATACCACTGATCAAGCCGATATGGTGCTGATATTTAAGACATTTGGGTGAGGGGTCAAGCGGAGATGTCAGGTACTCATCACCCTCTATCACAATAATGGGAGCGTCGCTAAGCTTCACTAAGCCTTCTACAGTAGCTGTTTTGGCCCCGATCACGTAATCAAACTCCCTGTCAAGAAACTGGAGCACGTGCAGTATCATGGAAGTAATAGTAGTTTTGCCGTGACTACCTGCGATCACAATGCGCTGCTTGTCTTTACTTTGCTCATATATATATTCGGGATATGAATAAACCTTTAATCCCAGTTCCTGCGCTCTTTTGAGTTCAGGATTATCGGGGCGGGCATGCATTCCCAGGAGAATAGCGTCAATATCTTCAGTTATCTTCTCGGGATACCACCCGAATTGCTCTGGTAGAAGCCCCTGAGCCTCTAGAGCTGACTTGGCAGGATCATAAATTTCATCATCGGATCCGCTTACCTTCATACCTTTTTTTGCGAGGTGCAGGGCCAGGTCGTGCATGACACTACCACCAATAGCAATAAAGTGTACCCGGGAAATGTTGTTTTGCATAAAAATTCTGATTGATTAAATCTCCTCAATTCCAATTTATCGTTTCAAAATTAAGACAAAAACCCTTAGCGACAAATCACTGCCCCTGATAAGCAAGTGATGTGACTTACTATCTATGGCATGAATTGGTGTATAAAAACAAAGCTTTGGCCCAGGAATGATAATTTTTTATTAAAATAGGAAAATTATTTTCTGGCTATGAAATAAGTTATTTTTATTTGTTAGCTGGAGGTAGCGGCTGAACGGACAATGATTTAACCTAACTTTTAAAAGTAAATACAAACCTATGTACCAGCTTAAAAGAATTTTGGTGTGTGTGGATCTTAGTGCTATGGACGAAGACGTGATCAGGTATTCCTCTGAAATAGCAAAAATCGCTGAGGCTGACAGTGTGTATTTTTTGCATGCCGCCAAAGATTTAAACCTACCTCAGGATGTAGCCAAAAAGTTTCATGATGTGTTGGCACCCGTAGATGAAACGATCAAGCATCAGGTAAAAGACACTGTTTACAAATATTACAGTAAAGACGATAATACCACAGAGCATATTGACATACTGGAAGGGAAACCTACTGATACAGTGCTCAAATATGCTAAGCGTAAAAATGTAGACCTTATTATTTTGGGTAAACATACCCAGAATGGTAAGCCTAAAATCAACCAGGGAAAAATTGCTGAGTTAAGCCATTGCTCAGTAATCTTTGTCCCCAAAAGCGCGGACATTCAGATTCGTAGCATCATGGTGGCTGCCGATTTCTCTGAAAATTCTAAAAGAGCATTGGAACAGGCGATACACATTAGAGAAAAAAATAATAATGTAAAAATACTGGGGCATAATGTTTACACGGTTCCTCATGGCTATCATAAAACGGGCAAGAGCTACGAAGAATTTGCCGAAATCATGAAAGGGCATGCAGAAAAGGATGCTCAGAAATTTTTCAAGAAGCACCATATAGATGATAACATGTGCGAAATGCATTATACCCTAAGCGATGATGATAAGGTTCATGATGAGCTTAATGATTTTGCTGTAGAAAGAGATGTTGACCTGATTATGATAGGTTCACAGGGAAGAACTGCTGCTGCTTCTATTCTTCTGGGGAGTGTCGCCGAACACATTTTGCATTATGATAATAATATCCCTGTTTTTATCGTCAAAGAGAAAAATCATAATATGAACTTTCTGGAAGCATTACTGAAGATTTAGGTTTGGAACAAACAACTTTTACCTGCTTTAGTTGACCTAGTACATTTTGTGCTGAGCCTTATTTTTTAACCTCATGCTTACAGCAGTTCTCACTGGCTACATTCTAGCCTTAATATGCGCAATACTATATCGTCAGACTCCCAGGGTACTGGGTTATGTCTCGGCGGCAGTGCTTACATGCCTTGCCGGATATTTCTTTTCATTTTGGAGTGCAGTAGATGCCAGCCAGCAATTGTCATTCACTTACGAATGGGTACCTTCCCTGGGCGTAGAGCTGATTTTCTACCTTGATGGCCTCAGCCTTTTTTTTGCGCTTCTTATCACCATTTTTGGTGCGCTGATTCTGCTCTACAGTACTGCTTATATGGAAGGCGATAAGCATGCCAATCGCTTTTTTGCGTATATGCTCACTTTTATGGCTTCCATGCTAGGCTTGGTACTTTCTGGTAACCTGATCCAGCTATATATATTCTGGGAGCTTACCAGCGTAAGCTCTTTTTTATTGATCGCATATAATCATGAAGAAGGAGAAGCCCGTAAGTCTGCCATGCAGGCATTACTAGTCACAGCAGGAGGAGGCTTGGCATTATTGGCAGGCTTAATATTGATTGGAATGGCTGCGGATAGTTTTGCTATAGAGGAAATACTGCGTGCTGGGATTCAGGACAGTCCTTATCTCAATGCAATATTGATCCTGGTACTTTTGGGGAGCTTCACAAAATCAGCCCAGTTTCCTTTTCATTTCTGGCTACCAAATGCCATGGCAGCTCCCACACCTGTTAGCGCCTATTTGCACTCCGCTACCATGGTAAAAGCAGGAATCTTTTTACTTTTCCGGTTTCAGCCTATTTTATCAGGGATTGAGGGCTGGTCTGTTACGCTGATGATTGTGGGCAGTGTCACGATGGTGTTCGCTGCGCTCATGTCATTCATACAGTTTGATATCAAGCGCATACTGGCTTACATTACGGTAAGCGCACTAGGACTAATGGTAGCTGCCATTGGAATAGGTACTGAGCTTGCTTTGAAAGCTGCCTTGCTTTATCTGTTGGTTCATGCGTTTTACAAGGGAGCACTATTCCTGGTAGCTGGAAACCTTGACCATGAAGCAGGCACTAAAGATATCAGAAAACTAGGCAAGCTAGCCTCAAAGATGCCCTGGACTGCTTCGGCAGCTGTCATGGCTAGCTTTTCAATGGCGGGCTTACCTCCGGCATTAGGCTTCATTGCAAAAGAGAAGCTTTATGAGTCTGCTTTGCATGCCCCGGAGTTGGCAGTACTTCTTACCACGGCTGCATTTATCAGTAGTGCACTTTATGTAACCATTGCCCTAATGATTGCCTGGGGCATATTCTTTGGACATAAAGCTGAAAGTCCTCCCCAAACACCTCATGCTGCACCCTGGTCCATGTGGCTCCCCCCCGTATTGTTGGCGGGGGCTGGGTTGAGCTTTGGGTTTATTAATTATGACCTAAATATCAGCCTGCTTACTCCTACAGTGGGAAACATCATCGGAAAAGAAAGTGAAATAGACCTATCTCTCTGGCATGGCTTTACATGGGTACTGGGACTAAGCCTGTTTACTTACCTGATAGGTTTTACTCTTTTCAGCATCAAAGACAGGCTTCGTGCAGCATTTGATTTTATGGGCCATTCTTATCAATTAGCGCCTGAAAGTCTGTATTATCACTGCCTGGCTATGCTCCATCGTCTGTCAGTAAAAGTAAGCAACAGCTTGCAGAATGGTTACTTACGCAATTACATTTTTACTATTTTCAGCTTTTTGGTATTGGTGACAGGGAGTACCTACATACTACAGGGTCTCTTTCCCCAAGAGCTTACATTAGAGATACCTGTCTTAGCAGAAAGGCTTTACGAATTTGTGCCTTATGGGCTCATCTTTCTGGGTATGTATATCATTTTCAGGACACGCTCCCGGCTTAACCTGCTGATTGCTGCCAGCATGCTGGGCTTTGGCGTAGCATCAGTCTTTGTTTTTTTCAGTGCTCCTGACGTCTCTATGACCCAGTTTCTGGTGGAAACCATCACTTTAGTATTTTTTATGCTGATACTGAACCGCTTACCCAGAAAGCTGATTACCATCAGCGGAAAAAGGAAGTTTAGCCAGCTAGCTTTATCCCTGCTTTTTGGAGCAATGATGACCTTTATTCTGCTGAGCATACATGAAGTGCCTGTCAAATCAGCCCTCAAAGAGTATTACCTCAGTCAGAGTGTTCCCAAAGCGAAAGGCGAAAATGTAGTGAATGTGATTCTGATTGACTTCAGAGCGCTAGATACTATGGGAGAGATTACTGTACTGGCAATTACTGCCATTGGCATACTGGCGCTGAGCAGTCTTAACCTAAAAGAACACGAAAAATGAGAACTGTTATACTTTCCAAAGCCATCAGTATCTTACTGCCTGTATTTATCATGATCTCTGTTTATGTGTTCTTCAGGGGGCACAACCAGCCGGGAGGCGGTTTCATTGCTGCGCTGATCGCATCTATTGGCTTTATCCTCCATATGATGGCCTTCGGAATAGATAAGACGCAAAAAAAATATAGAATCAATGCTTTTATGCTTATCGGAAGCGGACTTTTATCGGCACTTTCAGCTGCGCTACTTCCATTATTTCTTGGTCAGCATTTTCTGGAAGGTATGTGGGTAACCTTTAACATTCCGCTTATTGGAAAAGTAGGAACCCCTACCCTCTTTGACCTGGGTGTTTATCTGCTGGTCATTGGTATTACTTTAAAAATAGCTTTTAACCTCTTTGAAAATAGTAAATGATGGAAGTCATCATGGCAAGCATTACGGGTATTATGTATGCAGCAGGACTTTACCTACTGATGCAAAGAAGCTTTATCAAGCTGGTTGTGGGCATAATCTTATTTGCGCATGCCAGTAATTTTTTCCTTTTCTCTGCCGGAGGTATTACGAGAGCCATGCCGGCATTTGTACATGATGGAAACCCGGCAGTTGATAAGTTGGCTGACCCCCTGCCCCAGGCACTTATTCTGACTGCCATTGTTATCGGGTTAGGTATACAGGCTTTTGCCATTGTACTACTCAAACGGGTATATAATGTGACGGGAACCAGTGATCTGGATCAACTAAAAACTACTGACAGAGAGGAGGAGGATGTCTGAAACATTGATGATAATTACTCCATTGCTTTCGCCCTTCCTCGGGGGCATACTGTGTATCTTCTTCTGGAAAAGACTCAAAGCACAGAAGGCCATCTACCTGTTTTTCACGCTCATTACCCTTTTGGGAAGCTTCATGCTCTTTCAGCAGGTTCAGGAGCAGGGAATGCTCAGCATACAGGCAGGTAACTGGAAAGCTCCCTTTGGCATTACCCTGATTGTAGACATGCTCAGTGCGCTGATGCTCTGTGCCAGTGCAATACTGGGGTTAGTCATCCATTTTTTCTCTCTTTCACATACCAGTGTCACGCATGAGCGTAAACAATTTGGCTTTTATCCGGCGCTCTTACTCATGCTATTTGGCATACACGGGGCCTTGATTACCGGCGATATCTTTAACTTATATGTTTGGTTTGAGGTAATGCTTATCGCCTCCTTTGTGCTGCTTACTTTGGGAGGTGAAAAAGGGCAGTTGGAAGGTGCTGTAAAATACGTAACCATCAATTTTATCGCTTCTGCCCTTTTTCTGGCGGGCATCGGAATTCTATATGGCATCACAGGAAGCACAAATATGGCTCAGCTTTCGGTACAATTGCATGCTGCTGAAATTACCCCTTTGGTGTATGTGGGCTTTCTTTTTTTCCTTACCAGCTTTGGCATCAAAGCCGCGCTTTTCCCCCTGTTTTTTTGGCTACCTGCCTCCTATCATACCCCTCCTATTGCAATTTCTGCGATCATTGCAGGCTTACTCACCAAAGTGGGTATTTATGCGCTATTCCGTACGGCTATTTTCATCTTTCCATCGGATAGCCCTTCACTACGCCAACTGATATTGATCGTGGCAGGGCTTACCATGCTGGCTGGTATCATGGGAGCGATTGCCCAAAAAGATTATCGCAAAATACTCTCTTACCTCATCATCAGCCATATGGGGTATATGGTAATGGGCCTGGGCATAGGGACAGTAGCGGCAGTTACCGGGGCAATCTTTTATATATTACACAGCATATTTGTCAAATCTAACCTTTTCTTCATCGGTGGGCTGATAGGGCAATGCAGCGACACGTTTGCATTAGACCGTTCGGGGGGATTGTACAAAAGGTTACCGCTTTTATCCACCTGCTTTTTTCTCTCTGCTATGTCTCTTTCAGGAATCCCTCCATTAAGCGGCTTCTGGGGAAAATACGCGCTGGCACAAGCCGGACTCATCAGTGGAGACTATTTGATAGTAGCTATATCATTACTTACGGGTTTGCTAACCTTATACATCATAAGCAGGGTATGGCTTCAGGTATTTTTAAAAGCAAAGCCCCGAGGGCAGACAGGGCATAACGATGAAAAGAAGGAAGTTTATTTTGTAGCAAAACATAAAGGCATGTACACTACTATCATCCTCTTAATGCTTGTGGTACTAATTATGAGCTTCTATGTTGAGCCTTTTATTCATTGGTCAGAGTCTGCTGCCGGGCAGCTTTTGAATCGGCAGGAGTACATAGAGAATGTGCTGGGACAATAAATGCTAAACAAATGCTGAAAAATATATTTTTAAAGGTATGTGGTTTTACATTATAAATTTCTTGATCGCTATCATCGCTGCTACTGTACTCCACAATGAAGTAGAAATGTTTCATGCCTCAGGTTTACTAACGTTAGTCGCTTTTCTGCTGCTCATCCTGGTTTTATGGCTGCTTACTGCAGTATACAGCAGGAAACACTTCAGGCAACTTTCCAGCATTTTGCATTTGATGCTTTTTTTCCTGAAAGAATTGGTCATTGCAAATTTAAGGGTAAGCTATGAAGTGCTTACGCCCAGGTACCGACTCAAGCCAGCAGTAATATCAGTACCACTGATCATAGACACTGATTTGGAAATTATGATGCTGGCCAATATGATTACGCTTACTCCGGGCACATTAAGTATTGATGTAGCGGAAGATCACAAATACTTATATGTCCATACGCTCTATTCAGGAGGGGATCTTGAGATTTTCCGCAGAAATATTAAACAAGGCTTTGAAAAAAAGATTATGGCTACCAGATTAAAATAATTCAATATGGAAACAGTATTTATTATCAGCATCGTTTTGATGACTATCGGAGTAGTTTTGGTAGCCATACGTTTCATAAAAGGACCCAGTATCGTAGACCGCCTTACGGCATTGGATCTGATGTCATTTAACCTGATTGGTATCATCGCCTTATATGCAGCCATTAGTAAGGATACCCTTCTTATTGACGCAGCTGTTATTTTATCTATGATTGCTTTTCTGGGGACACTTGCTTTTGCCTATTATCTGATCAACCAAAGTAAGTCATGATAGAGATTCTTGCTGCCATATGTATTTTATCTGGTGTATTGTTTATGATGATTGCTTCCATAGGCATCCTTCGGTTTCCTGACTTCTACATCCGAATGTCAGTTGTGACCAAAGCCTCTACCGTTGGCTTAGGCCTGCTTCTGACCGGAGTGGGTATTTACTTCAATACGATAGAAACCATCATCAAAACCATCTCTATTTCCATTTTCATAGTGCTTAGCTCTCCAATTTCAGCACATGTAATCGCCAAAGCCGCCAGCCTGATCAGAGTACCCTTCTGGAACCAAACCAATATGGAAGACTATCTGAAAGCCAAGGAAACACCTGACGACCCACGATTTACAGAAGGTAAATACGGGCGATCTAGCTTAAAATAGCTGCTAAAAATACTTGGAAAATGAGGCTAAAATCTTCCTACTTTCTCCTTACTTCTATGAAGAAAATTCTTTATAATTGCCTCCCTTTTTTGAGGGTAAGTGATGCAGATATACCTGCTAAAATTATTACATTATGATTGTCAGTGAGTTAGGTGAAAAAACTAAGAATGCATTTGTAAAGCGTTGTGACTAAGGCATAAAATTTTGTAAATTAAAAATCACTTCAAATTTAAAGTATACCAATCCAACTTTAACCATAGCTATGAGCAGCGAAAATCCAGGAAGTAGAGCGACCAACCAAAGAAACCGAAGAAACAGGATTGATGGTATTCTCAATAAGGCTGGGGTTAATAATGCTATGGGTAAACTTCCTCCTCAGGCAACCGATCTAGAGGAAGCAGTACTGGGAGCATTGATGCTTGAAAAAGAAGCACTTACTACTGTAATTGACATCCTTCAGACCGATAGTTTTTATAAAGACAGCCATAAAGAAATTTACAAGGCTATCCTTCAGCTCTTTGATAACTCTGAGCCCATTGATATCCTTACGGTAACCAATCAACTCCGTAAATTGGGGACGCTGGAGTTTGCCGGTGGTGCTTTTTATGTCAGCGGACTTACTCAGAAAGTAAACTCTGCGGCCAACGTGGAGTTTCATGCGCGTATTGTTTCGGAGATGGCGATCAAAAGAGAACTGATCACCATTGCCTCCGAGATTGAGCATGAAGCTTACGAAGACACCACGGATACCTTCAATCTGCTGGATAAGGTAGAGCAAAGAATCTTTAGTGTATCCGAGTCCAACATCCGGAAAAACTATGCGGATATGCGCTCCATCATGCGGGATGCGATCACTGAGCTGGAGGCTAAAAAACACCGCAAAGATGGCCTCACCGGTGTACCCACCGGCTTCACTGCGCTGGACAGAGTAACTTCCGGCTGGCAGAAATCGGATCTAGTCATTATTGCGGCCAGGCCGGGGATGGGTAAAACCGCCTTCGTGCTCTCCGCGCTGCGAAATGCTGCGGTTGACTTCGGCCATGCAGTAGCCATTTTCTCATTGGAGATGTCTTCCGTACAGCTCGTCAATCGTTTGATCTCTGCTGAAGCACAATTAGAGAGTGAGAAAATAAAAAAAGGAAACCTGGCAGATTTTGAGTGGGAACAGCTTTACCATAAAACCGCTGACCTTACTGAAGCTCCTATTTACATTGACGATACCCCCGCCCTCTCCATACGAGAGCTGCGCTCCAAGTGCCGACGCCTCAAAGCACAGCACAACATAGAATTGATCATTGTGGATTACCTACAGCTCATGTCAGGTGATAGTACCAAAGGCAATCAGGGTAACCGTGAGCAGGAAATTGCTTCTATTTCCCGAGCTATGAAAAACATTGCCAAGGAACTGGATGTACCGGTACTGGCCCTTTCTCAGCTGAGTCGTGCAGTGGAAACCAGAGGAGGTGATAAACGACCTCAGCTTTCCGACCTTAGGGAATCCGGCTCTATTGAGCAGGATGCCGATATGGTAATGTTCCTCTACCGTCCGGAGTATTACGGCATTACTGAAGACGAAGACAACCATCCTGTACAGGGTACCGGTGAGGTGATCATCGCCAAGCACAGGAATGGTGCGCTGGATACTGTGCGCCTCAAGTTTATCGGTAAATTTACTAAGTTTACCGATCTGGATGACTCTTCCTTTGATGGTAACCCCTACGGAAATAACCTCATGAGTGCCGGATCATCTGAATCTTTCAACGATCCCAACATCATGACTTTTGCCAGCAAAGCAAATAACCGCTTTAATCAGCAATCAGGGGATTCCAACCGGCACGATGATCCTGATGAAGGAGCACCCTTTTAAGCAATACTAATTTTTCTACTTTCAGCTTCGCTGATCAATTTATTCTATAGCTTATGAGTATGTCTATCGCAGATATGCGTAAGGAGTATTCCCGACAGTCTTTGGATGTAAATGATGTCCTGCGCAGTCCTGTACTCCAGTTTGAGAAGTGGTTTGACGAAGCCACTCAAGCCCAGCTTCCGGAAACTAATGCCATGCATCTTGCTACCGTTTCTTCTGAAGGTAAACCTGCGGGAAGAGTAGTACTACTGAAAGGTGTGGAGAACGACGCCTTTGTTTTCTTTACCAACTACCAAAGCAGGAAAGGACAGGAGCTGACAGACAAGGGTTGGGCCTCACTCACCTTTTTCTGGGCAGAGCTGGAAAGGCAGGTGCGCATAGAAGGAGAAGTACGAAAGGTATCTGCCGAACGATCTGCCGAGTATTTTCACAGCCGCCCACGGGGCAGCCAGATTGGTGCCTGGGTATCTCCTCAGAGTCAGGTCATCCCCGACCGTACATTTCTGGAAAACCGCTTGCAGGAACTGGAAAAAAAGTTTGAAGGTAAGGAAGTGCCTTATCCCGAACATTGGGGTGGTTTTGCAGTTTATCCTAATAGCATTGAATTCTGGCAAGGCAGGCCCAGCCGCCTGCACGACAGAATTCTCTATACCCAATCTACAGAAAAGGGCTGGAAGATAGAAAGACTGGCACCTTGACGATATTATTGGTAAATTCGCATTTATTTTATCCAATCAAATTTTTACAACTATGCAATCCTCTCAGGAAGATATTCATACTGATACCAGTCTCAAAGAAATTGACGATGCCTATCACCTCAAGGTCTTCAAAAGATATCCGCTTACCTTGTCTCATGGCAAAGGCGCCAAGGTATGGGATATTGACGGCAACGAATACATTGATGCCCTAGCAGGTATCGCAGTAAACGGCGTAGGCCACTGCCACCCCAAAGTGGTGAAAGCCATACAGGAGCAGGCCGCCAAACTGATGCACATCTCCAACCTCTTTATCAGTGAGCCACAAATGCACCTCGCTAAAAAGTTAGTAGAGCTCTCCGGCCTGGACAGAGTATTTCTGACCAACTCAGGAGCAGAGTCCAATGAGCTTGCCATCAAAATGGCCCGCAAATATGGGCATATGAATGGGCGTGGTGGAGAGATCATCACCATGGACGGCTGTTTTCATGGCCGTACACTGGCTACCATTGCTGCGGGCAGACCCAAATACCAGAAGGGCTTTGAGCCTATCCCTTCCGGCTTCCAGCTGATCAAGTTTAACGACCTGGATGCCGTAAAAGCAGCCATTTCTGATATGACAGCAGCGATTATGGTGGAGCCTATACAGGGCGAAGGCGGTATACATCCGGCAGATGCGGATTTCTTAAAGGGTCTGCGTGCGCTTTGCGATGAGCATAAGATGGCATTGATCTTTGATGAGATACAGTGCGGTATGGCCCGTACCGGCGACTTCTTCGCTTTTCAGGGCTATGGTGTGATGCCTGATATTATGTCGCTGGCCAAATCATTAGGAGGAGGTTTTCCTATTGGTGCTTCCCTTGCCCGTGAGCATGTAGCGAATGCATTAACATTTGGAGACCACGGAACTACTTTTGGCGGTAATCCGCTGGGCTGCGCTGCCGCCCTGGCAACCATTGAAGCCATAGAAGAAGAAGGCCTGATGGAGAAAGCCCTGGAAAATGGCACCAAAATCATGGAGCGTGTCCGTAAGGAAGCTCAACAGGAAACAGCCATCAAAGAAGTGCGCGGTAAGGGACTGATGATTGGTATTGAACTGGATATTCCTTCACGCCCCATTGTGATGAAAATGATGGAGAAGGGCGTGATTGCTAACGCCATCGGAGATAACATTGTCCGCCTGGTACCACCTTTAGTCATCAGCATGGATGAGTTGAATACGGTGGTAGATGTAATGCTGGAATGTATAGCTGACTGTAAGTGAGACTTTGCAGGCGTATAAGGTTGGAAGTAGGAAGACCGAAGTTAAACTTCCCACTTCTGACTTCCCGCTTCCTACTTTATCTTGCTCTTAAATGCCACCATCATGTTCATTAGATTGAATGCAAACTTATATAGGGACGTAAACTCGTCTTCACTGATGTATTGACGCTTTTGGGCTTTATATAAACAAGTAACAACCTCAGCCATTGAACGAATAGAATATCCCATGAACCTCCTGAATTCTGGCCCCGATTGCCCGATCGCCCCTTCTGAGATATTCAATGCAATTGAGTCAGCTGCCCTCAAAATTTGTGAAGAGAGATTGAACATTTCCTCCTTAGGAAAACGACATGAAAGTTTATGAATATCTTCTCCGAATGCCATTGCTTGTTGCCAAATGAGCAATTTCTCAAATTTAAAACTTATCATTCGTTCTTTCATTTTTATAGTATACCCAATCTGTCTCAATTTTAAATGCCTGGGTTGGAGGTGGGAAGTCAGGAGTTGGAAGTGGGAAGCTTGAAGAAGCAACTTCCTACTTCCAGCTTCAAACTTCCCGCTTTTTCCTTAAACTTTACTCGGTACTTTCATGCCTAGGGCCTCCAGCAGTTGGGGGCTGTCTTTCAGGGCAAGGCGGGCGATGGTACGGAATTCTTTCATCCACGCATTCAACTCCTTCATCACCTTATTTCGCTGTTGTGTGGCCTCTTCGGCTTCCCCTTTTTTCTGCAAACGACGATTGCGTATGGCAATAAGGGCCTCCACGCTGGCCTGGTTTTGTGCCAGTTCCTCCTGCGACAGTTGATAACCTGCCAGTACATCCGCATGGAGGATAGCCTTGGTGTAGAAATAGCTGGCCTGTAGCTGCCATGCGTCTTTTCGGCTGGCGATACGATCAATACGAAACTTTGCCAGTGTCGCCTCATCCTCACGGAAGGCGAGTCTGACCGTATCTACATGTTTTCTAAACAACTGCCGCGTCTCTTTTTCCTGGGCATTCAGCTGGCTGCTTACCTCCTGCTTTTCGCCATAACTATCCTGCATGGCGTTATGGAGCAGGGTGGCTTGAGCCAGTAGCGCATTGCCTTCCTGCATACGCCTGGCGTTGAAACTGTACTTATTCAGTTTCTCCTGTACACCGGGTAGTTCCATCGCGTTATAGATCGCCGATTGGGCAGAAGTAAGTTGCTTGGATATAGAAAGACTTGGCATGACGCGTAATTTAAATGGGGGATAATGTTGCTAAACCTGTTGCGCTGTAGCTATAAAATTACAGCCTCGCAAGTAAGCATGATTGTATATCATATACTTTGGCAAATGGACAATGCTATTACCCCGTAATGTTTAGGCAAAAAATACAATAAAGCCCCTTTTCAGGCTATTTTCCCGCCACACTGTCATTTACACCGCTATGGGGAGGTTTGTATCCCTCTGAAAAATTACACCGACATTACTGATCCCTAACGCCACAGTCACAAAACTTACACCGTCTGCACTGTTACCTTACTAGAGGGTGGCAAAAAACCGTTTTTCGTCACTGGTCAGTAGGTAAACACTCACGTTTTATGACATTTCGTCACTGTTTCGCTAGGAAATGGTCATGAAAAACGGTTTTGGGGCAGACCTTTCCTGCTCCTCAATATGCATTTCTGATTTTCCGGCTCGTCTTTTTTACTGGGCTATTCAAGAAATTAGTTGGTGAGGAGCATGGAGGAAGTGGAAAGCTTTAGAGTATGTTTAAAATTTTCTATTGCACTTAAAGCTAACTACAGACTTTAATTTTACATTTAACCGAATAGCATTGTTACTTTTTGTCATTGCCACAAAAAGTAACCAAAAAAGTCTAGAATCTCCGAACGCTTCCGCGCACTTCCCATCGCACGCCCGCCGGATATTCAGGCCAACGCACAGAGATACAAATATTAAACAAGCATCTCTTATAACTGTAGGAAGGGGCAATGAATAGCATGAGTCTAAACCAAAACTTCCATTGAGAACTCTTAATTCTTATATTTTATCCTTTAAAAATTAAGTGGAAATACTATATTGGAAGTGATATAATGATTGGAAAGGCCATATGTTGCTGATATAGAGTTGTTGAGTGTCATAAACCTAAGGACTAATGGGAATACTTGAATTTTTAGGAATAAAGAAAAAAATTGAATCTTTCAGAACAAGTGAGGTTTTTAGGACTTCTGGAGTTCCTATTCATACTTTTGTTGAGCGGACTCAACTTGAATTGCAAATCGAAGACTCTCTCGATGCACATGACAAAGCTCTTTTCTTTTTGGGATACTCAAAGAGTGGCAAGACTGTGTATAGGAAAAAGCTAATTGAAGACAAAAAACCAAATAAAGTTGTATTTCGTTGTAACAATTCATCTCAAATTTCTGAGCTATATGATTTTATAGCTTCAGAACTTCAACTTGGGCAAATAATTACTTCTGCTCAAAATGATGGAGGAAAATGGGCTGTATCTTCTACAGGTACAGTTGGAAAGAAAGATGTGGCATCTGTATCATCATCAATCTCAAGTGAAGTATCATATAGTTACATTGAAACTAAAGAACATACCAAAGTAAGGGTAGATGTTAATTTTTTATGTACCAGAATTGATAAAAAAAGAGACTTAATAATAATTCTAGAAGATTATCACCTTGTTGATTCAGAATTTAACAGAACCCTATCAGAGGATTTAAAGCATTTTCAGGATGAAGAAATACTATTTTTGCTAATAGGTATTCCAAGTGCACCAAATCGAGCATTAAAAAATAACCCAGATTTATCTGGAAGAATAAACTACATAAATTTTGACTATCTACTAAAAGAAGAAATTAAAGAAATAATAAGCAAAGGTGGTTTAAAGCTTAATGTAAAGTTTGGTGAGGATGTAATTGATGAAATTATCAATGTTTCCTTAAAAAATGCATTTCTTGTCCAAAACATATGTAAAGAGTTAGTTCTTGGAAAGGGCATCAAAGAAACTACTCCAAAAACTGTTACTATAACTGAGAAAATGGATGTAAAAGAAGCATGCGAAAAAATTGCTAGCTCTCTTGATTCAGATTATTTAGAGATATACAATACAATAACATCAGGAGCGAGGAAACAACAGAAAAACAAAGCGTTTAACCAGTACGAAGAAATTGTAAAAGCTATCCAAAACTTCGAGATCGAAGAACTCGAGAAAGGAATTTCTTACACTGACATATCTCATTGGTCATGGAGCCAATTTACACCTGGTGTTATTCAAAAATTTATCGACAATGGCACCTATCAAAGTGAAGCTTCATTCAAAGGAGCCTTAACAAATCAAATACTTCAAGCGGTAGAGCGTATAAACTCTAACATTGAAAAAAACTCTGTTAGGCCAATTCTTTATGTTGATGATAAAAAGGTCTATTTGATGGATTTAATCTTTAAATTTTATCTCAATTGGAAAAACGGCGATTAACGAATGCTAAATAAATAAGTAAACTGAGTGAATTGAAAGACGTAATCTAATAGCATTTTTTATTGATTCTAATAGTTGTAACGTATATTCATTTTAGCTAGCAATTGTCTAGAAGATAAAAACAAACATACCTCTTTTTGCGGTGTAAATTTAGAAGATGAAAAAGCAGCGAATTTATATTGATACTTCAGTCTTTGGTGGATATTTTGATTCGGAATTTGACACATTTACTAAACCATTATTTGAACGGATAGATAAAGGTGAATTCATTATCCTTTACTCTACTGTAACCCAAGAAGAATTAGAAAATGCACCAGAACGTGTTCAAGACCTTGTAAAAAGCCTTAAAATTGAATATACAGAGTTCATTGAAGAGACAGACGAAGCTGTGGAATTAGCTTCTGCATACATATCTGAGAAAGTTGTAGGACAAACAAGTTTCACCGACTGTTTACATATCGCATTGGCAACTACAAGCCGATCAGACTTGCTAATAAGCTGGAACTTTAAGCATATAGTGAACATTGAACGGATACGAGGTTATAATTTCGTGAATATCAAAAATGGATATAAACAGTTGGAAATACGTTCACCAAGAGACCTAATGGATTATGGAAACGAAGACTAAAAAAGAATTTGATGCAGTTGAATTTATGCGTGAGCAAAGAAAGTCATTAAGCGAAAAATTGTCTGGCATGACTCCATCAGAAATCGTAGAATATTTTAAAAATAAGCGATCAAAAAATAAAGTGAGGCCCGGCGCATAACCCGATAGGCGGCAGACAGCCAATTGACTGCCAGTGCACCTCCCCCCCCCCTCAAGTTTAGGCCTGGCCGTAAATGTGATATTCCACTTTTCAACTCACTACAAGCAAGAAAATAATAGCGGTTGGTTTATTGGAGTAGCAAGTTTTACTACCCTTTATTACCTTGATGTATGCAGATAGTGTGTTGGTGATTTACTTAAGCCGCTGGGATTTTTAAAGCCCTGGTGTACAAATCAAAGCTATCTATCTTACTAATTCTATATCTTTGGAATATGATCAGGATAATAGAGGAAAATATTGAAGCGCTTAATTCTATATGTAAATCAAACAAGGTTGCTGAGCTTTATTTGTTTGGATCAGCTACCTCCGGAAAATATACTGACAAGAGCGATTTAGATTTTGCTGTACTATTTTTTGAGTCTTTGTCGCCCTTAGAACATGGAGATGCCTTTTTTTCCTTGAAAGAAGACCTGGAGAATTTATTTGGTCGTGAAATTGATTTATTGTCTTATAGAGTCGTTAAAAACCCTATATTTAAAGAGGAACTTGACAAAACTAAAGCAGTTCTTTATGCCGCCTAAAGAAGTGCTTAAATATATTCTTGATATTGAGTCTTTAATCAAGGAACATGAAAGTGTAATAAGCTTACATGCCAGAGACTACACAAAGTTTAGCTCAAATTTCATGGCAGTAAGAACTGTAGAACGAGATTTAGAAATTATCGGTGAGGCAGTCCGAAAACTCAAGGAAATTGATCCACACTTAAAGATATCCGGTTACAAACAAATCATTGGATTAAGAAACATGATCGTCCATGCTTATGACTCAATTGATCCCACCACGCTCTGGCGTATATTGCTCAAGGATATTCCAGTCCTCAAAGAAGAAATGAAGGAAATAAAAAAATAACCATACCTAATCGTGTAACCTAAGAGTGACTTGAAAGCTCACACTACTGCAAGTTTAAGCTTAGCCGTAAATGGGGTTCTCCGTATTCCAACTCATCAGGATCATTCTTCTACCCTCGTGGTATCGCTTTCATTTTTTTCTTCACTACTGTCTCTATCCTTTCCTCCAAATAGATTCAAAATTAGCCCTGAGTTACTACTATATCATTTAAAAACTAAGTAAACATCTTATATTGTAAGGTGTATGTTGCTTTTTAGAATTTTTAGCCCAATGCAAAAAGAAGCATTTGTAAATCATAATGGTAAAATGATTAACAGTTTTATAAATTTATCAAGTGAAAAATAAAGATAAAGAAGGACTTGATTTTGAAGTTGATAAGCTGACCAATAGTATTGAAAATGTAGTAACAGGGGACAATTTTCAGACAGAGATTGCAATATTGACTAAAAGTGATTTAAAAAATGTTACTAAAAGAAAAGGCTGGCTTTTCAATTGGCAAGAAGAGTTTAAATCGCCAATCAAAGATGTATATAAATTGACAATCATTCACAACCCTACAGTAATTCAAGGAGTTGTGAGTTTAGAAGTAAAACCTGATCATGTTTTCATTAGTAGAAAATGCTCCTTTTAACAAAGGTAAAGATAAAATGTATTCAGGAGTAGCTGGAAACCTGGTTGCTTTTGCTTGTAAATTATCTTTCCAGCGTGGACATAAAGGAAATTTGTCGTTTATCTCAAAAACGCAGCTCATAGAACATTACGAAAAGACATTGGGCGCATTTCACTTTGGTGGAAGAGTAATGATCATAGAAACCAAAGCAGCCTTACGATTGATAAACAAGTATTTTAAAGACGAAGAAATATGAAGACTAAAGACTTAGATATAGATTTCATCGGCGGACAAGGACCTTTGACTAAAGAAGAAGAACAAGCCATCAGCGAATATCTGAAAAAAAAAAAGGAAAAATCAAAGAAATCAAAATCTAGAAAAAGACAAGCGGAAAAGGATAAGAGCAATACTTGATTATTGAAGCACTAGGCAATATAATTATACAAGCAAGTGCTAAAACCCCACTACCGCCAGTTTAGGTCTGGTCGTAAATGGGGTGTTCCATATTCCTCATACCAGAATTATCATTCTTCTACGCTGGTTGTATCACTTTCATTTTTTTCTTCACTACTGTCTCTATCCTTTCATCTGAATAGATTCAAAATTCAGCCCATACTTCAGCGTTATCCTTTAAAAACGAAGCAAACATCTTATATTGTAAATGGTATGTTGCATATAAAAGCAACAAGCTGCCGTTATAGAACATATATCAGCATGATGAAATATGCGTACATTAGCGTAAAAACACAAAAAGATGAAAGACGTTGCACTCAAAGAAAAAATAGACAGCTTACCCGATGATCTGAAAAAACAAGTATCTGATTATGTTGACTTTCTGCTGTATCAATACGGTGATAGCAAAGCAGTACTGACTGATGAAGAAAAGACTGAATTAGATAAACGCTGGGAAGCTTATCAGCAGGATACTTCTTCAAGCAGTAAATTAGAAGACGTAAAAGAGCGTTTAGAGAAGAAATATGGCTTATCAAATTAATGTTGCCCGACCAGCAGAGGATGAATTGGACGAAATAGTGGGCTGGTATGAGGAAAAAAAGTCAGGGTTAGGCATTACTTTTTTGAGCCACTTCTTCAATCGGATCGCTTACCTAAAGGATAATCCTTACCTGTATCAGGAGGTTTACAAAATGTATCGGTAGGTACTCATGAAGAAGTATCCGTATGCTATTTACTATAGTATTGAAGAACAAAAACAAGAAGTTACGGTCTTGGCGATATGGCACACGAGTAAAAACCCTGAACGACTGAAAAATAGATTAAAATAAGACATGGTAGCCAACTGTATCGTGTAGAGGACCAGTGAGCTGATAGTCCACTGGTGCGCCTCACCTCACCCCACTACCGCCAGTTTAGGCCTGGACGTAAATGGGGTTTTCCATATTCCTCATACCAGAATTATCATTCTTCTACCTTCGTTGTATCACTTTCATTTTTTTCTTCGCTTTTATCCCGGTCCTTTCCTCCACCAAATATGTTCAGAATCCAGCTGTCGTTGATTCTATCAGTAGTCCGGTCAATACTTTCTGAAGTCTGCTTCACAGAATTTACAGTTTCGTTAATATCAGTGGCAAAAGCAGTATCGGTCAATACTTTGTCCAATGCCCCTTTGTCACTGCTAAGCTTCTGACTGAATTCCAGGATATTCTGCGCTACATCAGTTGAAATGGAGCCTGTTTTGGCCAGAGAATCTATGATCATCTCTACTTTCTCGGCCATTTCCTGATCAGCCATCAACTTTCCTAGTACCCCTTCTCCGTTTCGTGTACGGGCGGCCAAGGCATCTATGTCCTGTAAAATACTCTGCACATTTCCAGTAGCCATCTCAAAAGAGTTGATCATGCTTTCTACCTGCTCAGAATTCGTAGTATCTGCTACCAGATTTCCTATAACGCCTTTTCCTTCTTCAATTCTAGTACTAATCCGCTCTATGTTGCTGGCAATCTCCATAGCGCTCCTACTGGTTTCTTGTAAATTAGCAATAAGATCTTCCATACTTGCCGGTGAAGCTGTTTCCAACTGATCTCCATCATTTATACTGGCTGCGTTCTGTGAACCAGGGGAGATGGTTACAATCTTGTTGCCCATCAAACCGGCAGTGCTGATCCCCGCTATAGCATCTTCTTTGATAAACTGACTGGCTCTCTCTTCTAGCAAAAGTTTCGTTTGCACTGTGGAATCACTTTTTAGCGTAACACTCTCTACAGTACCAATATTAATTCCTGAAAAACGTACCTGGCTTCCCACCTGCAAACCTTCTACATTTTTGAAAGTAGCGGTTACTTCAATATTAGAACCAAAGAGGTTCTGTCGGGCACCGATAAAAAAGATGGCTGCCACAAAGATCAAGAGTCCCAGGAACACAAACAGTCCCAGTTTTATATTTTTTTTCTTGCTATCATCCATAGCTAATTAAATTAAAATCATTGAAAAAATGCGCGAACCCACTCATCGTCGGAATTCGCTAGTTCGTCGTAAGTTCCTTGTGTATCCAGATTACCATCACGAAGAATATGTATTCTGTCAGCCGTCATCTCTGCACTGGCGATATCGTGCGTAACGATGATGGAGGTAATATTGTAGCGGTCTCTCATATCCATCAGCAGATGGCTGATTTCTTTGGAGGTAACGGGATCAAGTCCGGTGGTAGGCTCATCATAGAGCATAATCTGAGGACGTAAAATAAGCGTCCTGGCCAGGGCAATCCTCTTTTGCATCCCTCCTGAGAGTTCGGCAGGCAGCTTGTCAATGGCATCAATTAAGCCTACGCTCTTAAGTCCTTCTTCCACCAGTTCCTCTATCTCTTCTTCCGACTTTTTTTCTACCTGCCTTTCTAATGGGAAACGCATATTGTCTCTGACCGTCATGGAGTCGTATAAGGCTCCACCCTGAAACAGGTAGCCTACCTTCCTTCTCAGTTTCAGCAGGTCCTCATCATTGATATTGGTGAGGTTGTAATCCAGTACCTTGAGTTCACCGGCATCCGGCATGTGCAAACCCACCATACTTTTGATCAATACGGATTTACCGGTACCTGACTTACCCAGCACCACCATATTTTCACCTTCACGCAGGTCAAAATTGACGTCACGCAGCACATCTACATCACCGAAGCTTTTCCTGAAGCCTCTGGCTTTGACCAGAATGGAGTCCTGATCGCTCTGCTGCTTATTTCTTTGTGTACGTACTTCCGGACTATCCATAAATCAGTTAAAAAATTGCGTGATCTGCACGGTGATCAGGTCAATGATAAAGACAAGTAGTGATGCAACTACCACTGCTGAGTTGGCTGAAATACCCACTCCTACTGTTCCTTTGCCGGTAGTATAACCTTTGTAACAACCTACCAGGGCGATGGCAAAACCAAAAAAGAATGACTTGACCGTAGCAGGAAAAATGTCTATGAAATTGATCGCTTCTATGCTTTTTATAAAAAATAAAGGCAATGAGATGTTACCTTCAATGTTGGCTCCCAGAAAAGAGCCAATTAATCCCACAAAATCAGCGTAAAAAACCAGAATCGGCAAAGCGATGGTCATTGCCAGAATACGGGTAACTACCACATACTTGAAGGGATTAGTACCCGAAACAGCCATAGCGTCTATTTGTTCAGTAACTTTCATAGACCCCAGTTCGGCACCAATACCCGAACCTACCTTTCCCGCGCATATCATAGCGGTAATCACCGGCCCGATCTCCCGGATAATTGCTACCGATACCATGGAAGGAATGTACGACTCTGCCCCAAACTCTACCAGCGTAGGGCGTGTCTGCAAAGTAAACACCATCCCCATGATAAAGCTGGAAATACCTACCAGAAGCAGAGAGCCAAAACCCAGGCGATAGGCCTGATTGAGAATTTCCTTAAATTCATACGGTCTTCTGAATAGCTCTTTGAAAAAATTTACGGCAAACTGAAAAAGTCCTGCAGCTGTCAAAAAATTATCCTGTACGCTTTCCGGGAGATAGCTAAGTGTATCTCTTTTTTTATCCTTTTCAGTAGCCGTAGATGGATCATCTTTTACACGGCTCATGTATATAATTTTAAAAAATAGACAGGACCTTAGTGCCAGATCCTACATACATATAATCATTATCTGAGAAAATGGTTTCAACGAAGATCAACTAGGTTAACAAAGGCAACATTACTGAGGCCAGGCTGAGTACTAAAAAGAAGCCAAACATATCGGTAACAGTAGTAAGGATAGGGCTTGAAGCCAAAGCAGGGTCCATACCTATTTTTTTGAGAAAAAGCGGGATAGCACCTCCCAAACTTACTGCCACCAATGTATTTAAAGCCAATGCTCCACCCACTACCATCCCCAGATACGGATTACCTTTCCATATCCAGGCAGCAAGGCCAATTAATATCCCTAATACAACCCCATTGATGATCCCCACCGAAAGCTCCTGCCATACCACTCTGAGGATTTCATTGGGTTTAAGGATATTGAGCGAAAGTTCCCGCATACTTACTGCAACTGCCTGGTTACCTGAACAGCCACTCATATCTGAAATGATGGGTAAAAATACTGCCAGGGCAATCACCGAGCTAAGCGTATCCTGATAGATCGCAATCACACTGGCGGCAATTACATTAAGTACTATGTTGACACTTAGCCAGGATAATCTTCGCCTGGAACGCAGGAAAAGGGGCATACTTCTCAGTTCTTCCCCTCCCACGATACCACGGGTACGCATCAGTTCGGCATCACTGCGGTCGGCAGCAGCTTCCAGCACATCTTTTCTCAAGACTACGCCCACCAGTTGTTGCTGATAGTCTACTACAGGTACTCCCACAAAGTCATGCTCTTCAAAAAAGTCCAGCAACTGATCCAGTTTCTGATCCACTGTGACAGAAAGTATATTCTGGAGCATGATCTTCCGGATAGGCGTTCTGGGCGGGGACAAAAGCAGGTCACGAAGCCGAAGGACCCCAATTAGCTTATTTTTTACGGATTTGACATAGCAATACTGCACATTGTAGTCGGAGTATTCTTCCGCATGCTCGTTCATATTTTCAATGACATCAGCAACTTTGTCCGACTCAGGAAAAACCAGGAATTCGGTGATCATGAGCCCCCCGGCAGTGTCGTCAGCGTAGCGGGCCAGTCTACGTACCTCATCTGCCTCTTCAGGGCTCATCTTAGCCAAAATAGCTTCAGCGTCTTCCTTCTCCAAACTGCTGATCAGATCTGCCTGATCATTGCTCCACATTTCCTGGATGATGGTAGCCGCCTTTTCGGCTGATAGTTTTTCAATCAACTCAGAAGCCTGAGCGTCGGGTATTTCTTCAAAAAGATAGGCAGAGTAATCGGGGGAGAGTAGATTAAGCAGGCGAAGCTGGTCTTCCTTATCCAAATGCGCCATGGCATGCACCATCTCAGCCGCACTGATATTTTCTATATGCTCTTCAAGTCTTTGCTTATCCTCAAGTGCTATAATTTCTTTAAGCTGTTCCCAGTTGGAAGGGCTTGTCGTTTGCTCCATAGCAAAAATGGCTTAGTTTTAAAATGTCGTAAATATACCAAGCCAGTGAGCAATACAAACTTTTTGCTAAAGAATTACCTTTCCAGGTGACGCACCATAAATTCCATAGGCATCAATCCGTAGATTTTGCCGATCATTAAGAACATGGCAAAACCCATACAATTTCGGGCAAACTCAAAGTTGATACTCACAAAGGTATAACCAAAATACCACTTGAAAAGACCAAAAATCAGGCTGAAACCAATAGTACCTACCAGTGCTGCCAGTACATAAAAGCTAAGGGGATGCTTGGGCTGCCATCTCCCTCCTAAGCGGATAAAGAGATACACCGCCAGGTACTGGAAAAAAAGTACGAGTATCGCAAGAATGAAGAAATCTAGGTCTGCCACAATATTTGGGTCATTTTTAACTGAAGAACGTAAAATCTAAAGAAAAAAATTCGTATAAATGATAATATTCATTACAAATAAAGATATGAATATTTAAGCGAATTTTTCATTCAGCATAATACTCAGGCTGATATTATTATTAATTTTGACTTTTTAGTCAATATTATTCAAGCAATTCCTCTATGTGGGTTTGGGTATTCTGGGTATTTTGGATGCTTTGTATCCTTTATCAGTCTGCAATTTATTGGTATGGACATAGACTGTTGAGTAATTATACAGAGGATGGCTCCCCTTTTCTTCTCAAAAACAAGAGTCTGCCCGAAGCGGTATCGGTCATTGTCTGCGCTCACAATGAAAAGGAAAACCTGCAACGCCTGCTCCCTAAGTTATACGCCCAGAATTTCAAAAGATTTGAGATTGTAGTAGTAGACGACCGCTCCACCGACGGCACGCTGGAGTATTTACATCAGGAGAAAAAAGATCATCCTAACCTAAAAGTGGTATGGGTACGCTTCCGTCCTGAATATATCAAGGGGAAAAAATATGCCCTTACCCTTGGTATACGAGCAGCCAGCCATGACAAACTGCTGCTCACGGATGCCGATTGCCTGCCCGACAGCCCGGACTGGATCAGAGGGATGAGTGCCGCGCTGGAGGGCAATACATTTTTCGTTTTGGGATACTCTCCTTACGAAAAGAGAAAAGGTTTGCTGAACACATTTATTCGGTACGAAACTTTGCTTACTGCCGCGTTCTACTTTTCAGCAGCCCTGGCGGGTAAGCCTTATATGGGAGTAGGACGAAACCTGGCTTACCGTAAGTCATTTTTTCTGTCCAAAAAGGGCTTTTACAGACATATCAGGCTGGCCGGAGGAGATGATGACCTCTTTGTCAATGCGCATGCAACGGCTGAAAATGTTGCAGTCAGTATAGATCCAAGAACGAGAGTATATTCAATACCAAAAACTACTTGGATAGAATATTACAGACAGAAAACACGTCATCTAAGTGTAGGAAAATATTACAAGTCATTTGACAAAAAATGGCTGGGTGCTTTCTCTATTTCACAAATTATTTTTTGGATAGGAGTTATAGTGCTTATTTTAGCCGGAACTGAACCTTACATTATGATATCAGGTTTGTTAATAAAGGGTTTTATGCAGTTTACTTTCCTAAAAACTGCCAGTAGTAAGTTAAATGATCCTATTGATCTAGTACTGTTGCCAATATTAGATTTTTTGTACGTTATTTACTATGTAGTTCTTGGGATTCGGGCACTCTCCTCAAATAATACCAGATGGAATTAAAAAAACAGTTTTCTAAAAAGGCCTTAGAAGATTTTCGACTTATAGACGAAGCGACAGAGAATAAAGACCAGCAGGCATATGCTGAACTGATGCGCCGTTATAAGAAGCCAGTATACCATATGATCCTGAAAATGGTACGTAATGTTGACGATGCTGAGGATCTTACCATAGAAGCATTCGCCAAAGCCTTTCGTAGTCTGCACCGTTTCAAAAAAGATTATACTTTTAGCACCTGGCTTTTCCGTATTGCTACCAATAATACCATTGACTTTATCCGTAAAAAGAAACTTGAGACGCTTAGTCTCAATACATCATTTAAAGATGACAACGGGGATGCAGTCAATATAGACGTAGAAGACAATAACCTGGACCCCCAGGAGGAAGCGATAAAAAGCCAGAAGAAAGAGCTGGTACGCGTATTTGTAACCAAATTACCGCCTAAATACCAGCGTCTGGTCAAGCTTCGTTACTTTCAGGAATATTCTTATGATGAGATCGCTAAGGAACTGGATGCCCCACTAGGTACCGTTAAGGCACAGCTTCATCGTGCCAGGGAGCTGATGTATGACTTAGTGAAAAATAAGAAGGAGCATATCTAAACTTATCTCACTTAGCATAGCGAGTATCTTACTCTTTTCTTACCTTCAGGGCAATCTTTAAATCCATTGTATATGAAAAGATGGCTCCTGGGTATCGGGGCTATTGTTATGCTTTTTTTGTTAAGCACTTTTTTCTGGGCTTATTCCAACATTAGGGATAGGCATCCTGAATACAAGCTTAACCTAAATGTATCAGCTACCAATAGTGTCTCTACTCATCTCAAAATAGGCTTTGCTGCGCTACCTATCACGCCAGCACTCACTGATAACTGGACAGATGCCAACGGAGACGCCCGCTACAACCCTGCAGATGGTGATCGCTATGACGATCTAAATGAAAATGAACAGTTTGATCCTATCTGGATGGCTGGTTTCCACCAAAATCGTCCGGCACAAGGTATTCATGACGAGCTTTGGGCACGCACCATGGTGATTGATGATGGCACTACGGTGATATCAATCACCGCCCTGGATGCCATAGGATTTGGACATGACGATGTGCTGGATGTCAGATCAAAAATTGCCAAAGAAGCTGAAATCACTTTTCCGATTATTAGTAGTACCCATACCCATGAAGCTCCTGACTTACAGGGGATTTGGGGGCCTAATATATTTTCAAGTGGCGTGGACACCGCTTATCTGGAATACGTTAAACAGCAAGCCGCAAAATCAGTCATTCAGGCTTATCAGCAGCGTCAGGAAGCCATACTGAGAGTAGGGAGAGACAGAACTTCAGCTATTCCACTGGTCACTGATTCTCGCATGCCGGAAGTATTGGATCCCGGTATTCGGGTACTACAGGCACTTACTTTAGATTCGGCTCAGACTTTGGGAACATTGGTAAGCTGGGCAGATCATCCGGAAACACTATGGAGCAAAAATTTGCAAATTACCTCTGACTACCCGCATTACTTGAGAGAAGCTGTTGAAAAAGGAATATATGCAGGAGACAGTCTGATAGCTCCCGGCCTGGGAGGCACTTGTGTATTTGTCAATGGAGCCATAGGCGGACTGATGACCACCGATCCTGACTGGCCTATACATGATCCCTGGCAGGATACTACTTACTTAGCGCCTACTTTTGATAAAGCTGAATCCCAGGGAAAACAACTGGCGCAGATTGTATTAAACGCTCTCCAAGATTCAGCAGAAATAATTGGAACAGAACAGGCTGATATTCTGATTGAAGCCAGTTCGTTTGACATTCCTCTGGATAATTCCAACTTCCGGCTGGCCTCCATCATTGGACTGCTGGACCGAGGCTACAGCGGATGGATGCAGATTCGCACTGAAGTAGCGGCCTTGCAGATTGGCCCACTTAGCTTTATCTGTGTACCAGGAGAAATCTATCCTGAAATTATCAATGGAGGCATTGAAAGTCCTGAAGGCCAGGATTTTGAGATAGCTCCTCTTGAAACTCCACCCTTGCGTTCAATCATGCCAGGGGAATATAAGTTTGTATTCGGATTAGCCAATGACCAGGTTGGTTATATTATACCTAAAAGTGAGTGGGATGAGGAAGCACCTTATCTTTATGGTGCAGAAAAATCACCTTATGGAGAAGTAAATTCGGTTGGTCCTGAAACAGCTCCCCTGATTTATAGTGAATTAAAAACTCTCTTAAATAAATTGTCTCAAGATAAAGTAACTCATGTTTACTGATAAAGCTATAGAAGAAGAATTTACAAAAATTTCTACCTACTTCCCTGAGCTGAGCGAGAAGCAAATTGATCAGTTTGCCCGATTGTATGACCTTTATCAGGATTGGAATGCCAAAATCAATGTAATCTCCCGCAAAGACATCGCGCATATTTACCTGCATCATGTGCTGCATTCTCTGGCGATTGCCAAAGTAAGTCCTTTTAAGCCGGGTACTGAAATCCTAGACATTGGAACTGGTGGTGGCTTTCCCGGCATTCCTTTGGCGATAATGTTTCCTAAAACTCAGTTTTACCTGGTAGATTCTATTGGCAAAAAAATAAAAGTGGTCCAGGCAGTAGCTGAGGCCCTTGAACTTAAAAATGTACGTTCTGACCATCTCAGGGCAGAAAAAGTCAAAGGTAAATACGACTTTGTGGTAACCAGAGCAGTAGCCCCTCTAAAAACCTTATACCAATGGTCCAGACAAAAGATTAAGACCAAATCTCAGCATGATTTGTACAATGGATTGATCTGTCTGAAAGGTGGCAATTTGGAGCAGGAAGTTAAGGAGGTACAACTTAACTATGCCCTCTATCCTATCAGTGATTACTTTCAGGAAGAGTACTTCAAAGAAAAATTTGTACTGTACGCTCCTTTGTGATAAGAAGCAATATTTCATAAAAAACCGCTGAAGTTCTCAGCGGTTTATCATTATCAGATATCAGGTCTTTTGCTTTTTCTTTTTGGCTGCCGGAAAAAGAATATTATTAAGAATCAGTCTGTAGCCCGGTGAGTTGGGATAAAGGTTTAGATCAGTAGGTGCTTCCCCTACTCTGTGCTGATAATCCTCAGGATCGTGCCCACCGTAGAATGTCCAGAAGCCTTTGCCATAAACTCCATGAATGTACTTGGCTTCGCCAGCAGCTTTATTTTCTCCCAAAACTACTACATCCGGACGAATCAAAGCCTTGTTGAAAGCAGTAGTTTGTCCCATAAAACCCTTCACGATACGCTCATGATTCTGAGTAAGCATGGTCGGAATAGGGTCCCACTTGGCAGAAAATTCAAAAAGATTGAAGTAATCATTATCCTGACTTAAACCACGGGAACGCGGATCTACATCAATGTTTGAATACTCATATTCATAAGGATTACGCACCAGTTTAAAGTCCTGAAAAGCAAAGGTGCCGGAAAAGTCCAGCTTCTCCTGCGCATTGGGATCAGCACGGTCGCCATCGTACATAGACTCTACAATGTCTACCCCATCTGCTGCCAGTGCGATATCATAAGTATCTGTGGCTGAGCACATGGCAAACATAAACCCTCCACCAGAGACAAACTCTCTGATCTTTTTGACCACGGCTAGTTTAAGTTGAGAAACTTTTCCCAAACCATGTTCACGGGCTGTTTCTTCATATTTCCTTTGTCTTTCAATATACCAGGGTGTATTTCTATAGATACGGTAAAACTTGCCGTACTGACCGGTGAAATCTTCATGGTGCAGGTGTAACCAGTCATATTCAGGAAGCTTATCATACATCACCTCGTCATCAAAAACCACATCATACGGAATTTCAGCGTAGGTGAGTGCCAAAGTTACTGCATCATCCCAGGGCTGCTTACTTTTGGGAGAGTAAACGGCGATCTTGGGGTGCTTCTCCAACTTCATGAGGTCCTTGTTAGAAGATGGGCTCGCTATGGTACTTATAATTTGACTATACTGAGCATCGGAGATTACTTCATAGCTTACTCCACGGATCACACACTCATTTTCAAGTTTTTGAGAGTATTCAACAGCAAAACTGCCTCCTCTATAATTTAAGAGCCAATCCACAGTACCTTCGTTTTGTAATACCCAATAGGAAATACCATAGGCTTTCAGGTGATTGGCCTGTGCCTGGTCCATGGGCATCAGCAGATGTGAAGCACGTAAATCCAACGAAATCAAACCAAAAACACAAAAGAAAATAAATAATCTAAGCTTCATAATACGAATAGCTGTTTATATTAGAATGCCCGTATAAGTAAATTATTGCAAAAGAAATTAGTTATCCACTAAGACTGGCTACAATTGAAACTACTAAAAATTTTGAGCATTTTAAATTAACTACACTTACCTTCCGTTTTTTGTTCTACACATGTAGGTAATTCCATGAATATACTCAATAATATAGAAGAAAGTCTCAAATCTATCCGAGATAATCTACTGCGCACTACACTTACTGCTTTGATCATTGCCATTGGTATTACTGCCCTGGTAGGGATATTAACCGCTATTGACGGGATTCAGGCGTCGGTAGACGATAGTTTTGCGGGACTTGGAGTGAATACTTTTTCTATTGATGAGAGAAGAGGGAGCGGTAGACGACAGCAGGGAAGGTCAGAGAAAAGTTATCCTCCTATACGATATAGCGATGTAAGAGAATTTAAAAAACGATATGATTACCCTGCAAAAATTTCGGTGAATACACAAGTGACCGGAAATGCTGAAGTAAAACGTGCTTCTGAAAAGACCAATCCCAATATCAGACTGTATGGAACGGATGAAAGCTACATCGTAACCGAAGGGTACAATCTGGAGCTGGGCAGGAACTTCAGCAGCTTTGATCTGGAAAAAGGCTTAAATGTAGCCATTATAGGCTATGAAACTTATGAATCGTTATTTGATGATAATCAAAATCCGATAGATCAGGAGATTTCCCTATATGGCAATGTTTTCAAAGTAATCGGCCTTATGGAGAAAATGGGCTCAGTTGGTGGCGGAGGTAATGCAGATCGTAAGATTTTGATTCCCCTTTCCAAAGGAAGGCAGTTAGGTGCCAGCCAGGAACTTGACTACCGGATAGATGTACTGGTAAGCAATTCCGGAAACCTGGAAGCCGCCATGGGCGAAGCTACCAGTATTATGCGGGCCATACGTCGGGACCCGATTGGAGCAGAATTATCATTTGAAATACAGGAAAAAAAATCGCTGAGCGAGCAGTTGGGAGAGATTACCGGCTATCTGCGCATAGGGGGCTTTGCGATCGGACTGATCACCCTTCTGGGGGCCTCAGTAGCCCTGATGAATATTATGATGGTCTCAGTAACCGAACGTACCCGTGAAATAGGAATCCGCAAGGCTTTGGGTGCTTCTCCTAAAAGGATTAGGCAGCAGTTTCTTATTGAAGCAATCGTCATTTGTCAGATTGGTGGCTTGGCAGGAGTAGTCATGGGCATGGGGATGGGCAATGTAGTAGCTACATTTATGGATGTAGATCACTTCCTGGTTCCCTGGATGTGGATTTTTTCCTCTCTTGTAATTTGTATTGGCGTTGGTTTATTTTCTGGTTATTATCCAGCCTTCAAAGCTTCTCGTCTTGACCCGATTGAATCTTTGCGGTATGAATAATGAATGCTGTACTGATTAACTATGCAGGAAAAGCCGAGCTTAATCAGGTTTTCTGAGGTGTACATATACCTGTCCTTTATAGCTTTCGGTATTATAGTAAATAGTGTAATAATATACCCCTGCGGGAATTCCTTCGGCATGCCATTCAAAGTCTGCATCATCTGAGGAGAATACTTTTTTCCCCCAACGATTATAGATGTCAATTCTCTGAAAAATATTGGAGCAATTGCCTAAAGGCAGATCACATTCACCCTGCGGATTATTGCATAATCGTAAGAAGAAAAAGTCACCCTGCTGGTCACCGTTGGGAGTAATAGCATTTCTGGGTTCATAGGCTTCCAGGTTAAGCGGTTCATCTACAATGCGCAATATGATGCTTACGGTATCATCTCTGTTGTTAAAGCATTTGCTATCTACTGCCACAAAAAAGAGCTCTAAAAAAGAGTCACGATTGGCAACTGGTACAGTTTCACAACGGGGAGCCCAGCTAAAAATAGAGCCTACGGTACCCCTACCCCGTACCGGAAAGAAATTGAAATTAATAATTTCTGTATCCAACTCATCTCCGTTAAATACTGCTCCCGCCAGCCTAAGCGTAATAATATCATTATCCGCATCAGTACTGATGACATCAAAACTGACTAGGCGATTTACCTCCGCTACGATGGTATCTCCATTTGAGAAGTTTCTCACAAACAGCTCAGGCGCTTCATTCAGAGGGGGTAGAACATTGACAATTAATTTCAGACTGTCTACTGAAGGAGCTCCACATGAGCTATTGTCAGTAGCCAGAAATGTAATCTCAAATCTACTTCTTTCCTCAAGGTCAATCACATTACAGGAAAGTCGCCAGCTAAAAGGACTTACTACATTTTTGATTCCCTGATTTCCTGGAAAATAGATGTTATAGTCATTTAGCTCAAATCCATCACCTTCTGCGCTCAATACGATAAAATCATTGTCAATATCCTCTGCCAGTACTTCAAAAGACAAGGTTTCGTCAATGCGAATACTGATCTCTGTTTCTTCCAGCCCTGAGGTAGTAAGTATAGGCCGTTCATTATCGGGCTGATTAACGGTAAAACGAAAGCGCAAAATATCAGGCTCACCAAACGGACAATCACTATTATCACTGAGGATTACGTCTACATCAAACTCATTTCCCTGGCTAAAATCTATTTGATCACAACTTGGTGTCCACTCAAATACTTTCTGTACCTCACCTGGAATCAGCAGCCGTTCTTCCAGGTTCATTCCCAGATCAGCAATATCAAAACCATCACCCACAGCTTCTAGTTGAAGCAAATCACCGTCTTCGTCCAGCCCTCTGATAGGATAGCTAAAAGTTTCTCCTTCATCCAGACTTACCTCTACTACATTAGGATTACTAACTATAAATGGGTCGTTATCCGCAGCCCCATCAATCACTATATTCAGGCGCAAAGTATCCGAAAGGGGTTGGCTACAGGCATCATCATAAGCAATAAGATTGATCTGCATGGGACCTTCCGTATAGGGGCACTGAGGAAGGCAAAGTTCAAACCTTAGCGTATCGTTTGGCCCCTCCATTAGTTGTAAAGATGGATTAATGAATGAAGCTATATCGTCATCAAAATTAATTCCCTCTGCACTTACCCGTATCACTTCTGATGGATCTTGATCTGTTACAAGAATTTCAAGACAGCGGTTTCCATTTTTAGACAGGCTTAACAGATCATCATTATTATAAAAGCTGCCCTCATGCCGCACAAATATTTCAGGAGCCTCCCCAGGGTTACAGTCAACGACTAATAACTGATAATCCCGTCTTACTTCACCAATTTTATTACCGTTCCGAAACTCTTCTACTTTGATACCAAACACAAAAACTCCCAGTTCATTAGGAATCACTCTTAACTTACCTTCACTGTCAATACGCAAAGGTGGAGCACCAGGAATCATATTATTTACATCAATTCCATCTGTAAAATTTACCGGATCATGTGGAGCGGGGGTTGGGGTAGGTACAGCTTCAAAGCGTGAGCTATTGAGAGGGGCTTCCAGGCTGTAAACCAATGAATCTCCATCAGGGTCAGTTGCGCTGAAGTCGTATACAAAGCTTTCATTGATGCAGGCATAATCACTGATCGGTGCTGATAATTCAGGAGAGGAGTTGATGAAGGATTGATTGTTTACAGAAACCGGAGGAAACTCCATATAAAAGGTTTGTCCGGTGGACTGGGGAGATACCAGGTTGCTGACAATATTATTGCGGCAGCAACGCTCAAATACTGCGTAATATCCCTCAGGATCGTTGAACTGACCCGGTGGCAGCGTTAGCTCAGCACTGTAAATAATCTGACGAAAAAGAATACTTTCATCAGTGCACGAAGGATTGGTATAAGGGACAAAAGCGGAAGAAACCTGATTCACGTTCAGAATCCTCATGTTTACATTATCACTCTTTCTGAAGATATGCACCTGGGCAAAATCATCTTCTGCTTCCGGGTCACCATTCACCTCATCAAAATACTGGACCAGCCTAAGTTCGTAGCGCGTACCTTCAATATGAATTAGCCTGAATTCACCTCCCACAATATGAGTAGCCAGGCCAAAGCCGGGAAGAGTTAAGAGTAGCAATGTCAGAAGCTTTTTCATATTGATGTATGCTCTTGCTATCTTCTTAAAGACAGCCTTTCACATAGTTTTGGTTGTAGGCTAATCTCTAAATTTAACAATATTATCCTAAATCCATATATCTGAAATTCAAATATGATACCTTTGCGCGCTATGGGAAAAAGGAAAAATTTAAAGCTGAAAAATATCACCATTGAGCGTATGGCTGCTGAGGGTAAATGTGTGGCTCATCACGAGGATATGGTGATTTTTGTGAAAGATGTAGCTCCCGGAGATGTGGTGGACCTCAAAGTTACCAAGAAGAAAAAGTCATTTATGGAAGCTCGTCCCATACATTTTCATCAATTATCTTCGCTGCGTACTGAGCCCTTTTGTAGCCATTTCGGTATTTGTGGAGGTTGCAAATGGCAGCATATTCCTTATGAACTTCAGTTGGAATACAAACAACAGCAAGTTGTAGATCACTTTGAGCGTATAGGAAAAGCGCAGGTTGGAGAAATACTTCCCATCCTGCCATCTGAGGATGCTACTTACTATCGCAATAAGCTAGAATATACTTTCTCAGTCAATCGCTGGTTAACTAAAGAGGAAATCAGCACCAGTGAGGATTTTGACCGCCGTGCACTTGGGTTTCATATTCCTCAGAGTTTTGAAAAAATTCTGCCGATAGAACACTGTTATCTTCAACCAGAACCCTCAAACCAAATCAGGCTGGCTCTAGATGATTTTGCCAAAAGGCACGATATAGCATTTTACGATCATGTCAAACACGAAGGAGTACTGCGCAACCTGATCATAAGAACCAGCAACACCCGGGAGGTGATGGTCATTGTGCAGTTTGGTGGCGATGCATCTCAGCACCCAGATTTGGTAGAACAGGTGATGGGCTTTTTGAAAAAGAGTTTTCCGGAAATTACTTCATTGCAATATATCATCAACCCTAAGAAAAATGACACCTACTTTGACCTTCCAGTGAGCTTATACGATGGAAAGCCCTATATCACTGAAAAAATGGAAGACCTGACTTTCAGGGTTAGCCCCAAAGCATTTTATCAGACCAATGCCAGGCAGGCTTATCATCTATATCAGCTTGCTCGTAACTTTGCGGAGATCAAAGAACATGAGACTGTTTATGACTTGTATACTGGTACTGGCACCATCGCTAATTTTGTAGCCAGATCTGCCAAGCAGGTAATAGGTATAGAGTACATTGAAGAGGCCATAGAAGATGCCAAAATTAACGCTGAATTGAATGGGCTATCCAACACCCTGTTTTTTGCGGGTGATATTAAAGACATGCTGAATGATTCATTTTTGAATGAACACGAAAAGCCCGACGTGATCATCACTGACCCTCCTCGTAGCGGAATGCACCCGGATGTGATACAAAAACTACTTACACTGGATGCCTCACGCATCGTCTACGTAAGCTGTAACCCTGCAACCCAGGCCAGAGATGTAGCCTTACTTAGCGAGAAGTATATTGTGAAAAAACTTCAGCCGGTTGATATGTTTCCTCATACCCATCATGTAGAAAATGTAGCGTTGCTGACCTTACGTTAAACAATATTATTGTACGCCTACCTACATTTTTTTTGCACCAATACCTTACATCTTGCTCTTCAGGCAAAAATCATAGCCAATGTATATTCCTCCGAACTACTTATATCCCCGAAAAATCTAAATATTATGTACCCAGGTGAAGGGCAATATTCAAGGTAAAGTTGATTTAAGTTGTGGACTGCAAAGAAATTAAATTTTATATGATAAATTCATTTTATTATGAAATTATATTAAGTAATATAAAATTAAAAGTCATAAATTTTATTGAAATAATCATACAATTATATCTACTTTCAATCAACTCTGGTGACGATATGAAACCCTCTTCAGAATCACTTCGTCAGTAACAAAACAGACATTTTACCTGCCTTATTTTTTTTGTCTTTGTTTATTATTCTCTGAAAATAAAGACACTACGTATAGTTTATTATTTCTCAAATTGTTTCCAATTTGTTACTTGTCAACAACAAGCATATTCTTGTCTAATTTCCTGGTCAATATGATTTTACATATTTTCACTCACAGTAAGAAAAATCCAACAAGAATAAGCTTTTTACCTTTGTATGAATCACTTGTACCGAAAATCAAACGAACCACAAAACCGTATTGAGCAACAGTTGTCTTTTCATACACTCAACAATTCCTCAAATAATTATTCTTTTTTTCATGCCGTAGCCGAGTACAGTCTGTATGTTCAGCAATTTCTTCCCGACATGATTTACTCGCAGGATAAGGGGAAACTGGATGAACAGACTTTCTTCTTTTCCAAACATGCACTGAGGGATGTAATTAAGGACAAGCCTTATACTTATTATGTCTGTGACTTAAGTTTGGTCAATAATATATCGCTGTCAACTGCTCAACTTATCAGTAAACGTACGGAAGAGTTGTTTACCGATCACGGCTATGTTTTCTACGTAGTTCATAAAAATCAGGTAAATGAAATACAGGATGCACTTGCACTCAACAAAAGCATTACTATTGTCTCTACCTCTGAAGAAGCTTACAAACTATGTATGAAATACAAGTACAAGGGCCACCTCAGCGAGCAGCAGAATCTGGACCATCTTGATAAACGTGACCTGATCAATATCATACAAGCGCAGAATTTACAGCAGGATACAATTATTTCCTTCATGATGTCTTCTTCTGAACACACTCATGATGCCATCAGTCAGATTCGTGAAAAAATTAATGTAAAAGTTAAAGAAGATAGTAATGCTTCCTCTTTAAACGATATCAAAGCTCTTCTGAATAACTTTGAGCAGGACGTACTCAATCAGTTACAGGAAAAAGAGGAAGCTCTGAACCGCAAAACTGCTAACCTTTATGCTGTAATTGAAAGTACGGATATGTGTGTGGGCTTACTGGATGAAGAAGGAAGATTGGTAGACTGCAACCAGCGTTTCACTTCATTTTTTGAAAACTTCTTTGATCAACAACTTGAATCAGGGCAAAAACTGATGACCCTGGGCGGCAGATCTACTTTCCAGCAAAACTGGCAACAGTACTTTAACGAGGCTATTCAAGGTGAACAAACGCAATTTTCGGAAATCCTGAGTACCAACGGCAAAAGTGCAATCCTTAATGTCAAGCTTTTCCCAATTTTCAGAGAGCGCAAAGTTAAAGGGGTTTCCTGCTTTATTCAGGATCTTACCAAAAAGCAGCAGGAGGAAGCTCTTTTTCGCCTGCTAAATTCAGCAATCGTCCACACCAATGACGCAATTCTGATCACTGAGGTTAAATCATTGGATTTTATACATGGGCATATAATTTACGTAAACCGGTCTTTTACTTCCCTTACTGGTTATGAAGAAGAAGAAGTGATCGGCAATAGCCATAACCTTCTTTATGGCGCGCTCACTTCTACCGAAGCATTAGATACGATCAACCAGGCGGTACTGAAAGGCGAATCAGCACGTACAGAAATTGTCAATTACAAAAAAGATTCAAGCCATTATTGGGTCGACTTTTCTATCGTACCCCTTAAAAATGAGGATGGAGAAGTAACTCATTGGATTTCCATACACAGAGACATAAGTGCAAGAAAAAAAGCTGAAGAAAAAGTAAGACATCAGGAGCAATTCCTTGAGTCCATAAACAAGAATATTAAAGAAGCAATTTTACGTACCGACGCTTCAAGAAACCTTCAGTATACCAATCAATCATTTCGCGACCTATTTGGGTATACCAATGAAAATATTCATTTGGAAGAACTCTTTGCTAATAAAGAAACTGCTAAAAAATTTGATCAGGCATTAATCAAAGGGATGATCAACAACTGCTCTTTTCAGTTCAAACGTAAAGACGGAAGTACCTTTTGGGGGCTTACAAGTTTTATTATTAATGAAGATCAGGGTGTCAAGTACTATGATGGTGCTATACGGGATATTACTGAGCGAAAAGAATCAGAAAAAATACTACAGGAAAAAAATAAGGCACTACAGAAAACCAATGAAGAGTTGGACCGCTTTGTCTATAGTGCTTCTCATGACTTGAGAGCGCCCCTTGCCTCCAGCCTAGGACTTATCAATATTTCTAGGTTTACCCAGGACGAAAGCGAACGCATGTCCTACCTGGATATGATGGAGCAAAGCCTGAACAAAATGGATAAAATCATTCAGGACATTACTGACTACTCAAGAAATGCCCGTCTGGAAATTGAGTGTGAAGAAATCCATTTTGAAAGCCTCATTACCGACGTATTACAACGCTTAAAATACCTGCAACATATTGATGATGTGAACATTCACACCTTTATAGAAGGAGAAAGTAAGTTCTATACTGATAAGATCCGTTTGTATGTCATACTGATAAATCTGATTTCTAATGCTATAAAATATCATAAATACGAGGAATCTAACCCCTATATCAACATAAAAGTTATGATCAAAAAGGATGAGGCACATATTTTGGTGGAGGATAATGGTATAGGAATAGAAGAAAAGCACCTGGATAAGATATTTGGTATGTTCTTCCAGGCTGCTCGTGAATCTTCAGGCTCGGGCTTAGGTTTATTTATAGTAAAAGAAACGATCAACAAATTAGAAGGCAGAATTAGTGTACAATCCAAACTCAAAGAAGGCAGTTGCTTTGAGGTGATTTTACCCAATGAAATGAACAATGTTGATCTTTAGATTGTAGAAAGCGTATGATGGAGAAAATTAAGCAGGTAATGGTCATTGATGATGACCCTATTAACAATATTATTTTTCAGAAACTATCAGAGTTTGTAGATTTTGCAGAGGAGATCATAACATTCCTGAGTGCAGTGGATAGCCTTGATTATCTCCAAAAACTGGAAGAAGAGCAAACTTCCCCTCCCAACATCATTTTCCTGGATATCAGAATGCCCATTGTCAATGGATGGGAATTTCTGGAAAGGCTGAGTCAGCTAAACCAAAACCATTATTTTGACGATACTGCCATCTACATGCTGACCTCTTCTTCAGAGCAATCAGATATAAATAAAGCTAAGAATTATCGTTTAGTTACAGATTATATAGTAAAGCCTCTGCTGACAGAAAACCTTGATGCTATAAAGGAGAAAATGCAGTCACAAACAGCTTAGTTCTTATAGCTCTACGACTAACTCTTATCCTACCTATTATTTGATTGGTAATTGGAAAAGTTAAATATCCAGCTTCATCTGCTTTTCACTACTGCCCAATATACTTGCTGAAGGTATGTTGACGATGAAGTTGGTACCCTGACCAAGTTCTGATACTACATGTATTGTACCCTGCATCTTATCCAGGGTTTCTTTGACGATGTAGAGCCCTAAACCCGTACCTCCCTGTCCCTCTGATGCGCGAAAGAACATATCAAAGATTTTTTCTATATGATTCTTTCCAATACCCTGCCCATTATCCTTTACCTGAATGGTAGCCTTTACCGGACTAACCTTTACCCATACTTCAATAAAGCTATCTCTCCGATGAGAGCTACTGTATTTGTAAGCATTACTTACCAGATTGTTGAGAACTACTTTGAGCCTGTGTGCATCTGTAAGAAAAGGAAAATCCTGCTCTATGTGAATCACCGGCTTGATCTTAGCAGCATTTTCCAAATGTGCCATACTCTCAAAAATCTCTTCCACCAGAGGTTGAAACTCAATATTATCCCGCTTCACCTCTTGATTGGCATTGCGAGAATAATCTACGATTTCCTTTATAAATTCATTAAGCCGGTGAACGCTTTTTTCCATCATCTGAATATAAAGCTCCCTTTGTCCGGCATCCTGCTCCCTTTTCAATATATTGATCAGGCCGGAAATGGATGCCAAAGGTGCTTTGAGATCATGAGTAGCGCCGTATACAAAATGATCCAGACTCTTATTTGAATTTTTTAGTTCTTCAATACGCTTATTGAGCTGACGTTCCAGTAGCTTCTGATCTTCCTGACTTACCAGAGTAATGTCAAAGCAAACCTCTCCGTCGTCAGTAATTACAGTAGACGCACTCACTAACGCCCAAAAAGGAGCATGATCGGGCCGTTCTATTAAGAGGGATTGATTATCAATAAAACGTTCTTCATTCAACAATTGCACAATTGGAAGTCTTCTTGAATGATATTCTTTGTAGACAGTAACTTCATTATGCAGATTTTTAGATCCGGCGGGTAAGTATAATAAGGTACGAGCGTGAGGGTTGGCATATAGTAATTCTCCCTCCTGGCTACATCTGAGAATTCCTGTTTTGACATTATTACCGATGACAACCTCTTGCGTAGTGTGCAATGGTTCTGGAGACGTTTCACTGAAAGTTTGAGGAAGATCAGCAGCTTCTACGATATTGAAAACTTTCAACTTATTACCCTCTTCATCCTCAGTATTGGCAGTAAAAGAATAGACGTTTTTTCTCCTGCCACTTTTACTTATGATCTGCCGTACGCCTGACTTTTGATTTCCTTCAATGTAATTCTGGTAGTATAAGTTGGCACGCTCACGATAATTCTCAGGTTGCAAGATGGAATAAGATCTGTTGATCAGTTCCTCTCTTTCATATTCATAAATAGAACAAAAAAACTCATTGACATCTATGATCTTATTGCGTTCATCTACTACGCACATACCAAGATTTGCAGCACCAATGAGTGTATCAAGCAACCTTTCGGTTCGTATCATGAGGGCAGGTTGTATTTTAGTAATAAGAGAAATAAAGAGCTTACGAATTTATAGATATATGTCGGATAAAAAAGTCGTTTTTCATCTGAGCTATTCTCTATAAGGCTGGTAGGAATTATATATTTTAGCACAAAAGCTAGAAAATCAGCCACTTGACTATTCTTGCTTCATCAATTCTATTAAGTGGTCCCAAGAAAAAAATTTTTATCTATAAAAAAAGAGCAGACAACTGATCAACGACTGCTCTTAACGGTATGAATATATTAAGAAATAATTTATCTCTTAGGTTTTTTATACAATGGTACCGTACTACAAGGCTCTCCATACATGATACTACTCACATAGGGTCGTAGTAAACGCGTAATTTCTGCGTAGGCATAAGTTGGGACGGGCAGGTTTCCACAGCCTTTCACCACAACTTTGGCGTCTTTGAATTTCTCCAGCTCTACTTTACTTAGCGCCTCACTAAACAGTACAGCTTCCAAAGTCTCTAAGCTTCCATACACCACTTTGGCAGCGTAAGGTTCAAGTTTAATGGTCAACAACATATACGCCCAGGTAGGTACAATAGCATCTACAGAACAGTGAAGGGCCACATACTTTCCTTCATACTGTGACCAATCGTGCTCTTTTACAAAAGCCCGAAAGTCTTTTTCTCTCAAAATAGCTTCCTGGAAGAGGTTGTCTTTGATATCGTATATAACTCTTTCGCCCTTTGGATAGTAATCTTCCAGGTTAAAACTCACCAGGGGACTTTGGGCTACTTTATTGATAATTTCTCCTTCTTGCTGTCTCATAATATTCATCAATACTTGATTACTTAGGCAACGCAACTATTTCTTTTTAGGTTTGGTAGTACGAAACTCTTTAAGATAAAAAGGCTCAAAGTAAGCTACATCTTCAAAGCTTTTATCCTCAAACTTTTTCCATGCTAATTCTCCTACCTCTCTTGCCGAAGGCAGTATATGGTCAATGAAAACAGCATGCTCAAAGCGGCTTTCTAATAATGGGCGACACTTATCACTGCCGTCTCCAAAAAACCAGATTTCCCTTTCATCCAAATACTGATCAAAGCTATTTTCCTCAACTACCAGAGGAGCTGTAGGCTGCACTTCTATACCATTTTCATCTCTGATCTGATAATAGACTTCCATCCGGCGTGCATCCAACATAGGGCATAAGAAAGCATTATTTTTGTTATATTTTTGAACACCCAGTGCCATTGTTTCCAATGTGTTGACGGCGATCAGAGGTACATCAAGTGCAAAACACAAACCTTTAGCGGTAGATGTACCTATCCGCAATCCGGTGTAAGAACCTGGGCCCATGGAAAGTGCAATGGCACTTAATTGCTTTCTTTCCACTTCACAATATTCCATAAGATCGGCAATGAGAGGATGCAAAATGGAGGAATGAGATTTTTCAAGATGAAAATCCTGTAAAGCTAAAAGTTGTCTGTCACGATGCAGTGCAACTGAGCATGTTTTGGTAGCGGTTTCCAAGCTCAGGATATAGCTCATAGTCAATTTTTTTGCTTACTTGCGTGAGATACAGATGGTGTTATAGTTCTTGGTGTTATGATTGACTTAAAGACTTTATTATTTACATGAACTCAATCAATTTTCCTTAAGTCAGGGTTTACATAAACAGTATCTATATGCTTTAAAAACTCTTATATCATCATCCCCAAAACTATAGAACCATAACATGATATAACTATCGCGCCATAACACCAAGAACTATTAAACTACAATGATAGAGGATATTTACGAGAAATTTTTGGAATGCGGTCAAGTTTCTACCGATACACGAAATATCGCTGAAGGCTGCCTGTTTATAGCACTAAAGGGAGAAAAGTTTAACGCCAATCAGTTTGCTGCCGACGCCCTGGAGAAAGGAGCCCGTTATGCCTTAATTGATGAAGCAAAGTATCAGCAGGATGAACGTTGTATTCTGGTTCCAAATACTCTGAAAACCCTCCAGGAATTAGCCCGTCATCATCGTCGGCAATTTAATATACCCGTACTCGGGATTAATGGCACCAATGGTAAAACGACTACCAAAGAACTGGTCAACCGAGTATTAAGTATTAAATACAGAACGCTGGCTACGCAAGGGAATCTCAATAACCACATTGGAGTACCGCTCACCTTATTGCAGTTGCAAAAGCAGCATGAACTGGCAATCATTGAACTGGGGGCCAATAGTGTAGGAGAGATCGCTATGCTGTGTGAAATTGCTGAACCTACCCACGGTTTGACCACCAATATAGGTAAAGCGCATATGGAAGGTTTTGGGGGATTTGAAGGCGCTATCCGGGGCGAAAGCGAACAGTACCATTACCTCATTCAACACAAGGGTACGGTGTTTATCAATTCTCAAAATCCTATCCTAAGCAATATGGCGAAGCGTTTTGAAGCACCTCTCTTCTACCCTGTTGAGGACGACTACTTCCATTGTAAATTGATAAGTGCTGATCCTTTTATCATTTACCAGCATGAGAATGGTGAGGAGGTTGTGACCAAATTAATTGGCGCTTACAATTTTGAGAACATCGCTGCTGCACTATGCATAGGCAAATATTTTGACATCAACGCAAAAGAGGCTAATCGGGCGGTAAGCCAGTACCAACCTTCTAACAAACGCTCTCAACTGATTGAAAAAGGCAGTAATACCATTATTATGGATGCTTACAATGCCAACCCTGACTCTATGCAGGCCGCCATCAAAAACCTGGATAAGATGAAAGTAACCCATAAAGTAGCCATACTAGGAGATATGTATGAACTAGGAAAAGACAGCCCGGCTGAACATGCTGCAATAGGCTCCTTACTCTCTGCAAGTAACATTCATGAAGTATTGCTCTGTGGTAGTATGATGGAGGATGCAAAAAAAACTTATCCGGCAGCAAAACATTTTCATAAGAAAGAAGAGCTCATCACTTATTTACAGTCTCAACGTTACGATGATTCAACCATACTGCTGAAAGCCTCCCGGGGTATCGCTTTAGAAACTATACTTGACTACCTATGAATTTGCAACTCGTACTTAATTTTTTGGATGAACTGGCACAGAACAACAATAAAGAATGGATGGATGCCCACCGCTCATGGTATGAGGAGGCGAAGGAAGAGTTTAAAATGTTTGTAACTCACCTCTTGGGCGAACTCTCCATTGTAGATGAAGGCTTGATGGGACTTACTCCTAAGGACTGTATCTTCAGAATAAATAGGGATATCCGGTTTTCTAAAAATAAATCTCCTTACAAAAGTAATTTTGGGGCATATATGTCAGAGGGAGGAAAAAAATCAGACAATGCTGGATACTACCTACATATTCAACCTCATGGTGAATCTTTTATTGGTGGAGGAATGTACCATCCCAGCTCAGATATATTATCCAAAGTAAGGCAGGAGATAGATTACAATGCTTCTGAGCTGAAAAAGATTGTATCAAAGGCAGACTTTCAGGAGTATTATGGTACTATACAAGGTGACAAACTCAAAAAAGCCCCTAAAGGCTACGATACTGACCATCCAAATATTGAAATGCTCAAACTCAAAGATTATGTTGTCATCCATAAGCTTAGTGATGAAGCTATCACAGATGACCATTTTAAGGACAAAGCTATCCAGATGTTTAAAACTATTGAACCTTTCGTACGCTACCTAAATGTCGCGATAAGCTAAAAAACCCTTTCCGTATCGGGAAAGGGTCATAGTAAGTAAGTTATAAGCTTAAATCAATACAGCCTTACTTGGCTGCTGAGAATCTTTTGCTTACCTCATCCCAGTTTACTACATTCCAGAAAGCAGCAATATACTCAGGACGCTTGTTCTGATAATTCAGATAATAAGCGTGTTCCCAAACATCTAAACCCAAAATAGGAGTACCTTTTACTTCAGCTATCTCCATAGCGGGATTATCCTGGTTGGGAGTAGAAGTAATCTTAAGTGCACCGCTGGAATCAACAACCAACCATGCCCATCCTGAACCGAAACGTGTAGCAGCAGCATTGTTAAATTCTTCTTTAAAGCTGTCAAATGAGCCGTAGGCTTTGTCAATAGCCTCAGCCAATTCACCACTTGGTTTACCCCCACCATCGGGAGATAAGATAGTCCAAAAGAGTGAGTGATTGTAATGTCCTCCACCATTATTACGTACAGCAGTGGACAAACTTCCTACACTCTTCATCAAATCTTCTAAAGACATATCGGCCTGAGGAGTTCCTTCAATAGCACCATTAAGTTTAGTTACATAGCCGCCATGATGCTTATCATGGTGGATTTCCATAGTTTTGGCATCAATATGAGGTTCAAGCGCGTCAAAAGAATAAGGTAAGTCAGGTAATTTGAATGCCATCGGTTTGTTTATTTAAGGTTTAAAAAAATATTAAAAAAATCATTGTTAAAATGATTTTCGTCTTTACAAGTTATATAAACGTCTATTCAAAATCATTGTTTCTTTGTAAAACTTAGTGCTTACTTTTGTAAGCCTTTACGAAAAGTGGGTTTGTATTTAAATTTGAATTGAGGTGCCCGAGAGAATACATGTAATTATCAGAGCAGCGTGGGTAGGAATTGTGGGTAATGCCCTGCTCGCTATTATCAAGATGGTAGTCGGCTTTACTGCTAATAGTCAGTCGGTTATAGGAGATGGTATAGACACACTTTCAGATGTAGCCACTTATGTAATTATCCTCTTCACAGCACGTATTAGCCAAAAACCTCCTTCGGTTAAATATCCGTATGGGTATCAGCGGGCAGAAACAATTGCCAGCAAATTTCTTTCATTTTTTATCTTCTTTGCTGGTGCTCAGCTTTTATATGTAAATGTAAAAGACTTAATCGGAGGAGTTCAGAGAGACTTACCTGACATGCTGGCTATTTATGCAACAGCCCTGTCTATGCTGGTGAAGTTTATGTTAGCCAGTTGGCAGTTTAAGGTAGGAAAAAAGACGAATAGCAGCATGCTGATCGCCAATGCCAAAAATATGCGGGCCGATATTGTGCTTTCGCTTTCTGTATTGATCGGGATCGCAGCTACTCTCCTGCTGGAAATGCCTGTCATTGATACAATTTTAGCCATTGGTGTCAGTCTGTGGATTCTGCGTATTGGTTTCAAAGTATTTATGGAATCCAATACTGAGTTGATGGATGGTGTTGATGATACTTCGGCCTACGAAAAAGTATTTGAGGCAGCAGATGCCGTACAGGGCGCCCATAACCCGCATAGGGCACGCATACGTAAAATGTCAAATCTGTATCTTATTGATCTGGATATTGAAGTAGACGCCCGATTGAGTGTAGCCGAATCACACAAAATTAGCATTGCAGTAGAAAGGGAGATTAAAGAGCGACTGGACAATGTGTACGATATTATGATACATATTGAGCCTAAGGGAAATTATGAAGTAGATGAAAAATTTGGCCTCAGCCGAAGAAATCTATAATAGGATCAACTCGTTTGTTGATCCTACCTGTATGATCAAGATTCAAGCTCTATTCCTAGTGACTCCAGGCTTAAAACATCATCATGCAAGGCAATTTGCGCAATGGTATTAAATTTATACACCCACTGTTGCAATATGTTCAGTACCTGATCTCTCTGCACTATTGCTTCCTTTGCTTTCTTCTGTATCTTGCGCTGCATGATTTTAGCGTCTTTGAGTGCGTCTATCATTGCTCGGCTTTGGGCAAGTTCTGAATTATCCAGACCATAGCTGCTTAAATCTTTTGCAATAAAATTTACTTTTTTGTAAAAAATACTGGCCTGATCCAGCCAACCTTCATTGTCAAGTGCAACTACTTCATTCAGATTAAGTGCTTCTTCCAGACCAGGAGTATCCTTTAAAGCTTGATGAATGAGCCTTTGGTGATGAACATAAGTATCAAAAGCAAATTTTTGATCTTTTTTGATCATTTCAAGAAACTCACTTTTCCTTCCGTACTCTCTTTGATAATGCTTATGCAGTTTACTTAACTCTTCTAATAAATTTCGGCCTGTTACTAACTGATCAAAATCATAGTTACAAGATTCCAGTTTTTTCTGAATTTCAGGCTTGTTTAAAGCACTTTCTATCATTAAACTCACTTTCTGCAAGAAAGCTTCCACATCATAAACTACCATACATTCATTTTTTTCCTGACAAAGTACAATAAATTTCCGAACTGAAACTTGCTGATTTTTGAGTATTGGTACTTTTGAAAGAAATTGCATGAGTACTCAAATTTCTTTGAATAGAATGGTGAGTGGATTTATCGTTTGATCCTCTTACTCAAACAGTAACTGGCGAAAATATGGAACGGCGAATTATCTTCAATAAAATAATAAATTAACCTATCCTTCATAAAAAAGGACTGGAATAGTCTCCAGTCCTTTTTTTGCAGAATAATATTTCAGTTTATTCGTAACCTTGCATGATTTCAGGAGTCAATAAGGATTGATTGGCCTCAAAATCATAAAGCGTAAGCGCCCTTAGGTTATAATAGTCAGTCCAGAAGTCATTAAGTGCCTGTATGTAGTCACGTCTAGCCTGGTCTTTTTCCTGTAAAGAGATAATAAGGTCAGTAATATTTATCTTACCGATGAGGTAGCGTTGTTTCGTGATTTCATATTTGCGGGCAGCAATGTCATTTGATACTTCAGTAATCTCAACCTTATTACGCAACATCTCATAGGTCTTCACTTGTGTATACACTTCCTGCTCAAAGTTGATCCTTTCTTGATCTACCTGATACTGAGTAAGGTTCAAAAAAGCTTCCTGTGTTTTGATAATTGACTTTTGTCTTCCCCAGTTTACGATCGGGATGAAAAAACTTACTCCCAGCCGTTGCTGATTCTCTGGATTGTTGTAAATGTCCGGAAAGTCATCCGCCCGATTGGTAAGTCCGTAAGTAGCTTCCAAAGAAGCATTAAGCCCGGTATTTCCTTTGGCTTCTGCCATATCACGTTCTGCTTCTTTTATCTGTCGGGCAAACTGTACGGTATTAGGATTGTTTTTGAGTGCCTCGCTGATCGCCGTTTGCTCGTTCACATCAAATCCGGGAATATCATCCGGCAGAGCCAAAATGAATCGTTCACTATTATTTAAACCAATGAAAGATCTCAGCCTGAGCGTACTGGTTTCCAGATCCAGGCGCGCCTGAGCTACCTCCTGCCGGGATTTCATTACGTTGAACTCTACTCTCAACAGCTCATTTTCTCCTATTTTTCCCAGATTGTAACGGCCTTCAGAAATCTGGTATACCGTATCATTACTGGAGAGGTTTTTTTCAGCGAGTTCCAGGTTGATCTGGGCAAGTAATACTTCAAAGAAAAGGTTGGTAGCCTGAATAGAAAGCTCCTCCATTTCTTCTGCATATTCTTTCAGAGATTCTTCGTACTCAAGTGGAGCGATTTCCTTGTCCCATTTATAAGGGTTAAAACCAAAAAGTTGCTGACTAAAACCTATAACTGCCGGATTACCACTATATGTTGTTTGATCAGTCTCAAAATTGTCAAAGCGCTGCATTTCTGACTCTACAAAAATACTACCGCCAGTGAGTCCGATTACCTGCCTAACTCCCAGATTAAGTCTGGTCAGGTTTTGGTTGATCCTACGGAATTCAATACTACCATCCGGCTGCGTGATCGGATTATTGCTACGTTGATAGCCGGGAAAATCACCTCTCAGGTAAAGCTGAGGCCTATATTCCGACATAAAGGAACGGTACTGCCAATATTGATTTTGCTTTCTGGTTTCAGCAAATAAAGAGGCGGGAGACTGTCCCTTAGCCAGCGCAACAATCTCTTTCAGTGTATATTCCTGTACAAGTGTTGGTTCTTCTTGCGCAGCACTGTTACTATAAAAAAAAATGAGGCTTAGGCTGGCGAATATTAGTTTATACAAAAGTGGTTTATTCATATCTGAGTGAGGTTATGGGATCTTGGTTAGCTGCTTTTCGTGCGGGTGCAATACCAAAAATAAGTCCGACAGTTGCTGCTACACCAAAAGAAAGCACAATTGAAGTAAGAGTGATTACAGTGGGGATTTCAGCAATGTTAGATATACCAGTGGCAATCAATACACCTAAGATAATCCCTATTAGTCCTCCGGCAATACTGATCAGCATGGCTTCAAACAAAAACTGCCAGATGATGTCTGATTTTTGAGCTCCAACTGCCAGCCGTAATCCGATCTCTTTGATCCGCTCCATCACTGAGGCCAGCATGATATTCATGATGCCTATACCTCCAACCAGTAAAGAAATGCCTGCCAACGCCCCCAGTACAATATTGAATATCTGATTGGTACGCTGCTGCTGCTTGATCAAAAGCTCAGGAATTTCAATTTCATAATCCACTACGCCATAGTGACGACGCTCCAGCATACGGGACATTACATCTGCCACTTTATTCAAGGGCTGATCTTCGCTTACACTGATCACCAAACGGTCTAGCTGATGATAATTTTTTCTTTCCTGATATTCTTCATCCGTAGTTTGTTCATCATTACTCCTCACCACCATACGACTGTTAGCCGCTTCAATCATGCTTTTGGTAATGAGCGAGCGGTCACGATAACGGATCAACATGGTATTGATGGGTACATATACATCCATATTGTAATCCCTGATTCCAAGACGGTTGATATTCTCAGCAGTGATGAACCTTCTTTCCAATACACCCACTATCTTAAGCCATTGATTACCAACTTTGATCATCTTACCAAGAGGATCTTCTTCACTAAAGAACTTATCTTCTATCGCTTTACCAATAATACAAACCGGGTCACCTTCTTCCATTTGTTCTTTGCTAAACATTTCACCATACCCCATTGTAAAATTGGCAAGATTGAAATAACTACTCTCTACTCCTACCAGCTTAGCCGACCTTCGTATACCGTTCTTGATCAGGTATTTGTCCATGATGATCTCCGGACTTACCGTGTTGATACCAGGGATAATACTCTCAATGCTTTCCACATCTTTCATATTGAGCCCTGGTGAAAACTTGGGTTTTTGCTGAGTTGGAGATTCCTGCGCAGTCAGGTCTTCTTCGGTTTGTTCTACCATGGGCTTTACAATGATATTGTTTACCCCTACCAGTTTGATCTGTTCCAGGATCTCTTCCTGTGCTCCTGCGCCTATACCAAGCATCGCTATTACTGCTGCTACACCAAAAATAATCCCCAGGGCAGTGAGCAATGAGCGAAGTTTATTTGCCAGTATTGCTTCCAATGCGATACTGAAGTTACCTACGATCTTCTCAGTCATTCCCTTTTTCTGTTAAGGGTTGAGGCTCTTCTTCCAGATAAGCAATCTGTTTTTCATCAGGATTACTAGGGGTAGACAAATAGATAACATCATCCTCTACCAGGCCATCTTCAATCACTACCATATCATTACCTTTTGCACCAAGCGCTATCTGTTGTTTTACAGTAGAGAGTCCTTTTTTCTTAAAAACATAGGTAAGGCTGTCACCCTGACTGTAAATAGCTTCCAGCGGTACTACCAGCACATTTTCTATATAGTCGGTGATGATGGTATTCCCGGTGGTCATGGCAGGACGAAGGGTAGTATCGCTTTCGTTAATCAATACAGAGATTTCAAAAACCTTAGCATCCGAATTGGGGCGTTGCTCACCCACATTAGCAACTTCTGTCACTACCCCGCTTAGTCTTTTATCGGGAAAAGCATCCAAGCCGATTTCTACCTGCTGTCCGGCCTGAATACGGCTGATATCTACTTCATTGACATATGTTTTGGAAACCATAGAAGAAAGATCTGGCAAAGTAGCGACCACTGGCTCCCAGGCGCTAATCTGTGAACCTTCTCCCTTTTTTCGTCCGTCCCACTCTCTTTCATAAATTACCATACCATTCTCAGGGGCTTTGATGACAAAATCTTTCAACAAATCCTGAAGCTGATCAAGGTCCATTTTATCGTCCTGAAGCTTAGCACTTGCCTGCGACATCTCCGAACGGCTTTTTCTCAGGAGTAAATCATATTCTTCTCTTGCCTGCTCCAGCGCCCGGTCTGCCTTCTCCAGTTCAAGCTCTGCCTGCTTGATGGTAGCTGGTGGCTCGTATTGTGACTGCTCAAGCGTTAGCTTTTTCTGCTCTTTATCGTATTGCAAATTGATCAGTTTATCGCGCTGCTCACGCAGGTTGATGGCCGTATCAATCTGGGTTTGTTCATATACATTGAGGCTTTCCTGATATTCCAGTTCTTCCTCTCTGATTTTATTACTCAGCTCAGAATTATCCAGTCGGGCTACATAACCGCCTTTCTCCACCACGGTACCTTCGGGTACGATATTATCAATCTTTACCTGATAGATTCTGGCGTTTCTGAGTCCGGTGGGTCCCATGATATTGACAGAGTTTTTGGCCTGTAGCTCTCCGGTAACTGTCACATCAAGTTGCAAATCTGTGCGTTGTACAGAAGTGAGTATGTCTTGTTCAGTTTCATCTCCCTGGTCGCTAAAATAGAAGTAAGCTCCTATGGCAAGCACCAAGACAACAATAGGAATGATGAGTTTTTTATTCATGGTAGGTTTTGTATTGAGGGTACTGACGAAATTATAATATATGTTATTACATAGGTTGTTCCATGCTACTACTCCTTCTGATTTCGGTATTGACATCGTCCTTTTCTATCAATCCATCTTTAAGCCTGACGATTCTGTGTGAGTAATGTGCGATATCATCTTCGTGGGTAACCATAATAATGGTATTTCCCTGATCATGAAGGTCCTGAAACAGGTCCATCACATCGTATGAAGTTTTGGTATCCAGGTTACCGGTAGGTTCATCTGCCAGAATGATACTGGGATTGTTCACCAAGGCACGGGCAATAGCTACACGCTGTCTTTGCCCTCCGGAAAGCTCGTTGGGTTTATGGTATGCTCTGCTTCCCAATCCTACACTTTCCAGCGCCTGCATGGCTCTATCTTGCCTTTCTGACTTATTGATACCGGCATAGATAAGGGGAAGGGCTACATTATCCAGTGAAGAAGAGCGAGGTAAAAGGTTGAAGGTCTGAAACACGAAGCCAATTTCTTTGTTGCGAACTGTCGCCAGTTCATTCTCACTCATGTGGCTGACATTTTGCTCATTAAGATAATAATCACCCGAAGTTGGTGTGTCCAGACAACCGATAATGTTCATGAGGGTGGATTTACCGGAACCGGATGGCCCCATAAAGGCTACATATTCTCCCCGGTTTACTTTGATGGAAATGGATTCCAGGGCGTGAATCTCTTCATCGCCCATGCGATACAATTTAGCAATAGAGTGGGTTTCAATAATTGGTTTCATGGAGCTGAGGCTATGGTAGTTCTGGTTTGAGTAAAAAAACGCAAACAATAATTAGTAAAGCTGACTGAAAATCAGCATAACTAATCTTTTAGTTATCTAACATATGAAAAATAATGGACTTATCTATTATTACTAACGTGATTTTCTGCCAATTATTGAAAATAATATATGAAGCCTGGGAAAAAATATGTTTTCGGGCTGGGGGTAAACACTTAATCGCTAATTAAAGTCAATCTCATTCAGTGTAAAAGAGCATCCGAGAGTATAGGTACATGAGCAGCATGAAGAACAGGGGGAGAAACAAAAGTATCAGGGGAACTTGCGTGGGCAACAGTGTTTGACAATACGAACAATACAATACACAATACAATCAGCACCATAAATCTCTTAAGCATGAATTATTTAATAGTTTAGGTAAAACAGTTAGGTAAATGTAAGGCTTATTATTATATCATTTTTTATCAAATCTACAAGTTATCATTCGCATTTTATGAAATTTTTTAAGCAGAATACATTATTATTAAGCCTCGCCCTTTTTATTGGATTTATCTTACCTCAACACCCTCTTCCGGGACAGGAAAAAGCTTATCAATTATCTGCAAATAAAGACGTGCCTCTGCTGACAGCTGGCACGATCGGCACTGTAACAAGTCTGGTGCTCAGAGCTAAGCAGATGCCTCTTGATTCAACGCAAATCATAGCGCTAAACCATGACCGATTGCTGGGCATTGACCTGGAGGCTACCGACAATTATAGTCACCAGGCTCGGGTTGCCAGCAACGTCTTTTTGAATATTTCCTACCTCTTTCCCCTCACTTCTCTACTGATCCCGGAAGCCCGGCAGGAGTTTGGAACCATCAGTGTGATGTTGCTGGAAACGATATTGCTCAACGAAACATTTACTGGACTTAGCAAAGTGTTGGTTAGCCGTCCGAGGCCATATACACATAATGATAATGTTCCTTTTGATGAGAGGATTGAGGAAGATAATAACCTCTCCTTTTTCTCAGGGCATACGTCATACACGGCTGCGATTTCTTTTTTCTCCGCGCAGGTACTTTCACAGTATATTGACAACCCAACTACACGTAAGCTGATCTGGGCGGGTGCTATTGCCTGGCCGGCAGCTACCGGTTACTTCAGATATGCTGCGGGCAAGCATTATATTACCGATGTGCTCACCGGATATGTGATAGGCGCTGCACTCGGCTATTTTATTCCCCGCCTGCACGAAACCGCCAAACAAAATAATCAAGAATCCAATACCAATGGCATCCACCTTGACCCACAGGCCAGTCAGATGTTTAAGCTGGTGTTTGTTTTTTAGGGAGAGAGTGTTAGGGTGCTATAGTGTTATAGTTGTTGGTATTGGGATTATCCCTAATTCTGATAACCATAACACCCAGCACCATAACACTATCCATTACCTATGCTTCCAGTCAAATTTATCTATGCTTTCCAGGGAGGCTTTCAGCAGTTGGATGCAGGCATCTATATCCTTTTTGTTAGCCATCTCAATCACCTGATGCAGATGACGCGTGGGGATAGAAATCGCGCCCGCGATGGCTCCTCGCTTGCCCATCCGCTGTATTCCGGCAGTGTCCGTACCACCGGCAGTCAGAATTTCGGGCTGCCACTTGATATTATGCTTATCGGCAGTCTCTTTCAGGAATTCCACCATACGGTAATCGGCAATAGCTGAGGCATCCATCACTTTGATGGCCGCTCCCTCTCCAAGATGCGTGATTTTTTCGTGCGGCTGCGCTCCGGGCAAATCAAAGGCAATGGTAGTATCCAGCCCGATGCCGAAATCAGGATTAATATTATGCGCGGCCACATTCGCTCCTCTCAAACCTACTTCTTCCTGCACGGTAAACACCCCGTACACATCATAGGGCACCTCCTGTAGATGGCGCAGCGTTTCTATGAGGATAAAAACCGAGACCCGATTGTCAATAGACTTGCAGTTGACGCACTCTCCCATCTCTACTAGTTCTCTTTCACGGGTAATGGGGTCACCCACCTTTACAATCTCTTTTACCTCATCGGCATTCATGCCCAGGTCAATAAAATAGTCGCTAAGCTTGGGGTTTTTGTTTCGCTCTTCGGCACTCATCACATGTATAGGCTTGCTGCCCATGACGCCGATAAGGTCTTTCTTGCCATGCACCACTACCCGCTGCGCGGTAAGCGTTTTGGGGTCAAATCCGCCCAAAGTATGAAAGCGCAGGAAGCCTTTATCATCAATATGGGTAACGATGAAGCCGATCTCATCCATATGAGCGGCGATCATCACCTTTTTGCCGTCGGGATTGTTTTTGGCTTTCTTGACCGCCACTACACTGCCCATATTGTCCACTTCCAGGCTATCTACCAGCGGCTCTACCTCTTTGATGACCAGATTGCGTATGCGCGACTCAAATCCGGGTGCTCCGGCTATCTCACATATGTCTTTTAATAAGGATACATTAATACTCATAGGTATAAAAAAACTCTGTTTACAATTTCCGGTAATCTAGCAGTATGAAAGCAAAAAAGAAAGAAGGTCAGCAAGGGTTTAGCAATGGAATACGCCGGAAAGACTTTCTCTCACAAGGTTTAAGACAAACCTTATGGTCATCCAACATTGCATGGGATGCCCCGCATGGGATGCCCCGCATGGGATGCCCCGCATGGGATGCCCCGCATACCGCGAAGGGAACTTTGTTGTCAAGAGCGGAAAACTATAGTGCGATGAAATATTTAGTGTCAGGGTAGTAAATTTACACCCAAGCTTTGATCCATTGATTAAACATCTACTTAAGACTTAACAGGTTCCCTCCTGGATGATAGTAGAGAAACGGGTTTATCATCCAGGAGAGAAGTTAGTGAGGATATCTTCAATTAGAAATTTTGAATTTGCAATTTACAATCTCCAACTCATCAAGGCACTACCTTATTTAAAGCTTCCAGTTGCTGAGGAGATTCGCCCAGGGCTACGCTGGCTACTTTCATAAAGTCGCGCATCCATTTGTCCAGTATTTCTGTTTGCTGATTGCGCTGCTTGGTAAGTTCCTGTACCCTGCTTTTGGCTTTTGACTGTGCTGCCAGCAAATCCATCACCTGGCTCACCAGTTGACGGGCTTGCGCCAGTTCCTCAGCAGTTACATTGTATTTCTCCATCATGGGGGTGGGTACGGAAGCATAAAATGTCTCGGCCTGCTCCAGCCAGTCTATGGTGCCACTCTTTCGCCGGTTACAGATGTTCAGATGATCCTCATATTCTGCTTCCCGCTTAAAACCCAAACGTGCTGTCTCTATATGGATTTGAAAAAGGCTGATCAGAGTCTCTTTGGCAATCTGCAAATTACGCGTGGTACTTTTAGACAGGCTGATAGCCTCATTACGCAACAACGCGATCTGTTTGATGAGTTGTAAACGTTCCATACTCTCCTTCACCCGCTTTTCATTATAGCCAAATTTAGCCATACTGCTTAACAATGAAGGAGTACTAAGCACATTGTGCAGCACCACATAAGCATCTTTCATGAACAGGTTTAACTTTTTCATACTGCTCCTATTTTTTGTTTATGATATTAACAAGTCACAATTTACATGAATAATCATATTTTATATTATTATAATTATAAAATTACTGTGAATTGTAATAAAGGAAGCGATTTATGGAGCATAAAATTTTGGGTTTAATCCCAAAAACAATATGTATGAGGATGCAGAAGGCATTCAAGGCAGGGAAGTACTTATCCTCAATACATGTATTGGCAGGTAATGAAATATAAAGCGAATCACAAAAGCAGTGCTTTTGTACTTCGGCAAATGTTTCCAATCGCTAAAGCACTGCATCAGCGTTTCGGCAAACTTTCCGAAGCCCTAAAGCAATGCTTTGATGGTTTGATAAACTTACCCAATCGCTAAAGCACTGTATTATACGTTCGGCAGCTTTACCCACTCACTGAATCACTGCGCTAGCCTCTTAAAACAGCCGACTAAACACAAAAACGGTGCGTTAGGGAGGTAATGACAAACACGAATAGGCTGATCAATGATATTTACCTCCCTCAGAGTTACCTGCAAGGAACTTTGAGTTCATAATCATCAGTGTCCTCTGACGAGTGACACTGAGGGTAAATTCTAAAGCTTCCATACACTTAAGCCAGCTCAATGTAAATATTTACACTTCACCTCCATACGCTGACTTAAGAAATCACTACGAAATATGCTCTTTTCATACAAATCTCTTTGTGAATCTCCTGATTCTTTATCTTGGGTAGATGAAAACATATAACGTCTGCCCTCACCTCCCTCAGCCTTACCTGCAAGGAACGCTGAGTTTTCATAAACATCAGTGTCTGGCGAGTGACACTGAGGGTGAGGAGGATTGTGATGAGAGTCTCAAGTTTGTTAAATTGCTGATCTTAAAAAGATAATTAAGCTATAAAAGCAGACCTAAAATTGAGAATCAAATAAAGGGTTTATTCGTATATTATGGTTATGGAATGGAAAAATCATATCGTATCTGATCAGCAGGTTTTGTTAGGTAAACCAACCATTAAGGGCACACGTATTTCAGTAGAACATATCATCGGTTTGCTTGCACAAGGTTGGGATGAAAGCCAAATTCTGGAAAATTACCCCAGATTGACAAAAGAATCATTACAAGCAGTATTTGCTTATGTTCAGGATTGTCTAAAAGATGGTCTGTTGTATACTAAAGCCTTATAATCATCTCCTTTGAAGTTTCTGGCAAACGAAAATATACCACTAGCAAGTATCTTTTTCCTCAGAGAATTAGGGTTTGATGTTCAATCCATTGGACTGGACAATCCTAGTATTTTTGATGCAGAAGTTATGAATATTGCCATTAAAGAAAACAGAACGATCATCACACATGATAGTGATTATGGAGAGCTGATTTTTAAGCATGGGTTTAGACCAAAAGCCGGAGTAATTTACATCCGAATGCAACCTTCTACACCTCTTGAGACTGCAAAAATAGTAGAGGACTTAGTAGGGAACAGAAAAATAAGTCTCGAGCATGCTTTGACTGTTGTTGACGCAAATGGAATCAGGCAGAAGAAATATTAAATTCCTTTTCTACATCTCAGCACACTATTTGAGAAAGTACAGAAAATTTTCTCAATTTTATAGGCAATTCATCAAATCACAAAAAGTAAGGGATTAGAAGCAGATCATGAGACAAAGGTTATTGAGCGAAGGCGCTAAGGAACTGAGCTACGAAATACGCGGGATTGTTAGAAAAGCACAGCAGTTACAAAAGTTAGGCAGGCCCATATTCTGGGAAAACATCGGTGACCCCATCCAAAAAAACTATCAGATACCGGAGTGGATCAAGGAAATAATCGCTGGCCTGTTAAAGGAAAATACTACCTATGGTTACTGCGATTCGAAAGGCGTACTGGAGACGCGTGAGTTCCTGGCCCGACTGAACAACCAGAGAAATGGCGCGCAGATCACCGCTGATGACATACTTTTCTTCAACGGCTTGGGTGATGGTATCTCCAAACTTTATCAGTATCTGGTGCCAACTTCCAGAGTAATTGGTCCTTCCCCCTCCTACTCTACGCATTCATCTGCCGAAGCCTCTCATGCAAACCACCACCCCATTACCTATCAATTGGATCCCAACAATAACTGGTATCCTGACATGGATGATCTGTACATGAAGGTGAAGTACAATCCTAATATTGTGGGCATACTGGTCATTAACCCCGATAACCCTACGGGTGTGGTATATCCGTTGGAAATATTACAGCAAATGGTAGAGATTGCCCGTGAGTTTGATCTCTTTCTGGTAGCCGATGAGATTTACCTGAACATTACTTACAATGGGGCTAAATCCATTGCCCTGGCCGATGTGATTGAGGACCTGCCGGGTATTTCTATGAAAGGAATCTCCAAAGAATTGCCCTGGCCCGGTTCACGATGTGGCTGGATGGAATTTTATAACCGTGATAACTCTAAGGAATTCAGTAAATATTGTTCTACACTGGAGAATGCCAAAATGATAGAAGTCTGCTCTACCAAACTGCCGCAGATGGCCATTCCCCGCATCATGGGACACCCACAGTATCAGGATTACCGCAGAGAATTCAATGATGCAATCGGCAGAAGAAGTGCCATCATCACCGAAATGCTTCAGGATATCCCTGAGCTTACCTTTAATCCAACGTATGGAGCGTTTTACAATACAATGATCTTTAAAGAAGGGGTACTCTCGCCTCATCAAAGCCTGAAAATTGATGATCCTACAGTAGCTTCGCTGCTTGAGAGTTGGCTGGATGCAGAACCTGATATGCCATTGGATAAGCGCTTTGTATATTCTCTTCTGGCTGCTAAAGGCGTTTGTGTAGTACCTATATCATCCTTCTGCTCCGAATTACTGGGCTTTAGGGTAACCTTGCTGGAGAATAATGAGGAAATCCTGGTGGAAACTTTTACGCGAATCAGAGATGCAGTCAGGGAATTTACTCATTCTTAGCGGCCAATGAGCACAAAAGCAGCCCAGTGGTAAGGTTCTTCATACTTTTCTCTCATCGTCCGCTGGGCATTCAGCAGTGCCCGTGATTTACTTTGTCCTGACAACCAGTTTTCATAGAAAAGCGAGATGAGTTCTGTAGTTGATTCGTCATTTACCTTCCATAGACTCATAAGTACACTTTTGGCTCCTGCTACCAGAAAAGCGCGCTGTAATCCGTATACCCCTTCTCCATTTTTGACCTCACCCAAAGCAGTTTCACACGCACTTAGCACTACTAAGTCGGTACCACTTAGGTTAAGGTTCATGGCTTCGTAAGCCGTAAGTACGCCATCTTCCATTTCCAGATTCAGGCTATCCGCATTGCGCAGCGCGCTTGCAGCTCCTGCCAAAAGTAATCCGGAACGCAACAAAGGATTGGCTGATACATTTTGTAAATGAATACCAAATGCCCGTTGATCAACTTCCAGCGGTAAGTCACTGAAGAAATAGCCATGCGTAGCAATGTGCAAAACATCAGGCATCAACACCTGTTTGACAGTTTCTTCTCTGGCCTGGCTTTCGGTAAGCTTTTTTACCCTCCAGTTTTTTGCCAGCATCATTTTCTCTATGGTATTCACTTCCAGCCGGGTACCCGGTAAGGGGCGGAGATTATATACATTTTGTTGATTATCGTTATTCCATTGCAGTTCTGTACTACTATCTTCCAGCATGATTTCATTTTTATGCTGAACAGATGCCTGGGTCTGACTCATCTCATCTAACTGATAATCAGGATAGCCTAATATTACTGCTTCTGTAAAAGCATCTTCAGTACCTTCCGATGAATCTTCTGTAAGCTCACGCGTGCTACTAAGCATGCGAAGATTAACTTCATCTAACAAAAAGGTCTTCTTTTGTTCATTATAAAGACTGTTCAGGCTGATTTTATTGTAGACTCCGTCTGGTGCAAAATAAACGGTTTCAATAGTTGAAGATAAGGCCTCACTTATAGGCTGCCAGTAAAGCTCATAAGACAGCTCATCTTCAATATTGTATTCAATTGCATTCTTATAGTAATTGAAATTTTTTGACTCCATTGCCAGGCCATCGGGTAAAACTGCCAGCTTAGGAGATTTTTCTCCAGGCTCTATGATCAAAGCAATATATACGATGGGTTGCTCCTGATTTTTACTGATACGAAGTATTTCAATTGCTGCCTCATTTTGCTTAAGCTGATTTTGTACGTCTTTCCAACTTAGCGTACGACTTTCCAGGCTTCGGGCAAATATTTGTGAACTTGCAGAAAGCTTTTTTTCCAAATCATTGGCGTCTTCCTCAACTGCATTGATATTCAACTTTTTGTTGATCAGTTCCTGAGAGGATAAAGTATAGTATTTAGCCAGTTGTTCTTTTTTAAGGAGCCACTCTTCATAGAGCTCAATTAGCTTCTCGTCACCACTTTGAAAGATACTTCTACGGATACGGCTGGAAGCGTCCAACAGCATGGCTTTGGTGATCAGTTGTAAATTGTAAAGTTTGGATAAAAGGTTTTGCTGGCTGGCTTGTGATACAAGTCCTTCTTTGAGATTCATATTCATGGCAAAATCCCGGTACGAATTCAGGACAGGCTCAATACGCTGATAAAAAGCACTTTTCTCCTTTTCACTTAGGGCAGGAAAATATTCCTTAAGCTGTAAGGAATATAAATCTATTACTTCCTCAAAAAGAATCTCTACTTCAGCATATTGCTTAAGCCGATAGCTATTTACTGCTTTGCCATATAGTGCATAGGCATAGTCAGGATGCTTTTTCCCTAAAAGTTTTTCTCTCAATACAACCACCTCATCCAGCAAGGGAGCTGCCCTCTCATACTCCTCTAATTCCTGATACAGAAGGGCAAGATTGAGTAAAATTGTAGAATATAAAGGATGCTCTCTGCCTAAGCTATTCTGACAGATAAGTTGTGCTTCAGCCAGTAGTGGTTCTGCCTTAGCTGGATTACCGTTATTCTGATAAAACGATGCCAGACTATTTAATGCTATCGCATAAGAAGGATGTTGTTTACCCAAGGTTTGCTCATCTATCTCCAATGTTTCCAGAAGGTAACTTTCTGCCAGCTCATTGTTTCCTTTTATTTCATAGAGCGTAGCTAGGTTTTGTGTAGCAGTAGCGTAATCAGGATGATACTTACCATAGCTTTTTTGCAAAATGTTTCTACTGTGTATGAGTAAAGGCTCTGCGGCATCATAATTACCCAGTTGCATATAAAAATTAGCCATCTCAATCGCCGTAATTGCATAAGCAGGATGATTTTCAGAATAGATATTTTCTTGAATCTCTAATGCCTGTTTTAACAAAGGCTCAGCTTCAGGATAACTGCCCAGGGTTATTTCCAATCTGGCCAGATTGGTTAAGCTTTGGGCTACCTGGGGATGCATCTTACCGTATAAATTCTCATTTTTAATAAGGACAGTCTCCAGCATTCTCCTTGCCTGCTCATAACCAGCCTGCTCTAAGGAAAGCAAGCCAAGATTAGATAAAACAGCTATGTATTCTGGGTGATCCAAACCTAATAATTGCCTCTTGAGACTTAAGGCCTCATCAAATGTCTTTCTTGCCTTTTCAAAGTCCCCTTTTTCCTGGTGCAAAAGAGCATAATTGCTCAGAATACTCGCATATACATTATTTTCTTTTCCACCAATTGAATTTTGGATGCGTAAGGCTTCCTGATAAAAAATTTCAGACTCGGTGAATAGACCTATGTCTTGATATAATGCTGCCATACCTGTAATTGCAGCCAGGTACTCTGAGCTCAGGCTGGCGTTGGCAAGTTTACTAATCTCAGTTGATCGCTTATAGTAATAGATCGCACTATCATATTGGGTAAGCTCCTGGTATGTACGGGCAAGGTTATAATAAAGCGTAACTACCCTAAGCTGTTCGCTTTTACTTTTTAATGCTAAATTTTTGAGTACTTTTTCTGCCCGATAAAGACAATTTAAAGCCTCAGCAGACTGCCCCTTTTCTTTGAAGATTAGTGCTTTATTATTTAGAGAAGAAACATAAGCAAGATTGACTACCGCAGAGGTATCAATGATTAGCGCCTGATGTTTGTCATAAAGTCCAATTGCCTCTTCCGTTTTACCCTGATCATACAGAGCCATCGCATAATTATCAACACTGGCCCAAAGCCTGACATCCTCCGGGTTTGATAGTTGGGTATTGATCGTATAGGCTTTTTTTAGCCATTCTCTGGCTTCTTCTGGACGAACTTTTATAGACAGTCTTCCTAGGTTATTAAGTACTGAGGCCCAGCGCAAGCTGTCTTCCAGTTGATCACTTTCATATAGCTCATTTAACTTGGAGTAGCATTTAAATGCTTTATCAAAATCTTCACTCAGCAGGTGCTCAGAGGCTAATGCATATAAGGCTTCCCCTTTAAATTTCAGTGCACTTTCACTTGTTTCCTTATTAAAGCAATCTATGGCTTTATGCAAATCTTCCAGAGAGGCAACCTCCTCTGCTTGTTTACTCTTTTTAAAAGAAAGGTAAAATTGTAATCCTTCCTCAGTATCCTTATGAATATTGTTCTTAAGACTTTTCAGTAAACTATCCGCCTGGGAGTATTGATTAGCTTTTATATATGCGTCAGCTAGATATAAATGTAATTGGCTCTGTGCTTGTTGTGCAATGGGAAACTCTTGATACAATTTTTCTGCTTGCTCAAAAAGTTGAATTGCGATTTTCGGTTCGTTACTCTTGAGTTTTAATATAGCCAGGTTATAAAGCGCCTCAGCATAAGGCTGTAATGGCTGCTCTTGCAATGATTTCCTTAAAGACACTTCATGTTGTGCATATTCTTTTCCTTGTTCATACCGGCCTGCAGAATAACAAATAAGTACCATCAAGCGAAGGATTTGGACATGCGCGGTACTCTTAATACCTTCTTCCTGCTTAGCACTTGCTAAAATCTGAATACCCTGGGATAATGCTTCCTCGTACTTTTGATCCTGATAAAGATTTTTAACTTGCTCATACTTATCCTTTGCTTGCTGCGAATATCCCAGCAAGGGAAGAATAAACATTATGAACAAAAAGAACTTTTTCATTATGAAAGCGAAGTATTATATAAACACAAAGCAAACAACTATTTTTTGATTTTTTGTTCAAACTCATTCACTAAAAATCTTTTTTCATCTCGCTGAGATAGAAATATTGAAAATTATAAATCAAATTATATCCGATATTAAATTAATTATTTAAATTAAGAGAAAATTTTGAGAAAAATATAAAAATATAATTTTTTAAGTAAAAAATTAAGTTTTGCCAATACATCATTATTCTAATAACCTTAGTCATAAAATTTTGTATCAATATGAAAAATGAGAATATTCAGTAAGCAGGTATATGAATATGTTTGTTTTTCATTTCAATAGATACTCTTTACCATGAAGAAATTTTACTCAATCGTTATATTGATCAGTATCCATAGTGTATTTGCATCTTGTCTGCTAGCGCAAGAAGTAGAGACATTGTGGGCAAACAAAGTTATTGACGTATCATCTTCTTATACACAAGGTTTACTCTTCAAAGAAGGCCTGCGTTATAATAAATATCCTGCAGAAAGAATACTTGGTGCACCTGATGTTTTGCCTGGTAATTTTGGAGACAGCCCAAATGCCTGGGTACCACAAAAGCCTGACCGCAAAGAATTTATTAAAGTTGGCTTTGAATACCCCATAACAATACAGCAAATCGCCATTGCAGAATCCAGAAACCCTGGTGCAATCACTGAAATCTATACCTATGATTTACAAGGCAATGAGGAATTAGTAGCTGAACTGGAAGCGGGTCCTGTCAACAGCAGCGCAAGACTTTATAACGTTTTCATTGACCCTACAGGCTACGAGGTATATTCTATCAAGATAGTAATGGATGGCAGTAAAGTACCAGGCATCAATGCTATAGATGCAGTGGCTATTTCTTCCTCTCCGATTCCGGTAAATGCAGAAATTAACATGGCTGAGAATGTTAATCCCGATCTGGTAACAGAAGAACTTGACTTTAATAGTGAAGAAAACTTTATAAGCCTAAAACCGATTATAGCTCCTGATGGAAACATGTTATTTTTCAGCAGAAGATCTCCCGAGAATGTAGGGGGAGAAACTGATCCGGAGGACATTTGGTACTCTGAAAGAAATCTAAGCACAGATAGTTGGAGTGAACCTAAAAATATTGGTCGTCCCCTAAATAACAAAGGAAGTAATTTTGTCAGCGCCGTAATGGTAGATGACAACAATAATTATGTGCTCTTACTAGGCAATGCATATTTAGAAGATAACAAAATGATTTCTGGTGTTTCTACCAGCACTCAGCAAAGCGATGGGTGGGCTAAACCTGTTCCTTTAAATATTAGTAATTTCTATAACTACGCGATGTCAGCCAATTATTTTCTTTCTAATGACCAGCGTTATCTGCTGATGGCAGTAGAAAGAGACGATACCTACGGAGGACTTGATCTATACATCAGCTTCAAGCAGGGGAGCAATAGCTGGACTGAGCCTATTAACCTGGGAAATCAGATCAACACCCCTGACATAGAATCTTCACCCTTTATTGCTGCAGATGATTCTACATTGTTCTTTTCTTCCAGGGGATATAGCGGATTTGGAGGAGAAGATGTATATGTTTCCTATAGACTTGATGACAGCTGGCAAAACTGGTCTGAGCCCCAAAACCTTGGCTCCGATATTAATTCTTCACGTGACGATACCTTCTTCAACATCGGGCTTAATGAAGAATATGCTTACCTCACACGCGGCAAAATAGATCAGGCAAACCTTTACCGGGTTACTATGCCGATCTTTACAAAACCGGCAGTACCAGCTAACCAATACCTGGTGCAGGGTTTGGTATACAATGTAAAGAACAATATGCCGGTGGATGCTGAAATTATTATTACTCCTGTCTCTGGAAGTGGAGATAATATTGCCGAACAAAGTCAGGAAGATGGAAACTACTCACTTACCCTGCCCCCTGGTGAATATGAAATATCCGCTAGAAAAGATGGTTATACCAGTGTGGATCCTCAAAGAATGGACCTAAATACGCTTGATAATGATGGCGACAGAATAGTATTCAGAGATCTCTATCTGATTCGTGATTTCCGGGATGTTGATATTAAAGATGAGTTGCTTACAAATCGTGCTGCGATAGCTGCTGAAGAAGTATTGTTTGATATCAATCAGGCTACATTAAGCAAAAGAGCTTATCGGCAATTGCAAAGGGTAGCCGAATTTATGAATGAAAACCCCAATGCCAATCTACTAATTACTGGGCATACCTGCGATCTTGGAAGAAGTCAATTCAATTTGAATTTGTCTAGAAAAAGAGCCGAAGCAGTTGCAAGCTTCCTGGAAAGACAAGGAATTTCTCCCCTTAGACTCAATACTAGAGGTTATGGGGAAAGTGAACCTTTAGTTCAAAACTCAAATCCTGCTAATCGTAAAATCAACAGAAGAGTTGAATTCACGGTAAGAGATAATTAATTTCTATAAAAAAATTATTATAAGCCTTCTTTAAGAAAGAGGGCTTTTTTTATGTGTGTACTAAATTATATAATTATATAAATAATATATTTTACTATTTTAATAAATTTACTATCAAAATGAAAACTGAATGTCAATTCAATAAGACTCAATATGTATCGGATAAAGTATTATACTATTGTGGTTGTTTTCATGCTGATACAAGGCAGCTTCCAGTTTACAATGGCAAACAACGATGAGGAAGTATTGGTAAGGCTTGAGGGCAAAATTTTAGATGCAGCTACTTTGGAGCCGGTTTCTGCAAAGCTTATCTACAAAATGATTCCATCAGGCAGTGTTACCGGAATCAGAATGTTTTCAAATGAAAGCGGAGAATATTTAGTTCAGCTCCAAAAATATCATAAGTATAGAATTGAAGTAAGTTCTGATGATTATCAGCCACTTGAAATTGAGCTGAGTACTGAGAATGATAAAGTGATTCAAAATGACTTTCACCTGTACAAAATTCCCAAAAAAGGAGAAGTATTTGATCTTTCAGACAAAATCTACTTTGAACGAGGTAAGTTTATCATTAATGAGGCTTCCATACCAACTCTACAGGCTCTGGCTGATATTATGCAGGACCATCCGGAAATGAAGATTCGTCTGGAAGGACATACGGATAGGGGCACTCTAAAATCATTATTCAACTTATCAGAAAACCGTGTAGAAGAAGTTAAACGCTACCTGGTAGAAGTAAGCGGGGTAGACAAAAAGAGAATTAAGACTAAGGCTTTTGGGGGTACCAGGCCAATTTCTAACGATATCACAGCTAAGGCCAGGCAGAAAAACAGAAGAGTAGAGGTAAGAGTCATTCAGCTATAGGCAGTGCTGCTGGTATATGCTATCAACTTCCGGAATATTTTCTAACTTGGCAGTATTCAGCGCATTACACGCTTGTTCATCTTCCCCTGTTTTGATCAATGCAAGGCCCAGATAATAGTGAGCTTTGTCAGTGCGTTCATTCATAGACAAAGATTGCTTGAGGGAACGTACAGCTTCTTCTGCCTGACCGGCTTTCAGATAATAATACCCTTTGTTCCGATAGGCATAACTATTTTGAGCATCCAGCTTTATGCTCTGATTAATATCAGACCTGGCCTCCTCAAGGCTATCCATCATCAAAAATAGATACCCACGATTGTTTAAGAAATAGGGTTGATAGGGAGCTAACTCCAGAGCCTTGTTAAATGCAATTAATGCCTCTTGATAATTTTCTTCTTCAGTAAAAATTAATCCCTTCACATTGTAAGCATTAGCCTCTTTGATATCTAGCAAAAGCGCTTTTTCAATATCTTTTTTAGCCAAATCTAAATGCTGCTGATAGTAATATACAGTTCCTCTATTGACAAATGCTTCTGCATTGGTGGAGTCTAGCAAAATTGCCTGATTCATGGCTTGAATCGCGCTTTCATACTCACCTGCCTCGCTCAGAGTCAGGCCTTTGGTAAAAAAAACATAAGCAGAATCTGGATAGTATTTTTGGACACTATCCAGATCCTGTATACTTTCTTTAAGTTTTCCTAGCTGATAATAAGCATTAGCTCTATTATAAAAAGCATCGGCAAAACTTCCCTTTAAATTAATCGCTTGAGTGTAATCCAATACAGCTTTTCCATGTTTACCTTCTTCATAAAGCGCTATGCCCCGATTGTTATAAGCATCCGCAAAAGTTGAGTCAATGGCTATGGCTTCGTTATAGTATCGTATAGCTTCACCATATTCTCCTTCATTGAGCTTAATATTAGCTTTTACAAAAAACGAGTCCCTCTCGCGTTTAGGGTTATTCTCGCAAGCAAATAATAAACAAATGCTACAAATGATGCTGATTAGATTTATTGCTTTCACTTTATTCTCCTGCAACATCAACTTCAATTCTTTTATCCTGATTGGCAAGTTTCCAAGCTGTATAAAATACTAATCTTGCTCTCTGTTCCAGTAAATCATACCTGATCTTGTCGGGAGTATCACTAGGCTGATGGTAATCTTCATGCACTCCATTGAAGTAAAAAATGATCGGTACTTTATTCTTGGCAAAATTGTAATGATCAGAGCGATAATAAAAGCGGTTAGGATCATCAAAAGCATTGTACTTATAATCTAAAATGAGATTGGTGTAGGTGGCGTTCGCCTCTTCGTTGATCCTATGCAGTTCGGTACTCAGACGATCAGAACCAATTACATATACATAGTTTGGGTTATTTTCATGTTCCACATCTACCCTTCCAATCATATCAATATTTAGATTAGCTATTGTTTGCTCAAGTGGTATTACCGGATTGCTGGTATAATACTCCGAGCCTAATAGTCCTTTTTCTTCCCCGGATACATTCATAAATAAAAGGCTACGACGCGGGCCATTTCCATTTGCTTTAGCCTGAGCAAAAGCTTCTGCAATCTCCAAAACGGCTACGGTTCCACTACCATCATCATCTGCACCATTATATATCTGGCCATCAGTAGTCCCTACATGATCGTAATGTGAAGTGATGACAATAACCTCATCTTTCAGGTCGCTTCCTTCAATAAAGGCTAGTACGTTTGAGGTATTGATTTTTTGATCATCTTTCTTCAGTTTGAGCTGAATATCAGTCTTGATATCAAATGATTTTGACCTTCCTTTCTTACTGATCTTGTTTTTTATCTTCTCCAGATCTTTGTTTCCGAGTATTACCTGAGCCATTTTAGGAGAAACAAAAATAAAATTGGTATTGATCTCAGGTGCATTGTCAGGTAACATCATGGAGGGCATCTGCATATAAGCGCCATATCTGCGCGCATTTGAAGCAAAGTTTTCATCTATCATCATCACAATACTCGCTCCTTTCTCAGCTGCAATTTCCTGCTTGGTACGCATACTCGCAGAAAAATTAGAAGTAAACCTGGATTTATCCGTAGTACCGGTGACAAAGTAGGTACTATCGGCAGACATAGGCTCTCCTGAAAGAATCATAACAGCATTGCCTTCGATTTCCAGTTTTTCATAATCGTTGTACTTTTCACTCTCAATGCCATAACCGGCAAAAGTGATCCGGTCTATTTCTTCACCCATTGACTGGTTCATACGAGGAAAACCATAAAAATCGTTGACAAAACTAAACTCCTGCCCATTCACTTCTATGGTTGGTGTATTCCACCTGGACTCAAGTACGGGAAACATTTGCTGGTATTTTCCACCATCAACTATTCCCTCAAGTTGATTTTCCTGATAGTGGTTAATTAAATATTCGGCTGCCATTTTTAATTCATCAGAACCAGTATCTCTTCCTCCAAATGAATCGGAGGCAAAAGTGTATAGATGTTCTTCCAGTTCTTCGGCAGTAATTGTATTACCAAATTCAAGTGCTACAGAATCTATTGACTGTTGAGCACAAAGATTTAAACTTATAGAAAGAAACAACGCCATGAGCGTCAAAGCTTTTCTCATCATTCTCATATTCTTATTTTTTGTAAAACTTAAAGCTAAAAGCTTAACAAATTGTGATAGCAAATTACTCATTTCATCAAGATTACTTTTGATTATATGACAAATTGTAAATATACACCTCCATCTAAAAGTTTCTGTTCGAATAGATTTCATTTGACAAAGTTTTAAACACTGCCCTTAGCACATGAATTAGCCTGTCTGAGATGAGTTCAATTTTATCCCCTTATTTTCTTTTTACTTTAAAATTGTCAGCGTTAATTTGACTTAAATTCTATTCAATGCGCTGATCGGAAAGTGTACGGACTCTGAAGATTCTATAGACCTCAAAAATATCAAACCAGATCATATGAAGCTATTCCCTTTATTTCTCATGCTCTTTACTTTACTTTCTGGCTTAGCAAGTTGTCAGGATAATGAAGAAAATACTACCGACAACGAAGAAGTTACTTCACAAATTTTTGGACAGGCGGAGGATTTAGGCGAATTATCTGATGATAGGATTGAGGAAGCTTCAGGAATTGCTGCCAGCAGCAAAGTTGAAGATGCATTGTGGGTGCACAATGACAGCGGCAATGATCCTGAATTATTTCTAATCAGTACTCAGGCAAAAATATTAAAGACTTTTTATATCAAGGATATTGAAAACAGAGACTGGGAGGATATTGCACTAGGGCCAGGGCCAATAAAGGGGCAGACTTATCTCTATCTGGGTGAAATCGGGGATAACAATACTCAATACAAAGAAAAATACATTTACAGGCTGGCTGAACCAGAAGTTGATAGTAATGCCGGAACTGTTGATACAATCAAAAGCGTAGATATCATTACTTTTCAATACCCTGAATCCACTCAAAATGCTGAAGCATTGCTAATTGACCCTATCAGCAAGGACATTTATATCATTGCTAAAAATTTGGAAAACCCTGCCATTTACCGTTTACCCTTTGTCCAGCAAGATACAACAGCCATCGCGACCCTGGAAAAAACCGGCTTGCTAAACATTGAGTCTAAAGGGCCGCCCAATTTGGTTACTGCAGCAGACATCAGTAAAGATGGTCTTGAAGTACTGGTAAAAACTTACGGAGCCATTTACTATTGGAAACGGGAAGGTGAACAAACTTCAATTTCATCTTTGCTGCAAACTAAACCTGATACCATAGCTTATGTGCCGGAGCCGCAGGGAGAAGCCATCACTTTCACTTCGGAAGGGGATGGATTCTATACTCTTAGCGAAAAACGTTTTGGCATCATCCCTCACCTTTTTTTCTATCCGCGGGAGTAGCCTGGGGTGATAATACATTATCAAGTTTAATAATGGTTAAAGGCGTCCCCGGACCACCATTTGTTCCCTCAAACTTTAAGAAAAGTCCACTTTCCATCTCATACCAGCAATGTGCTGACCATAGTTTGGATAATAACATTCCGTCCAGAGTGAGTTTGACTTTGATTGCCTGATACTGCTCACCGGAAAGCGCTAAAATTTCTTTCCCAACTTTTTCTGCTCTGAATTCAATCGGATCAAGGTCAGAAGACAACTTGAGTGTCCAAAACACCAGTTCTTCTTCGCTTCCGGTAACCCACTGACTTAGACCATGATCCAGTTTGTTGATCCAGCGTTTTTCATCAATTTCAACAGTTTTGTCGACTTTTTCCCCTTTAAATATTCCTTGTATGTGGATTTGGTCGCCTTCTCTTACCGCCTCAAAATCATGTTTATCTTTTTCATCATTGTGTTGCCATTTCTGTGTATGACCGGATGGAGTAAAAATATGACGCGAGTATGTATCCGCATCAGTAAATACGAGTTCCTGCCCATTTGGCAAAGAGGAGATACTGATGTTCAGATGTTTTTTTTCATCCCCTGTCACTTCAAGATACTCAATCTCCTGAGCCAAACCAGTGCCTGTGCTTACTACACATACCCCAGCAAGTACAAAAAGCAAAGAACTTAAACGCATAAACAGACAATTATTTAAGCCTCCTGAACCTGTAACCATTCGGGCTTTCGGGTGACCACTTTTGCTTGCAGCGCGTTGAGTAAATTGTACAAACCAAAATAAGTACGATTAATGTACAGGGCATCCCGCGGACCACGAGCAGTTCGCGACTCCCTTACTTCTTTCATATTGGACACTTTTTCACTCAAAGCAAAAATCTGCTGAAAATATGAATCGTCGGCAAAATCAAATTCTTCGTGATGAAAAGGCTTACCCAGCAAACCTATCATTTCTTTGAAAATTCCCTTAAAAAGCTTCTTGTCCTGCTCACTATCTCTGTCATTGATAAACTGCAAATCATAAAAGATATCATCCAGTTCCTGCTCATTGATAAGCATATCTTTACGAATCAGTTTAAAGTACTTTTGATAAAAATCATCAGGAATTACTTTGACACAACCAAAATCAATAATACCGAGCGTGCCATCTTCTCTCATCAAAAAGTTACCTGGATGGGGATCAGCATGTACTTGCTGCAGCTGATGAATCTGAAAATCATAAAAGTCCCAAAGTGCCTGCCCGATACTGTTACGGACTTCCTGAGAAGGATTATCCTGCAAAAACTCTTTCATATGCTTTCCTTCCAACCAATCCATGGTAATGATCTTTTCACAAGATAATTCCGGATAGTAGTTAGGGAAGTACAGGTTTTCTATATGGCCACACTGCTCAGATATTTCAACAGAACGCCTAAGTTCCAGGTCATAATCAGTTTCCTCCAAAAGTTTGGACTCTACTTCTTCCATATAGTGATCCAAATCTCGTTCGTTGATATTGAACAGGCGGATGGCAAAAGGCTTAACAATTTTTAGATCTGAGCTTACACTATCGGCAACTCCTGGATACTGGATTTTTACAGCTAGTGTCTTACCATCCAAGGTCGCTTCGTGTACCTGCCCTATTGAAGCCGCATTTTTAGCGTTTTTGCTGAATGTGTCATAAAGTTGCTCTGGTGATTTACCAAAGTACTTATTAAACGTTTTGACAACCAATGGAAATGATAGAGGTGGCGCACTGTACTGAGCCATGGCAAAGCGGTCTCCATAAGCAGTAGGCAGTAGATTTTTGTCCATGCTCATCATTTGCAGCACTTTCAGTGCGCTACCTTTGAGTTCACTTAGCCCTTCATATATATCCTCAGCATTGTCCAAGTGCAGACCTTCTCGGGAATGCTGTGGGTTAAATGCTCTTTTTGCATAATATTTTACATAATTGCCTCCTACTTTGGCTCCGGTACGCACAAATCTGCTTGCCCTCTGCACTTTAGAGGTAGGTATTCTTGATTGCTCCTTCATTATTTTCTAATGCTTATGGTGAATAATTTGAGATGGACCTGGTATTTTTTTACTTACGACCCTGATAAAGAAAACGAGCAAAGTCAAAGGCTGCATCCAATGCACTTCGGCTCATCAAATCAAATGACAAGTTAACTGCCTTTTCAATTGCTGCATCGGTACGCTCAAACCCCTGGCTGTCATCATTGACCCAAAACTTTAGTACAAACAAAAGTTGCTGCCATAAGCCTTCGTCGTAGCGGTTACCCACGATGGGCCGGTCAACAATCTCTTCTGTCTCTTTTCCTTCAGATAACAATTCATTGGCATAATCAAGAAAAGACGACTTAAAAGCACTGAGAAAATCAGTATTGGTTCTCATCAAACCTTTTCTTTTGACCTGACCTACAGAATAAGTGACATAGCTACGGTTATCTTTGAGCACCTCTATCCAGGTATAGTAGAATGCTAGCAGCTTTTCTCTCACTGTATACTCATTATAGACGCTCTCACTCCTAATTCTTGAGAGCGTCTCATCCAGATAGCCTTTCCATACATCTTTATCTATTGCAGAAAAGGAATTATAATAATCGTAAAAAACGCCTTCTTTCATTTTAAGCCCCTTCATAAATTGATAAACTGAAGCAGGCTGTTTGCCATGTTCAAGAAGGTAGTCTACATATGCATCCTTTATTTTGGAGGATTTATCAGTATTAGCTTTATTGCTTTTTTTTGCTGTTGAATTTTCCATGCTTTAATAACTGCATTTGATCAAATAAAGTTGACTAAAGAGTATAAAAAATGTTTAATATTCAACACGTACTTATTAAACAAAATGTTATGATTATTTTACCATTCTCAACTAAATAAAAAAAAGCAGTACCATTTTTTTAGGCACCGTTCTCAATTCTAACCTGACCAGAACTAAGGTATTTGCCCTCCTGCTGCAGACCATAACTTAAACCATTCCTCTCTGGTTAGCTGTATATTTTCTGATACCGCTGCTGCACGCATTCTTTCTATTTTTCTCGTGCCTAAAATAGGGAGAAGCTTAGCAGGGTGATGATATAGCCAGGCAAGGGCAAGTTGGTCATAGCCTGCGTTGTCATACTTCTGGCTTAGTTCATCCATAACTTTGTGTAACGCTTCATTTTCTTTACTCTTGCTAAAAAGAGAACCTCCCCCAAAAGGTGACCAGGCCATAGGAGACCTTTTATATTGCATCAGATAATCTATATTACCATCCAGCATTGCATCTCTTTTCAATAGAGAGACCTCAAGTTGATTGGTGACCAATGGCATTCTTAAGCGGGATTGCAGGAGTTCAAACTGGTGCACAGTAAAATTAGAAACCCCGAAATGAAAAACTTTACCATGTTCATTGAGCAACATAAAGGCCTCAGCAATTTCATCAGGATGCATCAATGGGTTAGGACGATGGAGCAAGAGTAAATCTATATGCTCTAGTCCCATTACTTTTAAAGAATTTTCTACTGAATCAATAATATGCTGCTTGGTAGTATCGTAATGTTTAAAATGGTGAGAAGGACGCTTATCTGAGACTAGTTTGATCCCACATTTTGTCACTATCTCAATATTATATTTGAGTGAAGGGTTTAGTTCCAGTGCCTTACCAAATAGTGTTTCACTTCCATAGTTCCCATATATATCAGCTTCATCAAAAGTGGTAATTCCCAAATCCACACACTCTTCTATCAGGCTAAGTGTCTCCTGTGGTGACAAGGGAGGATCATCTAAAAGTCTCCAGGTTCCCATGACTAAGCGAGAAAATTCAGGCCCATCAGAGCAAAGTTTAATTCTGTTAACGCTCATACTTTGGTTGGTTTATTCATGTAAAAGAGTGTTGCTAAAGTTAATGCGCAGGAATAAAAAAAGCATGAAGTTTTACCTCATGCTTCTTCCACTCCAGACTTTATTTTTGAAAATAATTTAGACCTTCGTTTCCCCTTCTTTCAATAGTCTTCTCAGGATTTTACCCACATTTGATTTCGGTAACTCATCCCGGAATTCAATGAACTTGGGCACTTTGTAAGGCGTCATGTTCTCTTTACAATAGTCTTTTAGTTCCTGAGCAGTCAAGCTGGGATCTTTTTTTACCACACATATCTTAACTACTTCGGTAGACTTATCATCAGGTACTCCAATAGCGCCTACTTCCAGCACCTTGGGGTGAGCAGCTACAGTATTTTCAATGTCGTTGGGGTATACATTGAAGCCAGAAACATTAATCATTTCTTTTTTCCTGTCTATGATCTTTACAAAACCGTCCTCATCCATGATACCTATATCTCCGGTTTTAAACCAGCCATCTTTACTAAAAGCGTTTTTGCTCTCTTCCTCCTTTTCCCAGTAGCCTGCCATTACCTGCGGCCCTTTGGCATAAATTTCACCAGCTTCTCCGATGGGTACTTCCTGTTCATTATCATCAGCAATGATAAGCCCTGTGCTTGGTACTGGCAATCCAATGGTTCCGATTCTTTCTTTTCCATCTATTCTATTAGTAGTTAATACAGGAGAAGTTTCCGTGAGGCCATATCCTTCAGAAATTGCTACTCCAGTTACCTGCTTGAATTTTTCCGCCACAACCTTTTGTACAGCCATACCCCCGGCACTCGCTACTTTTAAGGAGCTAAAATCAAGCTTTACAAATTCGGGTTGATTGAGTAAAGCATTATACAGGGTATTTACACCCGTCATGACACTAAAAGGATATTTTTTGAGGTCTTTGAGAAATGCTTTCATATCCCTGGGATTTGTAATCAGGATATTTTTAGCGCCTAGTTTTAGCATGGCCAGGCAGTTTACAGTAAAAGCATAAATATGATACAGGGGCAGAGCAGTAATAATTACTTCCTGTCTTTCTTCAAGCCTGACCTTCATCCATATCACCATCTGCTCTATATTTGCAACCAGATTGGTATGCGAAAGTACTGCTCCTTTTGATATACCTGTAGTTCCACCAGTATACTGTAGACACGCCGTATCACTTCCTTTAACTTCGGGTTTTGTTAAAGTATAATTCCCTCCCCTTTTCAGAGCGTCATTCAATTTGATAGCTTTTGGGAGATGGTATGAAGGTACCATTTTCTTGACGTGCTTTACCACAAGATTGACCAGCGGCTTCTTCAGTCCGCCCAACCGATCTCCAATTTCTGTGATAATTACATGCTCAATAGCAGTTTTTGCAATGATTTTTTCCAGATTACAAGCGAAATTAGCCAATATCACAATGGCCTTGGCACCAGAATCTTTGAACTGATGCTCCATTTCTCTGGAAGTGTACAAGGGGTTAGTATTTACTATTATGAGCCCTGCTCTCAGTGCTCCAAAAGCCACGATGGGATACTGCAGAAGATTTGGTAATTGAATAGCAATACGATCTCCTTTCTGCAAACCAAGCTCCTGCTGCAAAAAGGCCCCAAATTGTGCTGACTGTTCCTCTAGTTCTTTAAAACTAATACCCTTGCCCATACACTCATAGGCAATCAGATCATGGTATTTGCTAAAGCACTCTTCAAAAAGCTCTATCAATGACTCATATTCATGAGGATTAATATCCTTAGGTACACCTTCAGGATAGTTTTTTAGCCAAGGTAACTCTTCTTTAACATTCATGTCAGTAGCTTAATTATTTTAAATAATTAAATCGTTGTGCTAATAATATGAATATTATTTAAAATTTTCTAATGGAATTATTATAATTCGGAAGGATTGCAAACCTCAGGCTTTTTGAGAGTTTTCAAAAGAAGGTTATGAACCAAAAAAGGCCATGAAAACTCATGGCCTTTTTTGAAAACAACATTAACCCAAAAAATGAAGTGCTGTAGGGGAAGGACTCGAACCTCCACGGAGCGGTTAGCCCAAAAAGGGTTTATTCCGTTGTCTCCACCCTCGAGACGGGAGGGCATGTCTGCCAGTTTCATCACCCTACAGTGTCAGTTGTAGATTGAAGGATACGTTTATCCCCCAGTTCATGTGCTAAATTAATATTTAATCTTTCAACTTAAAAAAAATTTAATAAATTTGAATAAAATTTATATATGTCGTAATTTTAAGCTGTTTAAATTAAACCAAACCTAATTTGCCCCATCAAAATGAGCAAAAATTTAGAAATTGATAACATCGACCTTAAGATTCTTGCGCTCCTATCTGAAGATGCAAAAATTCCCTACACCGAAATAGCTAAAAAAGTCTATGTATCGGGAGGAACCGTCCATGTTCGAATGCGCAAAATGGAAGAAATGGGAATCGTCAGAGGTACGACGCTAAACATGGACTACTCTAAGTTAGGCTACGATATTACTGCTTTTTTGGGAATTTACCTGGAGAAGAGTTCTTTGTATAATCAGGTAGTGGATGAGCTTAAAAAAGTACCCGAAGTAGTCAAAATTCATTATACTACCGGCAACTATAGCATCTTCATAAAAATCCATTGTCGTGACACTAAACATCTCAGAGAAGTACTTCACGACAAAATTCAAAAAATTGACGGAATTGTACGCACTGAGACCCTCATCTCATTGGAAGAAAGTCTTAACCGTCACATTCAGCTTGGTGAATAAATAATAAATTTTGAACTGTAACACTGCTTGTTTAAATTCGTTCCAAATAAGTGACAAGCGGACTAGCTCCTAATTTGTGTTTTACTTTCAAATTATGAAATAAGTATGGGAACGTTTAGCGCTTATGCATGTTACCCATATGTACAAGTCTTCAGAAATATTTGTTTACCAATAAATAACTATGAGCAAGGACAACCAGATTCTTGAGGAATTTACCAATTCAGATTATAAATACGGCTTTGAATCCAAAATTGAATCTGATTCAGCCCCCAAAGGCCTTAATGAAGATATCATCAGATTCATTTCTGCTAAAAAAGAAGAGCCTGAGTGGCTTTTAGAATGGCGACTTAAGGCCTATCGTCATTGGCTTACCATGAAAGAGCCTACATGGCATAATGTTAAATACCCTGAGATAGACTATCAGGATATCATTTATTATGCAGCCCCTAAACAGAAAGTAAAGCCTAAAAGTCTGGATGAAGTAGACCCGGAATTGCTTGATACTTTTAAGCGCCTGGGCATTTCCTTACAAGAACAGAAAAGACTTACCGGTGTAGCTGTTGATGCTGTTATGGATAGCGTATCGGTAGCTACCACATTCAAAGAAAAGCTTGGTGATCTGGGGATTATCTTCTGCTCTTTCAGTGAAGCTGTACATAATCATCCTGAACTGGTAAAAAAATATATTGGATCTGTAGTTCCTCAAAATGATAACTACTTTGCGGCACTCAACTCAGCAGTGTTTAGTGATGGTTCTTTCTGTTATATACCTAAAGGAGTAAGATGTCCGATGGAACTGTCTACTTACTTCCGTATCAATGCTGCCAATACAGGGCAATTTGAACGTACACTTATTGTAGCGGAAGAAGGTTCTTATGTAAGCTACTTAGAAGGTTGTACCGCTCCTCAGCGCGACGAAAACCAACTGCATGCCGCAGTAGTAGAAATCTATGCTGCTAAAGATGCTGAAGTGAAATATTCTACCGTACAGAACTGGTACCCTGGTGACAAGAATGGAAAGGGTGGAATTTACAATTTTGTAACCAAGCGGGGAATCTGTTCAGGTGACAATTCTAAAATCTCCTGGACACAGGTAGAAACTGGTTCTTCTGTTACCTGGAAGTATCCCAGCTGTATCCTTAAGGGGGATAATTCAATCGGAGAATTTTATTCTGTAGCAGTTACCAATAATTATCAGCAGGCTGATACTGGTACTAAAATGATACACATTGGTAAAAATACCAAGAGCCGTATTGTTTCAAAAGGAGTATCTGCCGGTCATAGTCAAAATAGTTATCGCGGACTGGTAAGGGTAATGAAGAGAGCTGATAATGCTCGTAATTTTTCTCAGTGTGACTCTCTTTTAATGGGTAATAAATGTGGTGCACACACTTTCCCATATATTGAGTCTGACAATAATACTGCACATATAGAACACGAGGCTACTACTTCTAAAATTGGTGAGGATCAGATTTTCTACTGTAACCAGCGAGGCATTGATGAAGAAGATGCCGTGGCCCTGATTGTTAACGGTTACTGTAAAGAAGTACTAAATCAGTTACCTATGGAGTTTGCGGTAGAAGCGCAAAAATTATTGGCACTTACTCTGGAAGGTAGCGTAGGCTAATCAAACGTATTTAATCTTATTATTATATGAAATCAGAAGGATATTACCTTCTGATTTTGTTTATAACACACACACATTAGTTGGAAGATGCTGAAGATAAATAACCTTAAAGCAAAAATAGAAGATAAAGATATCCTTAAAGGTATCAATCTGGAAGTAAAAGCAGGTGAGGTCCATGCGATCATGGGACCTAATGGTTCAGGAAAAAGTACTCTGGCCTCAGTTTTGGCTGGAAGAGAAGATTTTGAAGTTACCGAAGGTAGCATAGAATACCTTGGTAATGACCTACTGGAAATGGACCCCGAAGAACGTGCACGTGAAGGTATATTTCTCGCGTTTCAATACCCGGTTGAGATTCCCGGTGTGAGTACGACAAATTTCTTAAAAACTGCGATTAACCAGATCAGGCAACACAAAGGCCTAGACCCTCTGGATGCAGTTTCATTTCTTAAGGCCATGAAAGAAAAGATGAAGCTGGTAGAGATAGACCAGTCCTTACTTAGTCGTTCTTTGAATGAAGGTTTTTCTGGGGGTGAAAAGAAAAGAAATGAGATTTTCCAAATGGCGATGCTTGAGCCTAAGCTATCCATTTTAGATGAAACTGATTCAGGATTGGATATAGATGCACTTCGTATCGTGGCTAATGGAGTAAATAAGCTTAAAAATAAAGATAACGCTACAATAGTAGTTACTCACTACCAGCGTCTTCTTGAGTACATCATTCCTGATTACGTACATGTGCTTTATAATGGTAGAATTGTGAAGTCGGGAACCAAAGAGCTAGCCCTGGAACTTGAAGACAAAGGATACGACTGGATCAAAGAGATCGCCGATAAGGCTGTTGCTTAATTTTTTTGAACGTTTAAAGCATAGCAATGAGTCAGGTAACGAAAAGTAATAAGACCGATTTGACTGCTGCCTTCATCGAGCAGTATAGTCTCTCAGAAAAACAAATTTCAGACAAGTCACTAGCATCTTTACGTCAGGCAGCTATAGATAGCTTTGCTTCTAATGGCTTACCCGCCAAGAAAAATGAAGAGTATAAATATACTCCTATTACACGCCAACTGGAGAAGCAATTCAGTAGCGTAGATATCACACCCTCCCCTGCTCCTGAAATTTCGGCTGAGCTTGCAAAACTGATTAAAGAACAGCTATTAGAGGTTGAGGCTAATCATCTGGTATTTGTAAATGGACATTTTATAGAGGCTCTGTCTACTATTGCCTCTGACAGAAAAGAGCTGATACTTTTACCTCTACAGCAGGCTTTTGAAGAAGAAACAGCGCTGGTCAAGGAATATTTTGGGAAGGAAGCTGACATAAACAGTGATCCTTTTATTGCGCTTAATACTGCCATGGTAGATGATGGCTTGTTTTTGCATGTTCCTAAAAGTAAAGCCCTTGAAAAGCCCATTATCACATACTTTTTCAGTGATGCCACAACTGCTAATGTAGTTGCTCATCCACGTAATCTTCTTGTATTAGAGGAAAATGCACAGGCACAGTTGGTTGAAATTTTCCATACATTCGGGGATTCTGCCAGCTATAACAATCCTGTCACTGAAATTATAATGAAAGATGCTGCAAATTTGCATTACTGCAAATACGAAAATGAAAGTGAGGCAGCCTACCATACCGGCACTACGCAGATTCTGCAGGCACAGAACAGTCACTTTCATGGCATTAACGTTTCTCTGAAAGGCGGTATGATCAGAAATAATGTAAATGCCGTATTGGATGCAGAACATTGTGAGTCGCATATGTACGGGCTATACATGCTGGATGGCCAAAGCCATGTGGATAATCATACTTCTGTAGATCATAAGAAGCCTAATGCCTTTAGTAATGAGCTTTATAAAGGTATTATGGACGATCAGTCAAAAGGTGTGTTTAACGGGAAAATTTTTGTGCGACCTAATGCACAGAAAACCAATGCTTTTCAGTCCAATTCCAATATATTACTTACCGACGAAGCTTCTATTGACACTAAACCTCAGTTGGAAATCTGGGCTGATGATGTAAAGTGTTCTCACGGAGCCACAACCGGTCAGTTGGATGCCGAGCAGATGTTTTATCTACAAACGCGCGGGCTAAGTAAAATACAAGCCAGAGCGGTACTCTTAAAAGCTTTTGCCGGAGATGTGATCCAGCATATTAAAATTGATATCCTCCGCGAAGCTATTGAGCAAGTAATCAGCAAGCGTTTGGAAAAAGAACTATAACATGAGCGACATTTCGCCTCAACATAGCAGTACACTAAGAGACACACTTGATGTACTGGAAGTACGCAAGCAGTTTCCTATCCTACAGCAGGAAGTTAATGGGAAACCACTTGTTTACTTTGATAATGCTGCTACCACCCAAAAACCTCAACAGGTAATTGATGCATTAAACCATTACTATAAGTACGATAATGCTAATATCCATCGAGGTATTCATACTCTAGCAGAAAGGGCAACGGCAGCTTTTGAAGAGACTCGTCAGACAGTACAGGATTTTTTGGGTGCTCGCGAAGTTGAAGAAATTATTTTCACCAAAGGAACTACCGATAGCATCAATCTGGTGGCTTCTTCATACGGAAGAGCTTTTGTTAAAGAAGGTGATGAGATCATCCTTTCTGCCATGGAACACCATTCCAATATTGTTCCCTGGCAAATGTTGTGTGAAGAGAAAGGGGCTAAGCTAAAGGTCATTCCAGTTAATGAACAGGGTGAGATTATTATAGAAGAATATCGTAAGCTGCTTAGCGAGAAAACAAAAATCGTAAGTGTAGTCTACGCTTCTAATAGCCTGGGAACTATTAATCCCGTTAAAGAAATCATTGATTTAGCTCACGCTCACGAAGCCGTGGTGCTTCTGGATGGTGCACAGGCTTCTGCTCATCTGGAAATTAACGTTCAGCGGTTGGATTGTGATTTCTATGCACTTTCTGCCCATAAAATGTACGGTCCTACCGGTACTGGTGTACTTTATGGCAAAAGAAAGTTATTGGAAAAGATGCCTCCCTATCAGGGTGGTGGAGAAATGATCAGCAATGTCAGCTTTGAAAAAACTACCTACAATGATATTCCTTATAAGTTTGAAGCAGGTACTCCCAACATTGCGGATGTGGTAGCCTTCAAACAAGCTATTGACTTTGTTCAAAAAATTGGTAAGCCGCAAATACATGCTTACGAACAAGAGCTTTTGGCTTATGCTCATCAGGAGCTAGAAAAAATTGAGGGCCTGAAAATTATTGGAACAGCTTCTGAAAAAGTGAGTGTGGTTTCTTTTGTTATAGAAGATATTTTTCATTTTGATCTGGGACAGATGCTGGATGCCCGAGGGGTAGCCATCAGAACCGGACATCACTGTACTCAACCTCTTATGGATAGGTATGGTATAGAGGGAACGGCCAGGGCTTCTTTTTCTGTTTATAATACCAAAGAGGAAATTGACAATATGCTGGAAGGTATTACTAAAATTGTGCGAATGTTGCGCAAATAAGAAAACTCTACAGTTTATGAGCTTTCTTTCTTTGTAAAATACCTGAAGTAGTAGTATACAAGGTTTAGATAAAAAGCACAAGGGCTTAATATGGCGGAAACGATAAACAAAATACAAGACGAGATCATTGAAGAATTCTCACTCCTGGATGGAGATCAGGAGATGACCAATTTTTATATCATGGAGCTTGGTCAGAAACTTCCTGAACTGGAGGAGAAGCATAAAACAGAAGATAATATTATTAAAGGCTGCCAGTCAAAAGTTTGGGTAGTTCCTGTTGCTGAAGAAGACAGGTTACACTTCAAAGCCGACAGCAACTCTGCCATCACTAAAGGGCTGGTAAGTTTGCTGGTACGTATTTTTGACCATCAGAAAGCGGAAGATATTCTTAACGCAGACCTCTATTTTATCGATAAAATAGGTATGAACCGCTTTATTGGCACACAGCGTTCCAATGGATTTGCAGCAATGATCAAGCAGATAAAACTATTTGCTTTAGTACAAAAAGACCGTATTGAAGCAACCAAGTAATAATTATTATGAGTACAGATACAGAAAAGTCAACGACTGAAAGTCTGAGAGATAAAGTCATTAATGCTATCAAAACTGTATACGATCCGGAAATACCGGTTGATATTTACGAACTTGGACTGATTTACGAGATCAGCACCTATCCGGTTAATAACGTATACATATTGATGACACTTACTTCTCCGGCTTGCCCCGCTGCTGAAACCATACCTGCGGAGGTTGAACAAAAAGTAAAAGCTATAGAAGAAATTGGAGATGTAAAAGTAGAACTCACCTTTGATCCACCCTTCACTCAGGATATGATGTCTGAAGCGGCTAAGTTAGAGTTAGGATTTATGTAAAATTTATATATAAAATTAAATAATAGAGATATGTATCCAGAACAATTAGTATCACCAATGCGCGAAGACCTGACTGTAGCAGGTTTTCAGGAGTTTAAAACACCTGAAGAGGTTGAGGAGCATTTGAGTGAACATAAAGGCACCACTCTTATGGTAATCAATTCTGTGTGCGGATGCGCCGCCGGTGCTGCTCGCCCAGGAGTAAAGTATGCTTTGCAGCATAGCGAAAAACAGCCTGATCATCTTACTACCGTGTTTGCCGGAGTAGATAAAGAAGCAGTAGCCAAAGCTCGCGAATTCACATTACCTTACCCCCCTTCTTCTCCTTCTATCGCGCTATTCAAAAATGGAGAACTGGTTCATTTCGTAGAAAGACATCATATTGAAGGGCGTCCGGCAGAAATGATTGCCGAGCATCTCATTGATGTATTTAATGAGTTTTGCTAAAAAAGTAATTCTTATACAAAGAGAAAGGAGAGCATTGACTCTCCTTTTTTATATCCTTTTGTTTGATGAATGAAACGAGAAACTAAAATGAGAAGCGCGTTCTGAACTCTTCCATTTCATCCAATAATGAAGCTTCTTCCCATTCTGGCAGGTACTTAAAAAGCTTGAGCTCTGTATCTACAGAAAGTTCTCTAAGCCCCATATGGCGATTCACAAAAATAAACTCCAGGTCAAAATAGATGGCTTTGACCACATCTACGATATCCAGAATCTGGAAGTTTTTATCAACTAAATTATAGATATCAGAAGGCATATCAGTATGAAGTAATGTACCTAAAATTTCTCCTACCCTTTGTACATTTACAAATGCTCTTCTTTGCTTTCCATCACCGTGAATAGAAATACGCCTCTTAAAATTGGCCTCAAACATAAAGCGATTAATCACTGCGTCAAAGCGAAGGCTATTGTTATACCCATATACATTGCCACAGCGCATGATGTAAGTCGGAATTTTGGTAAACATACGCTTCACATGGTCTTCCGCTCTAAGCTTAGAAATTCCGTAGATAGTCTGAGGATTAGGGCGGGTATTTTCATCCACTGGCGACTCAGAAGAACCATATACTGAGGTACTACTTAGGAAGATCAGCTTCTGCACCTTAGGAGATTCTTCTATAGCGTAAACCAGCTCAGCCGTACCCCAGTGGTTTGTCTGCTCATAAGCATGTCCATCGGTAGTAGCAAAAGGGGTAACTACCTTTGCCGCCAGATGATACACGATGTCAGCATCTTTTACTACAGACCGCAGTTTACGAGTATCCAGCAATTCACCATGTACAAAATCAATTTTAAGCTCTTTACTACTTTTATCGGTCAGTGCGTGCCCTAAAAATAAGTGATAATTATCTCGGGATAGGTTATCGTAAACAATGATGCGAGAAACAGCAGGATCATTTACTAATTGCGCAACCAATTGCGTGCCCACATAGCCGGCACCGCCAGTTACTAAAACATTCATATATATATTAAGATTTTACCAGGTCTGTATTAAGTCCACATTCCGTTTTATTCATACCGTACCAACGGGCTTCTCTTTCCTGCATATCAGGATCGGGCTTCTTGGTACAAGGCTCACATCCTATACTCGCATAGCCTTTGGCATCCAGAGGATGACGAGGGAGGTCATACTCACGAATGTAGGCAAATATTTCCTGAATGGTCCAGTCCAGCATCGGGTGAAAGCGGATTACATCATGAGGGGCTGCCTGCTCTATTTTCATGGCCTTACGAACTCGGCTTTGCTCAGCACGTATGCCATTAATCCAAATGTCATACTCGCGCAAAACCGCATCCATAGGCTGGGTTTTGTTGAGATAGCAGCAGTAGTCTGGATCTGAGGTAAATAATAGATTGCCTTCAGCATCTCTCTGCTGGTGTTTGGGAACAACGGGATTGAGTCTAATCAGGCTTAGCCCAAATCTGTCTGCAACTTCTTCTGCAAAAGCGACAGACTCTGGAAAATGATACCCTGTGTTTAGAAAATAAATAGGTATGCTGGAATCTATCCTGCTAAGAATGTGCAAAAGCACCAGGCTATGCGTCTGAAAAGATGATGAAGTGAATATTTTTTTCCCCTCCTGCTTGTATTTGCCCAATTGTTGTTGAATCTGCTCAAATTTCACAATAAACTCCTCAGTTAATGATGGGAAAACTTAAAAGTGAGATAACAAATATATAACTCATAGTTACGAAAAATAAATTCGTGAGTTCAGAAAATTTTGTCCAGCGACATTAGCTATTATCTTTGTTTGTATAAACATCAACCTTATGGACGGGTATATTAAAGAGCTATTTGCCTATAATCATTATGCTAATCAACTGTTCATTCGCAGTTTTGAAGATGGGTTTGATGTAGAAAAAGGGATCAAACTTTTTAGTCATATCATTAATGCCCACCATATCTGGCTAGCCAGAATCAGGGAAGAAAAGCCAGTGTTTGGAGTTTGGGAAATACATATAAGCAATAGCTTCACTAAGGTTGATGAGCAAAACTATTCTCAATCCTTACAACTGTTAGAAAAAGAATCTGATCTGGACACAATTATCAGCTATAGTAATTCTAAAGGAAAAGCCCATAGAAATTCTGTGAGAGAAATCTTGCTGCACATTGTGAACCACTCTACTTATCACCGGGGGCAATTGGCTTCTTTGATTCGTGAAAGCGGTATGGAGCCTCCGGTGTCAGATTATATTTTTTATAAAAGAGACCAAATCTAAAATGAAAATCCTATTCTCAGAATACAAAACGGATTATTCCAGCTATACTTTTTCTTACGCAATATATTGTACAAAAGAAGTACAAACAGAGCTTCCCCAAATTTATGATAAGGGTTTTTTGCCCTATACGGGAAATACCAGCCTGAAGGAAGACACTTTTTATATGGCGAGGAGCTTAAGAATCAATTTACAAAATTTTAAGAGCAGCTCTGAAAACCGACGGGTAAACCGAAAAATAGAACCTCTTGAAATAAACATGGAAGTCCATAAGAAGGAAGACTTCAATTTTCAGGACGAGACTTTTCGTCAGTTTTGTTCCGAATATGCCGAAGAACGCTTCTCGGGAGGCTCTATGAATGCTGAACGCTTACAATATGTACTGGATAGAGAAATGCTTACCCACATTATCTCATTCCATTCCGGTGAAAAGATATATGGCTATGTATTTACCGTCATGGAAGGCGACATGCTGCACTACTGGTTTTCTTTTTACGACACCGAATACATGCGCTCGCATTCATTAGGAAAGTGGATGATGTGGAAAACCATTGACTGGGCGCATCAGCAAGGATTAGCGCAAGTATATATTGGTACTTGTTACCGCGAAAAATCATTGTATAAAGTGAGAGACCACAAAGGGGCTGAGTTTTTTGATGGCAGTAAGTGGAATACCGATACAAGCCTGCTCAAAGAGCTTTGCAAAAGCGATGATGAAGAGAAAAGCAGTGATTTATTTAAATCAAGGCCTGAGATTTACCATTAAACAAAAAAGGACGGCTAATAAGCCGTCCTCGTCATTTGTTCTGTACATAATTACTAAAATCAACTTCCGAAGATCTTAGTTAATATTCCTTTCTTTAGTGGTTTAGCAGAGAAGCCGGCCAGATTAATAATATCGACGACATCTCTTGGTTCCAGGGACTCTTGTCCCATGACGGTCAAAACTTTGTCTTCGCTTGCAGTATCCACCTCCCACTGTAATACTTCCTGGGAGTTGTTCAGGTACGAAGAAACAGTTTCTACACAGCCGCCACAATTGATGTTAGTTTTAAACTTATAGGTTTTCATAAGCATATTCTTCTTATATAAAGAATTACAAGTATAGAGAATACATTCTAAACAATAATAGTTCCTTAGCTAAAACTTATCCTTACAAATCAATTCAAGCCCTTCATAAGTAGGCAAACAGGCTTATATTTGTGCCATGAAAAAATTGATCCGCTGGGCCATACGTTACATACCTCGCAAGTATTTGCAGCTTTTCGGGCAGAAATTTCTTAACATTATAGCGTTTTTTTATAGAGGAAACAATGTCCAATGTCCGGTAGATGGGAGGAAATACCGCAAGTTTTTGCCCTATGGCAGAATTGAAACACGGCCTAATGCGCTATGTCCCAGCTCATTAACATTGGAACGACATCGTTTGATGTGGCTCTATTTAAAAAATAAAACTGATTTTTTTTCTGGAAAACATAAAGTGCTGCACGTAGCCCCGGAAATTTGTTTTATCCATCGCTTTGAGCAAATGCCCAATCTGGATTACATTACTGCTGACCTGGAGTCGCCCTGGGCAAAAGTGAAGATGGATCTGCATGATGTACCTTTTGAAGACAATTCGTTTGATATAGTTTTCTGTAATCATGTGATGGAGCATGTAAATGACGATATTCGCTGCATGAGTGAATTGTATCGGGTACTTAAACCAGGAGGCTGGGCTATTATACAATCCCCCGTTTATAATTTCCCAGTCACCAAAGAAGACCCAAGCATTACTGATCCGGTAGAGCGGGAAAAAGCTTTTGGACAGCGAGACCATGTCCGCATGTATGGCCTGGACTATGCTGATCGTCTGCGTAAAGCCGGTTTCACCGTTACTGAGGATAATTATGTGCGTACATTAGCTCCTGAGCTAGTCAAATGGCATGCGCTTATGGACAGCGAAACGATATTTTTCTGTGAGAAAAAAGCCATTTGAAAACTAAGGATAAGCAATCAGGTTTTAGAATTTTGTATAAGACAACACACTAAAGATGAAAGTATTAATACTGGCGGGAGGATTTGGAACACGCCTGAGTGAAGAAACACACCTCATACCCAAACCCATGGTAGAAATAGGTGGCCGCCCAATTCTTTGGCATATCATGAAGATCTACTCTTCCTATGGCTTTAATGACTTTATCATCCTACTTGGTTATAAGGGCTATGTCATCAAAGAATACTTTGCCAATTACTTCCTGCATCAGAATGATGTCACCATTGACATTGCGAATAATAAAATTGAAACGCATAGCAAAAGTAATGAGGAGCCCTGGAAAGTAACGCTGGTCAATACAGGACTGGATACCATGACGGGCGGAAGATTGAAACGTGCTCAGCCTTATCTCAATCAGGACGAGCCTTTTATGTTTACCTACGGCGACGGTGTTTCCAATATTGACATTAAGGCATTAGTGGATTTTCATAAAAAACATGACAAGCTGATCACTATGACTTCTGTACAGCCGGAAGGCAGGTTCGGAGCCATGAGAATTGGAGAGGATATGACGGTTAGTAGCTTTGAGGAAAAACCCGAAGGAGAAGGAGGCTGGATCAACGGGGGCTTTTTTGTTTGTGAACCCAAAGTACTGGATTATATCAAAGGAGATGAAACCATGTTTGAAAGGGAACCCTTGAACATGTTGGTACGTGACAGACAATTAGTAGCCTACAAACACAAAGGATTCTGGCAGTGCATGGATACCCTGCGTGACAAACGTATGCTGGAAAATATGTGGGAAACTGAAAAACCACGTTGGAAAATCTGGTAAACTAAATAAGATGAGTAAAAACCTATTGATCACCGGAGGCCTTGGAAATCTAGGTAGCTGGCTTACTGATTACTTCTGTCGGTATACCGATATGAATGTATACGTACTGGCCAGTCGTAAGCGCCCAATCCTTCAGGATCTGAACTTCACATTTATCACCTGCGATATTTCCGATGCTAGGTCCTGCCAGCAGCAGCTAAGCCCTTACTCTTTTGATTATGTGGTCCATACCGCCAGTGTCAATGATTATTTTAAAGATAATTTTGCCAAAGATGCTTTGATGGTGAATGCGCTGGGAACAAGAAATCTGCTGGATTATTTTAAAGACAAGGCACTTACCAACTTTATTTACTTTTCTACCTTTCAGGTCTATGGTCAAAGAAACGGGCTGATTACGGAAGAAACTCCTACCGAACCTAAAAATGACTACGGAAGCACTCACCTCTTTGCGGAGTACTATGTAAAGCAGTTTTACAGCACCCATCATATTCCCTACACCATTTTCAGGCTTACCAATAGTTATGGTTGCCCTAAAGACTATGATTCTTCCAAGTGGTACCTGGTACTGAATGATCTTTCAAGAATGGCAGCTACCGAGGGACAAATAGTGCTAAAATCTAACGGACAGGCTACCCGTGACTTTATCTGGATGGGTGATGTGTGCAAAATTGTACATGAAACACTGGAGCGACCTGCTCCGCAGGATACTTTTAACATTGCCGGCGAAAAAACCTACACCATGCTACATGTAGCCGAACAGGTACGGGAAGCCTATCAGGAAATGTTTGGAAAAGCACTTCCCATTAAAATCAATGAGGAAGATAAAACGGCGTACCCTGACGATCTGAAAGTAAGTGCACAAAAATTACAAGCCTGTTACGAATACGAATTGCAGGTACGCTTCAAAGAAGAAGCTAAAAACATTTTTAAAATGCTAAGCCCAAACTCATGAAAATATTTGTCAGTGGACATAATGGATATATAGGTGCTCATCTTGTGGGTCTGTTAAAGGCCAAAGGACATGAAGTAACTGGCTGCGATGTGAATCTCTACGAAGGCTGCGCCTGGGAGAAATATGCGAAACCTGATCACGAACTGCTCAAGGATGTAAGAGAAGTGACTGAGAACGATCTTCGTGATCATGATGTAGTGATGCATCTGGCTGCCCTTTCCAATGACCCTATGGGCGATATTGACCCCGAACTCACCTACCAAATCAATCTGGAAGGCAGTGTACGATTAGCAGAACTAGCCAAAAAAGCAGGTGTGCAGCGCTTCCTCTTTGCCAGCAGTTGCTCTATCTATGGAAAAGGGGCCAAACTGGATATGGATGAAAATGATACGGTAAATCCGCTTACTGCTTATGCCAAATCTAAAATTGAGTCAGAAAAGCGTATTGGAGCCATGGCGGATGAGAACTTTTCACCTGTGTTTCTACGCAACGCTACTGCTTATGGCTACTCTCCCATGCTACGCATTGATTTGGTCGTAAATAATCTTTTGGCATGCGCGGTGTCCAAAGGCAATATAGCAATCAAAAGTGATGGTTCACCCTGGCGTCCATTGATCCACTGTAAAGACATCGCCCATGCGTTTATAGCTCTGGCAGAAGCGCCTAAAGATAAAATGCATAACCGCATCATCAACATCGGAGCTAATACCGAAAACTACCAGGTACGTGATGTTGCTGACCAGGTGCAAAAACTTCTTCCTGAAGCTGAAATCGTGTATACCGGAGAAGTAGGTGAAGACCCCAGAAATTATAAAGTAAACTTTGATCTGCTGTACTCGCTCCTTCCTGATTTTCAGTTGGAGTATAATCTACAAAAGGGAATGCAGGAGTTGTACGATAAGCTCATTGAACATCAATTCAGTGCAGAAGACTTTGACGGCGACCAGTTTGTCAGGCTGAGAACACTGGCCAAGCGCCTGGACCTTATTCAATCATCTTAAAGCAAACTCATGATTTTTACAGAAACTAAATTAGCGGGAGCTTTTATAATTGACCTGAAGAAAATAGAGGACGAGCGTGGTTTTTTTTCCCGGGCATTTTGTGCGAATGAGTATAAAGAACATGGCCTTAATCCTACAGTAGCCCAGGCTAACCTTTCCCGTTCAGAAAAGAAACATACACTTAGAGGTTTTCACTATCAGGTAGAAGGAGCCGAAGAAGCCAAAACTATAAGATGTATCAAAGGTAAGCTACTGGATGTGATTATTGATTTGCGCAAAGACTCTCCTACATATTGCCAGTATGTGGCAGTAGAGTTATCTGAAGAAAATCACAGGGCATTGTACGTGCCTGAGTATTTCGCTCATTCCTTTATAACATTGGAAGATAACACTGAAGCCTATTATCTGGTATCAAATTTTTATGCACCGGGTAAAGAAAAAGGTATTCGCTGGAATGATCCGTATTTTAATGTAGAGTGGCCAACAGATCAGCCTATAGTATCTGAAAAGGACCAAAGCCACCCGGATTTTAAGCCCTAAATAAAAAAGCCAGCCTCCACTTGAAGGCCGGCTTTAAACCACAAAAAGAGTAAAACCAAAATTAACTTAATTCTTCCAATAAGGATTCTGCTCTTTGCATTTGTTCCTCATGAAAATTCTTTATTTCAGCCACCAAACCAGCTATAATAGGATTGTCACCTTCTTCAATGAGCTCATTCAGGCGGTCTACATTCTCTCTATATTCCTCCACTACCTCTGTGAGGTAGGCTTCATCAAATTGTTCCTGAGGCAAACTGTCAATGCTATCAATCTTCATTTTCTGATCAGCACCAATCGCCTCCGGCAAATCTGTCTCAGTTACCTGAGCCAGTTCCTCAAGCTTTGCTCTGGCATCCTGTTCAGCATTAATAATTGACTGGGCCAGTTCGCGCACCTCTTCAGAGTTTGCCTTACTAGCTGCAAGATCACTCATATAGTATTGCAGACGATTATTCATAAATGCTAGCAATACCAAATCAGCCTCACTGGCAGCCATTTCTTCATCAGCTCTTTCAACGAGAACCGTATCAGCGTTACTATCTGCGGTTTGATCACTCGTTTCGTTTGTGGAACTACTACCACAAGCGCTTATGAGGAAAATTAATAAAAAGAAGCTAAAAATATAAACTAAATTTGTCTTTTTCATAGTTAAAAAAAATTTTATTTCCTATATGCTAAACATCATCTTAGGCTAAATGTTCGCATTGGGTAGGTGAGAAATATCCGGAACATTGGTATAGGGGGTCTTTTGAAGAAAAAAATACTTAACCAAGCCATATCCGTACCCTATAAATACGGACGCTGAGGTACATATACTGTACAAAGCCACTTTGAAAGATTGGTATCGTATTAAAGCCTCTACGAATACCGCGATGAAATAGGAAATCAATGTAGTAAGCATCAACCACCCTATCACTGGCAAGAATATAAACATAGCAATCATCAGCAGCACATAAAAATAGAAGCCCAGGGGGAGTAAATGCATTAATTGGAGGCTTTCCGGATAGATACGATAAAGATTAATTCGTGACTTGCCAAACCACTCCATCTGCTTGAAAAACCCACCTAGTGTTTTTTTTCGCTTATGATATACGTAGGCGTCAGGAATTAAGCCTGTCTTAAAACCCCACTTTTGAATGCGAATGCTGAGTTCTATATCCTCTCCGCAATTGGGCAATGCATAGCCTTTGGTTTTTTCATACACCTCGCGAGACATGCCCATATTGAAGCTTCGCGGGTAATAAGTACCAGCACCTTTTTTTCTGCCACGGGTGCCTCCGGTAGTGAGATAAGAAGTGAGGGCAAAATCTACTGCTTTCTGTACCGCTGTAAAAGACGCATGCCCTCTATCCGGCCCCCCAAAAGCATCCAGATAATCGTGTTTCAGAAAATCATATACACCCTGCATGTAATGGGATGGAATGATAATATCAGAATCCAGAATAATCAGATAATCTCCTTTTGCCTTCGCCAGCCCATAATTTCTGGAAAAGCCCTGCCCATCATTTCCCTTAAGATAATAATGTATATCCAGCCGGTCTTTGAAAGAAGCCACCACCTGGTCTGATTTGATCTCAGAGCCGCTTTCTACTACGATGACTTCAAAATTTGTATAGGTTTGCTGGCTTAGCCCTTCCAGTACTTCCTGCATATCTTCTGGACGGTTGAAAACAGGAATGATGAGGGAGAAAAACATGTCAGAATACTTTATTACGAGGATAACTTACTTTTTCAGAAATAATATAGTCGTTCTTTTTATCTGAATTCATGGTGAGCATTTCGGCAACAAAACCTGCCATAAACAGCTGAACGCCTACAATTACCGCTACTAATGCGAGGTAAAACAGCGGCTGATCGGTGACCTCTCTTACGGGAAGATGCATATTTAACTTATAAAGTTTGTCAGCAATCAAGCCTATGGTCACTACGATACCAAAGAAAAAACTCAGGGTACCCATGGTACCAAAGAAGTGCATGGGCCTCTTCTTAAATTTGGAGACAAATGAAATGGAGACCAAGTCCAGAAAACCGTAAATAAAGCGCTCAAGACCGAACTTAGAGTTACCGTATTTTCTGGCTCTATGCTCTACTACTTTTTCTCCGATTTTGTCAAAACCATGTCGCATGGTAATCATAGGGATATAGCGATGCATCTCACCATATAACTCAATATTTTTCACTACCTGTACATCATAGGACTTCAGCCCACAGTTGAAATCATGCAGCTTGATTCCCGAAATTTTACGCGTTACATAGTTAAAAAATAAAGAAGGAATGGTCTTGCTCAGAGGGTCATGCCTTGTCTTTTTCCAGCCAGAAACCATATCGTAACCTTCTTTTTTGATCATGCGGTATAGTTCCGGAATTTCGTCGGGGCTATCCTGAAGGTCTGCATCCATGGTAATCACTACCTCTCCTTTAGCATGTTCAAACCCGGTATTCAGGGCTGCAGACTTACCATAGTTACGGTTAAAACGGATGCCTTCTACATTGGGGTTGGCCTTGGCGATATCTACTATGACCTCCCAGGAACGATCTTTACTACCATCATCAATCAACAATATCTCGTAGCGCAGTTCATGAGTCTGCATCACTCTATCAATCCATGCACACAATTCCGGAAGTGACTCTTCTTCGTTGAGAAGCGGAACTACTACCGATATATCTTTCCTCTGATTGATTTCCATTATCTAAATTCTGCTGTCGGTTTTTTCTTCACAATAAGGCCAACAATCATAGCCAACACAGCACCACCCAGTATACTCGTATATAAAAAGCTTTCTAGCAGATTGTTTATGCTAAAAGAATTATCTGACTCTAGTTTGGCCACCATTTCATCAATGGTCTGATCATCAGTACCAAACTGTTCCATCATAGAAGCTGTCTGATTGATAATCGCTTCCTGAATTTGAGCTGGCAATTCCGGGGTCAACACATGATATTGGATAATACTATAAATGGTTGACAATGCACCAGCAATGACGATAATGAGCCAGGTAGATAAAAACGCATTTTTGAATAAAAGTATACCTTCATTTTCTGCTCTGAGCTGATAACCTGCATAAATAAGTATTCCTATCGTAATAACGATGTTGACAATGCCAATCCACCATGCACTGGCTAGTAAAGAATAGTCAATAATCACAATAGAAGCAGAAATCACTATGCTGATGATACCCAGGATCAAACCGTATTTTAGATCGTGATTCATAACTAATTTGTTTTTTTGGTTAGAGGTTGTTGACGCATTACTACTGAGATGATGGAGGTAATAAAGAAACCTATTGCAACTTTTCTGATAAAATCGTCCACTGCCATATCAAAAGCAGTGGTAAGCTGTACACTTTTTAGAGACTGCTCAAAGGTAGCCTCGCCCAACCTCTCTACCAGATTTGCTTTTGAATCAGTCATCAACTGGATACGATCGCTAATATATTCCTGTAATACTTCAGGGTTCAGCGTTTCCAGATAAATCCAAATAAAGATTGCCGATAAAAGCGCCAGCACAATATAGGTAAGGAATCCAATACTCATCCCCTGCCAGAAGTGCAAATAACCTCCATTATAGTATTTTTTAAATTCTTTGATGCTGAAGAAAACAAAAATTGGGACAAAAAAGAAGCTGAAAAGATTTCCCCGAATTAAAGGGTTTTCTCCAAACCAGGGTAATATAAAAATAAGTAAAATGGATAAAGCTCCTCCTACCGATCCATACTTGAGTGGAACGACCAGATAAGGGGACCGAATTACTGATTGCTTAGCCATTCCTCATGATATATCTGTCCAGTAGCGGTTTTGATAGAAGGTACCCCATACTTTACCTTTCAACTCCTTACTCCAGAATGGCGAATTTTTGGATTTTGAACGATTGCTTTTATCGTTTAAGGCCCAGATGCTTTCCAGTTCAAAAAGTGTAAGATTTGCCTCTGCTCCTTCTTCAATAGAAGCAGGCTTACTTCTCAGCAAATTACGCGGAGCAGTGATAATCTTATCTATCAAACCATCAAGCAGTTGCTCAGCGGTAAAAACATGCGTAAGTATTGGAAGAACTGTTTGCAGCCCACTTATTCCGAAGGCAGCCAGTTCAAATTCACATTTTTTACTTTCTTCATCGTGGGGCTGATGAGAAGAGACAATGGTATCAATTGTTCCATCAATTACACCAGCGATAAGTGCCTGCCGATCTTCTTCTGTCCTCAGAGGAGGATTCACCCTTAGGTTGGTATCAAATTCTGCAAGAGCTTCGTCGGTAAAGTACAGCTGATGTGCTGCCACATCACAGCTTACTGCCAGCCCTTTCGCTTTTGCTTCTTTGATCAGCTTTACCCCTGCTGCAGAAGAAATATTGCTGAAGTGTAAACGAGGTGAGGCACCTACTGACATTTCTGATACATATTCCAGGAGTCTCAGATCTCTTTCAATAGCCAGAGTTTCCGCCAGTACAGGCATGCCTTTCATGCCCAGAATGGTACTTTGAAGCCCTTCATGCATGTCTGCATACTTCGTCAGATGCAAATCCTCAGGACGGTTGATTAACAGGCTATCCATTTTTTGCATATACTGAAGTGCTTTGAGCATAACCTGAGTGTGCCATAGAGCATTCAACCCATCCGAAAACGCAATGGCTCCGGCATGGTGCAAATCAATCATTTCTGTCAGCTCCTCCCCTTTTGCGTCGCGAGTTACAGCAGCGATAGGATGAATTTTGACCGGATGCTCCAGATGGCCAAGCAGATAGCGCACATCGCTTTTGCTCTGTATTACGGGTGAAGTATTGGGGAGTAATGCCAGCTCGGTAAACCCACCGGCAGCAGCAGCAGCGGCACCACTTTGTAAGTCTTCTTTATGTTCTTCTCCGGGATCACCAAAGCTAGCCTGCATATCAAACCAACCGGCGGAGACCATTTTTCCACTGGCATTAATCACACTTACATCATCAGGAACACTGACTTCTCCAGCGGGAACTAGCTTTTGTATGATGCCACCCTGAATAAGGATGTTTACTTCTTTTTGATGCAAGGAAGAACTTGGGTGGATAAGCTTTACAGACCGAAGCAGTACATTCATGGTATAAAGATCAGTGCTTTTGGTTTCCGGATTTCGGCAATTTTACGGATAATCTTATTGCAGAGCAAACTTAAGAATAAGTGCTGCTTGTATCCAAACAAGTAGGATTGGACTTGATAGCTTTTTGAGAAAAAAGACATTGGTATGACCTACAAAAATCTGATCAACAATATCTCGGTCAGCAGACATAATAAAGCGATGATCAAAGTATATTTCCAAAGTGCTATATTGGTTTGCTCACTTCTTATCATACCTGCAAAAGCCTCTACATTTTCTGCTTCGTAAATATTGACATTAGAAGCGTTTTCAAACATATCTTCCAGATCGCTCACATTGTACTGCGCTATCAGCGACTCACTTTTGTCAATATTGAAGGAGAGTGTTGTCAGAGGTTCAGGGCTACCTTCTCCTCCGGAACTTTCTTCTACCCGTACTAGCTCATAAAAACCAGCCTGAATCACACCCTGAGGTATTTCCATAAGCAAGCGTCCGCTGATCATCCGCTGGGTAGGGATTACTTCTTCACTATCCCTAATGAGTTTGTAAAGAAACCTGCGTTCAGGGCCACTTGCTTGCTCGCTGGCAGTATCTTCAGTAAAGCTGGCAGTCTCCAGGGCGATTACCGGATTATCTACATAATAATACAGCTGATTATTCATGGATTTGCTCCTGGAAGCCAAACGATACATGACTGGTACAAATATGGCATGGCGGTGTATACTGGTAAGCGGATCACGCAGGGGGGTAGTGAAAAAAGATATCTGGTCAGAAGATCCGTTTTCAGACATGATATAACGATTGCTTAGCATCAGCAGATAAGGTTCACCTGTACGGTAATTTAGCAGTGCTTCTCCCTGCAGATTGTGTTGCAGTATCTTTTCAGCAGTGGGCATCACAAAGTTTTCAGTTTCACCTTCAAACATGCCCTCGTAGAAAGGATTAGCCATATCCAGATTAGCCAAAGGAGGCCTATCCACTTCCACCGAATCAGGAACTACGATACGTTCGGCTGATATTCCGGAGTTGCCAGTAATCTCAGCTAATAAAGAAATATCACCACTTGCGGGAGGGATGAACATCACATGCCCTCCCTGACTGATATACTCCCGCAAGTAAGGAATAACTGCACGATTGGATTCTTCACCGGTACTGCCAATTTCATTCAATACCACGAGGTCTGAACTTTCAATCAGGCTATAGTCCAGGTTACCTACTCCATAGGATTGAAGGTCAAAAATACTCTCATTGGCATAAACCTTTGCGACCGAAGTGCTATCCAAAAGACTCAACTGTTCAGATTTGATTTCCAGTACTGAGATTTTATCTCCTAAGTTCAGTGTAAAATAAAATTCATTGTCAAAAGTTACCGGATAGTCATCAAAAACAATCTGGCAACGATTATTTTGCTGAAGAGGAAAATTCAAAGTGAACCTGACTGTACCACTGGCATCGGCGGGAATATTGAGGCTGGCACTGGCTACCTGCTCTTCATTAATGAGCAGCCGCACGATCTGATCAGAAATATCTTCATCACCATCGTTTCTCAGGCTTACTGCCAGTTCATTAGCTTCGTCGGCCAATACAAATGGATTAGCCAGATAAATAGAATCCACATACACATTAGACTCAAAACTGCTGCTGATCGGCACCAACTTGATATTATTAGTAGTATCCTCAGCAAAAACCTCAGGATCACCGAAAGTAGAACGCTGGAAATCAGAAATCACATAGATATCCGCTTGTGTTGCCGGAGTTTCTTCAAAAGCACTGCTACTGATATCGCTCTGTATTTTGCTCAGCACTTCATCCGCACTTCTGATGACCCCACTCAATTCCACTTCAGCAATCAATTCACTCAGTTCATCACTACTTTTGGGCACCCGTGAAAAACTACCAAATTCATTAGTCAGAAATTTATACTGGGTGTTGCGAGGGTAAAGGGCGAGAATTTCTTCAATATAGTTTACTCCCTGATCTATGGCCCGGGCATTGGAGCTCAGTTCTGAGGACATGCTCAGAGAGTTGTCCAGATAGATATAAACCTGCTTTTCGGCATTGTTACCACTATCAGCACTCTCTTTTCCGGGAAGAAAAGGTTGTGCAAAAGTGAGTACCAGGAAAGTGATAAAGAGTAAGCGGGCGAGAAGAATGAGCAAATGCTTAACCTTTAGCTTAGAGGTAGTAGCTTCTTTAACATTTCTAAGAAAAAAGGTATTGCTGAAATATACTTTTTTGGTTCTTCTAAAATTAAATAAATGTATAATAATGGGGATGCTCAAAGCCAATAACCCCCACAAAAACTGCGGATATACAAAACTCATTAGCGATAAGTTAGCGGTAAAGCCACGCCTCCGGAAATAGTAGAGACGATTTACTATTGTAAAAAAGCACGGATTTCATGCTTATTGTTTTCCGATACAAAAAAATCGTCATCAGAAAGATACAAATAAATTGCTAATCCAACAGAGGAAAATAAAGGTCCACTAATTCACGAAAGCAGGCATCCCCTCCTTTGCGGGAAAGCACGATCTTCGCCTCTTCTCTGATATGTGGCACTGCATCTGCCGGGCAGGCAGACATACCCACCTTCTTCATGATTTCCAGGTCATTGATATCATCTCCCATAAAAAGGACTTGCTCAAGCCCAATGTTTAATTCTTTTAACCATGAATCCAACACTTCGGTTTTAGGATCGTTACCTACATAGCAATATTTCACACCTAACATCTCCGCCCGCTTTGTTACCGTTCTCAAACTACTGCTGGCACTCAGGAAGGCGACATTCATGCCTTTTTTAATAAGCCGCTTAATCGCCATTCCATCTTTGGTATTGTATTTTTTAAACTCCGCTCCGGTATCGGTGATGTATACGCCTCCGTCAGTGAGGGTTCCGTCAATATCTAATACGATAAGTTTGATGTGGCTGAGGTTGAGGCTCATAGAGTGTTATGGTGTTATGGTGTTATGGTGTTATGGTGTTATGGTGTTATGGTGTTATGGTGTTATGGTGTTATGGTGTTATGGTGTGAACTGACACTTACTAGAAAAGTTACAATCTTTAATATTACTTATTCTTTCACTCAAAATTATAGCTTCACAAAGCTCAAAACATAACACCATAACGGTTCAAAACTATACAATCTTTCTTCCTATCGCGGCGGCAATAGGCTCCAGGGTACGATACATGGCACGGAACTCATCGTGATTGAGCTGTTGTGCCGCATCAGACTTGGCTGTTTTAGGGGTAGGATGTGTTTCTATCAGCAGTCCGTCCACACCCATAGCCACGCAGGCACGCGTCAAATCCGGAATTCCATAAGCGATACCCATTGCATGGCTGGGGTCAAGTACTACGGGAAGGTTAGTGTACTCCTTCAGATAAGCTACACCACAAAGGTCCAGGGAGAAACGGGTTTTGGTTTCAAAAGTACGAATACCTCTTTCGCACAGCATCACCTGCTCATTGCCACCGGAAAGTATAAACTCGGCAGCCTGGACAAACTCCTGGAGTGTGGCTCCAAAATGCCTTTTCAGCAGTATTGGCTTATTAGCTTTTCCACAAGTTCTCAGAATCCCCTGGTCATACATAGCCTTAGAACCCACTTGCACGATATCAGCATATTCAATGACAGCATCCACATGCGTTGCATCTCTCACTTCGGTAATGATATTCAATCCGTACTCTTCACGTACTTCAGCCAGCATCCGAAGACCTTCCATGCCAAGGCCCTGAAAAGAGTAGGGTGAAGTTCTGGGCTTGAAGCATCCGGCACGTAGCGTAGTGATGTTCAGTTCTTTTAGTAAATGGGCACTTTGGGTGATCTGTTCTTTAGATTCAATGGAACAAGGGCCGGTGATTAGCAGGGTATTATTATGATTACCTCCCAATTGTACATTTTTACCTACCTGAATTTCGCGCACCTGCTTTTTGTACTGCTTACTGGCCAGTTGGATATCACTGCTCATTACAAAATATTCATCTGCCACAGCTTCCAGCGCCTGCGGAAGCTGTTTGTCAGATGATGAGGTGATCAGTATATATTGACCATTCTTTTTATAATAAGCCGCTTTTGTTTGCTCAGCCAGCTTTACTGCTTCAATTTCTTCTATATTTTTTTTCAGATGAATAATCATACTTCTCCTCTGATTAGGTTATTAAATGTTACTGCACCGGTCAGTTGATTACTGCTATTGACAACCGGCAAAAACAAAATAGGAAATGATTTACTGGTGACCAAGGCCAGCATATCAGAAATGGTAGCTTGCTCCTGTATGCTTATTGGCTTAGGGTTGACCACATCCGTCACGCTGGTTTGGTTCAGGTCATCCATATTTTTAATCAGTCCTCTTCTCACATCAGCATTACTGGCAATTCCCTTGAGGGTTTGGTTCTTATCTACAAAAAGGGCAAAGCCCAGATCATATTCTTCTATGGATTGTAACACATCTTTAAAGCTACAGCAGTCTATCTCCAGTACCGGTAGGTCTGCTTTGTCAATGACAATATCCTTTACCTGGTAATGCGAACGCACATCCTGCATTTTGAGTCCCATCAGGGCTGCTCCCATAGAAGTATGGTTGACCAAAAATGAGCCCGAAACTGCTGAATCAACTCCCATACTTCTCAGGATAAAAGAAACTTCATCATTGACCCCACCATCTACATGAATTTTCTTGCCGGGAAACATTTTTCCGAACCTACGTATGCGGTTGAAATTATCTTTTCTGAATACCCCACCACTTTGGCCAGGCGTAGTGGTCATCAGCAAAATAAAAGAATACTGTTCCTGAAACTGCGCAAATACCTCCAATGGTGTATCTGATACTACTGCCAACCCATACTGTGTGGTTCCATTATCTGGAAGGGTGAAATTTTTACCTTTCATATCCTCATACTGAAATTGTACGTATTCTACTTCATGGCGTACAATCTGATCCAGGTATTTCTCTGGCTCTGAAGAAATGATATGCAAATCAATAGGTGTATTACTAATCTTCCTGATTTGTGCAATATCTTCAAAAACTGCAGGATTGTCGTTACAATCTATATGAAAGGAATCAATGTTAAGTGCGTCCAGTTCTATCACCAGTTCTTCTAGCGACTTAACTTTATTTGAGTATAATGATGCAGAAATTTTCAATGCTTTGTCCTCTTTCTAATTCTTGCCTAGTAAAAATTTATGCCGCAAAGTTCAGCATTTTCCGTTGATTACCTATAATTTTGCCTGCTTTTTATGATCATACTCAAACTCATATCACGACTACCTTTTCCGGTACTTTACCTGTTTTCAGACTTTCTATATTTTTTGCTGCGCTATGTAGTAGGTTACAGAAAGAAGGTTATTCTAAAAAACCTCAGAAATTCATTTCCTGAAAAGAGTGAAAAGGAGCTTCATCAGATCAAAAATCAGTTCTACCGTCATTTGGGGGATGTAGTGGTAGAGAGTGTAAAAACTTTAACAATTTCAAAAGAAGCGCTCAACCGAAGGGTAAAACTGCTTAACCCGGAAGCCATTACTCCTTTCTTTGAAAGAGGACAGTCAGTCATCGGGCTTTCTTCTCATCAGGGTAATTGGGAGTGGATGCTGGTATCCTGCAGTGCACAGTTGCCATTTCATATAGATGCTGTTTATATGCGTCTTAAAAACAACTTTTTTGATCAGCTCATGCGAAAAATCAGAGGGAGGTTTGGCGCTACACCGATAGAAAAACGTACCTCCTTCCGAAGTATAATGCTGCAAAAGAAGGTCAGTATTACCGCAATGGTGGCTGACCAAAGAGTAAAAAGTAGTCAATATCAATTCTACACTCAGTTTTTGAATCAGGATACCGGATTTTATGAAGGACCAGCGAGGATAGCACTTAAGCTCAAGAGACCTGCATTTGTTGTCAATATGAAGCGTATAAAGCGTGGGTACTATAGCATAGACTTTAAAGTAATTGATGCCGCCCCTTTCCGGAAGGATGAGCATTACATTACCGAACAATACGTCAGGCTGATAGAAGAGGCAATCCGGGAACGGCCGGCGGAGTGGCTATGGTCGCACAACCGCTGGAAACAAAAAAAGCAGACACCTGAGATGTCTGCTTCGGTTTAAGCATTATGGCTTATCAGGCATAAGCCTGTTCCGAAATGTATTTGTACCCCATGCGGGTGGGTTTTACTTCTTTCATTCTACCTTTATACTTGGTTTCGGATTTCAGCTTATCAATTCCTCCTTTTTGGTATTCCCTCAAATAAGTGATCAAGGTAGTCTTAGATATCTCACAAATACGACAAATCTCGTTGTGGGGCAGGCCTTTACTTTTGAGAAATAAAGCTTCCATTTTCTGCTGAATACGTGCACTTGCATTGTGGAAGCGTTCAAATTTGAGGGCTTCTACCTCATCCTCTTTAAACTTAATTCTAATCATGGGCTGTGAATTTTTGGGTTAATAAAAAAGTCAAAAAAAGTATTCGTCTTAATATAGGTTACTTTACAAATATTGCTTTTTCTGTAGCAAAACACTATCCCCTACTTTGTGGTAATTTTCAAAACCATTGCTAAAAAACGGGGTGATTCTCTAACGATTTTACAATAATTGACTACGTTTTGCCCAAAACGGTTGGCTTGCCCGGTACAAAAATTTATATCTCACTTTTAAGAATCTGATTGTGAGGAAGTTTCAATAATGAAAAAAATAGGTTGCTCACCTTCCTCTAATTCTTAACCTCTGACTCATAAAATTGCCAGGTGCTTCGTAGGCCTTCTCTGCTATCTATCTGTACGTGCGAGGCCTTCATAAAATCTCTGATTGCTTTACGAGCAGCAGGTTCAACACTGTTTATGATATCCCTACGCCTTTTGATTTCTGTAAGCTTTCCATCCTGACACACAAAATACCTTTCACGCTTAAGTATTTCTGCACTTCTTTTTCCCATATCTAATCCTTCCACATAAGTGGGTGCTTTGAGGTAAGTTTCCGTTTTAAGGAGTAGGCTGTCTTGACCACTATAGATAAGTTCTACAAAGCCGGATAAAGCGGCCTGATCATAAGAAAACTGCTGAGCGGCTATATATTCCCGCTTTTCTCCCTTTATACTTTCCCATACAAATGAAGAAAGTAGCTCCTCTCCCACTACTTTGGTTTGTCCTTTCCAGTCAATCTCCAGCAAAGCGTTTTCCACGTCATATCTTAAGGGATAGGTAGCTGATTTTCTACCATCTTTGAGTACAAATTTTCCCTGCTGCCATGCTTCGTTGAGGTAATATGTTCCTTGTACATCGGGAGGAGGGAGCTTCCTGCCAATCATCAGTTGATGGCTGTCAAACGTACCTTTTTCTATCCTAAAGAGGCTGGATTCCACTCCCGGGTCTGCCTGTGCATGAGCTGAAAATTGTATTAAAGTCAAAACCAATGAGGACAAAAAGCTTTTCATAATTCTCAGTATTTAATGAAAAGAAAAAAAGGAAACACCGAGGCTCCCTTTTTCAAGATTTGATATGAGCTTTGTCAGAGCTCATCGGAGCTAAATGCCCCATGGCTGTAATAGCTCTGACAAAGTTTCCTACATAAAACCATATTACAACCGAAGGTTATTATTCCTTGGGCGTTAAAGTAGTGGACCAGACATCTCCAAAAGTATTACTTCCTTCCAGTTGAATAATTCCAGTGGCAGGGTCATAAGTGCCGGTAATACTTACGCCTCCATCAAAAATGTCAGTAAAGGAAACGGAAAGATTATTGCAAACGTCGGTCAGCGTTCGTTTTTCTTCGCTATCTGCTCCGTACTCTTCATACCACTCTATGTAGATACCTCCATAGATATCGCTGAGTGAGTACTCGCCGGGAGTTTCTTCTGCCAGGGTAACTTCATACGTAAAATCTTCCAATGGCACGGTACAGCAAGGGTCAGTTGAGCTGGCATCCGTAACAGCCCTATAAGTACCTTCAGGAATTTCAGAAGGACAGGATACACTCCAGGAAACATTGCAGCCACCAAAAGAAGGTTGCACCGGCTCCTGGCACAAATCTGAGTTAAGCGCAGTGGTCAGCCTGCGTCCATCAGCAGTATTGATAGGAAAAGTGAGGTTAAAATTATCACCTACCTCAAGGTCATCTACAGTGAAGCCCGGCTTAAAGGCCTGAATGGCCTCAATCACTTCTTCCACAGTAACCGTAACCGTAGAGGGAAAGGTGCTTACGGTTTTGAGCATTACCGGATCATAAGTAAGGTCGGCAGGGTTCCCTTCTGCATCGGTCGTGGCATCATTTTCGGTAAAAGTTAATTCAACATCTACCGAATTTACTTCCGTAACTTCAAAACCATCTACATCTATTTCAAACTCTACCTCCTGGCCATCCAGTGCATTCAAAGCATTAAAAAAGGACTTATCCTCATTGACATCTATCAGCGTAATAGCCCCTATGTTCTCATTCAGGTTGGGAATATTGCCCCATCGCTCTTCTTCACAGGCATTGAGCAATACCAGTACCGCCATGCAAAATATTAATATGCTATATTTTTTCATCTTAATTTTTTCTTAGTGGAAAATTAACCTTAGTTCACATCCCAGAATATTGGCGTATCCAATGCCGGAGGGGGTGAGGGTGCGTTGCTATTGGTATTCAACTCCGTAACGGAGTAGGGCAAACGCAAGGGAAAAGGTGCTGCTGGTGCCAGGCTGGCTGGCAAATCTGCCGGAAAACCAGTTCTGCGCAAATCAGTAAAAGATTCCATACCATTGCCAAACAGGGAATAGTACTTTTCTTTAATCACCACATTCAATTTAAGATCATTTCCCTCAGCATCATTGAATTCCTCCAAACGAGCAGCTACATAGGCATCTACCGCAGCTTCATCCATAGGTTCAGCATCTTCATCCAGCGATAGCCCTATGGCTTCTACCTTTTCCATGGAGGCACGGATGCCTTCCTCCAGATAAGTTTCTACTGTTTCACCTTCGGTTACGCCAGGTAGCGTCATCTTAGCTTCTGCTAGCATAAAGGCCCGCATAGCATTGCTGAGATAGGGAATTACGCCTGCACCTTCTCCCCCATCTCCCTGTCCGGCTTCGTCACGTTCATTATCATCATACTCTCCACCAATCGGGTAAACACCAAAAGTTGCCCTGATCTCATTGTCGCCGGGAATACCTGAAGGGTCTCCATGATCTCTGCCGATATATCCCTCCCCCGCTTCACCCAGGTCGGTGGCACTCAGCAGGCCGTAGACGCAATCGGTACGGTTACTACAAGGGGTGGTCTCAAAATCAAGGTCTGCGTCTGAACCCTGTCGGTAAATATAAAATGGCAGACGTGGGTCTTCTTTTTTGATCAGATTGTACATGAAGTAGTTGCTCATGTAGTAATCCTTATTGCCATCCACATACTCAATCTGGTACAGCGGATGACGGTTGTTGGGCGTTAATGAACTGGCAAACTGAAATTCATAGTCATCAGCATTTTCCATGATCAAGTCCCCCTCACTGATCAATGTATTGATACCGCTACCTGCTCTCTGGGGGTCTACCAGTCTGAGATTCAGGTAGAGTCTTAGTTTTAGGGTATTGGCCGCCATCATCCATTGCTCCAGATCACCACCATAAATTAAATCCCCCTCTAAAGTAAGGGCAGACTCTTTTTCCAGATCAGCCAAGCCCTCATCAATAAGGGTAAAGAGTGCATCGTATATCGTATTAGCAGGGGTAAACTCCGGTGAGAGTACTTCTTCCCCATTAAGGGATTCTGTAAATGGCAAATCTCCCCAGAGGTCAACCATGATTGAATACGTATGGGCTTTCATAATTTTTGCCACCCCTACATAATTCCAGGCTTCCTGCTCACTCCCCTGCTCAATAACTTCCTGTATTTCTTTCAGTGAATTGGCAAAAAGTCCGTCATAGTCATTAGAATAAGTAGTAGGATCCTGAGTGTACTGACTTTCGCTCAGGTCATAGATCTGCCGGGTAAATACCATGGTATTTTTGTTAATATCCCGGCTCATACGAAATGCTTTAGCAGTCTGAGCGGCTGGCAAAATCAGGCTCAATGTTCCTTCCTGTGGGTTATTAGGGTCCTGATTAATATCCAGCCAATCTTCACCACATGCGCTGAATACAAAGGTGAGCAGTACTAATAGTATATATTTATTTAATATTCTCATGTCTTTACCTTTAGAAAGTTAAGCGAAGGTTTACCCCGAAGCGGCGTGTAGTTGGTATTACACCAAAATCAATACCCTGGGCATTACCTGAGCCATCCGAACTTGCTCCCAGATTTTGCACATTACCCGCACCCAATGAGCTTGTTTCAGGGTCTAAGTTCAGGCTCTTAGGAAAATTATAAGCTTCATACCACAGGTTGCGGCCAGTCAAAGAAATACTGGCCGAGCCGAAGGGCGTTCTTTCCAGTAGTCCGTTAGGAAGTTCATAAGCAAGAGTAACCTCTCTGAGGCGTATTGTAGAGGCATCAAATACCGCAAACTCTTCAGGACCGGCACTACCAAATGAGTTGATAAAAAACCAGTCGTTTACCGTTAGCTGTGTACCATTCTGAATGGCCTGTCCATCTTCATCAAGCACTGCTTGCTGTGTGCTGGGATCGCCCAATACTCCCGGAATCACTAAGGTTACTTCCCTGCCCCGTGGGCCATCCGGTATGGTTTCGGTAGTCAGTCCACGCCCAAATATCTGCGCGTAAGAGTCTGAATACATATCTCCTCCCTTGCGCCAGTCTACCAATACATTGAGGGAAAGTCCTTTCCAGCTAAAAGTATTGGTCACCCCAAGAATAAAGTCGGGATTAGGGTCACCGATTATTTCAAACTCAGTTTTTTCAATCAGCTTACCAGTACTGGGGTCTACCAGTAGCTGACCATCAGTATGCCGTGCTGCTACTGAACCTAAAATCTGACCATAGGGCTCTCCTTCACGGTGTACAATCCTGACGGCATCTCCATATCCACCTACAAAAATTTCTGTCAATCCATTACCTATTTCATCTACGGTATTTCGGTTTTTGGTAAAGGCCGAGAAAATATTCCAGCTAAATCCGCTGCTTGTACGAATAGGGGTAAGATCTAATCCTACTTCAATACCTGTATTGCCTACCTGGCCGATATTTGCAATAGAAGTCCAGTATCCGGTAGAGGGTGCCACATCTATGGGTACAATCTGATCTCTGGTCCAGCGGTCGTAGTAAGTGAAATCAATACCTATTCGGTTATCCAACAGCCTGAGCTCTGCTCCCACTTCAAACTCTGTAGTAAATTCTGGCTTTAAGTCCCCATTGCCAATCTGATTACTCAGTGACTGTACATTTATATTATTAAAGGGGTACTCTAATCTTGCAATGTTATTTCCTTGTGCAGAATTAGTTACAAATACAGTCCGGGTAAGATAAGGGTCAAGGTCATTGCCTGAAGTAGCTAGGCCTGCTCTGATTTTAGCAAAATCCAAAAAGCTTGACTCCATTTCCAGTGCATCTGTAAGCACAAGGGAGCCACTCACTCCTGAGTAAAAAAAGCTTCGCTCATCTTCGGGTAGTCCTGAGTGCCAGTCATTACGACCTACCAGGTTCAGAAAGCCCCAGTTTTTATAGGATAATCCTACATCAGCGAAAACTGCCTGATAGCGTACTCTTTCAAAATCTCCGCGATTAGGGATCACTGTCTGCAAATTATCCATATCATGGATTCCCCTGACAATAATACCGGTTCCCTGAAAAGACTGTCTCTCAATCGTGCGCTGATTGGCATTATGGCCAGCAATTACTTTCAGGCCGATATCTTCAGTAAGATTGGTATTTGCGGTCAAAAGCAGGTTTCCATCAATTTCGGAACGTGCTATATTATCGGAGGTCATTAGACCTACCGGCCACTGGCTACTACCTGCCGGAATTACGTTCAGACGACGGTCAGTGTAAGCATTGAAGCCTGCCTGATACTGTACTGTCAACCAATCCGTAAGATCATAGCCTATAGCCACTTTACCGTAGTAGCGGTCCACGTTGGAAGTATGGGGAGCATATTTTGCCAACCAGTAAGGATTGTCATTGTCGGGACGGTAGAAGGCACTATTTCCTTCAGCATCCTGTATCGGATAGCCTGCTACGTTTACGTTGGGTGGTGTATAGAGCAAACGCTCAGTTACACTGGTACCACCTGTTCCTAAACCAGTAATAGGAGGAGAGGTAAGGTCGGTATTTACATAGTTAATACTTCCATTAATAAAAATACCATTCTCCAGAGTAGCATTCCCTCCCACATTGACGCTGGTACGTGTCACAGAATTATTCGGCACTATCCCTTCATTGCTTGTGCGCGAAGCACCGGCTGTAAAGTTGGCTTTTTCGTTACCAGCAGAAACCGTTACGGCATTTTCAAAAACATATCCGTTTCTGAAAAAGGTTTCAGGTGTATTATATCCTTCAATAGGTACGGTGGCATCTACCAGGTCAGGAAAGCGTTCAGGATATCGATCGTATGGGTGAGATACTAATGTCCTACCCTGATCATCGGTACCCAAAATAAGATTCGCGTTCAGAGGATTCTGCCAGGCAGGATGGCTGGTATCAAAGGGAGCTCCCCAGGTACCAAAATTCCCATCTACATATTTAAAGTTATTGCCCTGCATGTACCTGAATTGGTAGTCGGGCAAATTGGACACCTGCTCCACCGAGTAAGAGCCATTGTAAGTTACTTCCAGGCCTTTACTTGTACCTTTACGCCCCGCTTTCGTTGTGATGACTATCACTCCATTCGCGGCCCTTGACCCATACAGCGCCGAAGCAGCAGCCCCTTTGAGTACTGTCATGGATTCAATATTGTTGGGGTCAAGATCAAAAGAACGGTTGGAAGAGGTAGTACCTCCCTGAGAAAAACTACCGGTTTGAAAAGTAGAATTGTCAAAGGGTACGCCATCTACTACAAAGAGCGGCTGGTTATTGCCCAAAAGTGATGAGTTCCCTCGTATGGTAATATTGGTACCGGCAGCAACAGCGCCACCAGCACCAACGATATTTACCCCGGGTACTTTTCCCTGCAATGCCCTCACCGGGTCGGGCTCAGCCTTTTGGGCTATTTTTTCTCCATCCAGGTCAGTCACCGCGTAGCCTAATGCTCTCTTTTCACGCTCAATATTTACCGCAGTGACTACGACTTCAGAAAGTTGTTGTGCGTCAGAGTTCAAAAGCACGTTAATTACACTCCGCCCATTTACTGGCACATCCTGCGAGATATAACCAATAAATGAAAAAGCCAGTGTATTTTCTCCATCTGGAACATTGATACGATAGTTGCCATCAATGTCAGTTACTGTTCCAATGGTGGTACCCTTTACAATGATATTTACCCCTGGCAGGGGGCTTTCATCTTCAGAAGAGGTCACCTTACCCGACACTGTAGCCTGGGCCATCAGCGAGGAAGCGCTGAAAACCCCTAACGCCAGCAGTATCATTAGCTTGTAGAGATTTACTTTCATATAAAAAAGTTTAGTGATGAGAAAAACCATCGCTAATGAAATGAGCTGTTTTTGAAACAGTATCCATTTTCACGGTAGAGTGATGATTTTTAACAATTGGAATTCAAGATTTTACAAATCTTACGAATTATCTCAGGCTTGCCCATACCCCATTTTTAGGGTTTTTTAGAAGTGAAAACGAAGGTTAAAAAATGCATTAAGAATTCTACTTTTCTGAATGCAGTTGGTGGGTATCCATTAGTCATTCACTTCAGTTGAAGCTATATTATAGGGGAAATCTTATTTGAAGTGATAATTCTCTTTTTCTCAGTAAAATTGAACTTTAAGTAACTGTGAGAAAAGGCGATAGACTCAAAACTGATCATTAAGGCAAAGTATTTATCCCCCATAACTAGGTAGAAGGCGCTCACGCATTTCTGGTCATTTACTATCCAAACTTATTTATTTGTAAGCTATTATTTCTCTCCATACCTATGCTTGGGGTAAAAATTGAAAGCGCTTTGTACTCCTATCAGGGGGATAAAAACACCCTTTTCTAAGACTTTGAGCAGATTTTCTCAATATCCGCCCCTCAATCAGGGTGAGGATAAAAACTCATGATTCCCCAATTTGAAGCGATAGCTTATGCGGTAGAGTGCTTGTATTTTGATCTCATCAAATTCCAGCCCCATGAGCATAGCATTAACCCCAAAAAAAAACAGTATCCTGTTTATCCTGAGCTTTATTATTATACTCCAGGCACAAGCGATCACTGAGCCGAACAGCAAAATATTCAGATTGCTTAGTGGGCTGCCGTATACTGAGATTCCATTTCATTTTGTAGAGAATCTGATTGTAGTACCTGTCAGAATCAATGGTGAAACTGAGCTTAATTTTATTGTAGACACCGGCACTAACTCACCGGTAATACTGCATGAACGCTATGTAAAAGACCTGGAACTAAATTGGGGAAGAACGATAAACTTTCAGGGAGCAGGAAAAGGAAAAGAAGTGGAAGGCACAGTGATCAGCAATCTTAGCCTACAGTTAGGTGACGCTTATGCCCCCCACCTGGGAGCAGTAGTACTGAAAAACAACCCTCTGGCACGTTTAAAACTCAAGGGAATAACCATTCATGGTATCATCGGCGCATCGCTATTCCGGAGTTTTGCGGTAGAAATAGATTACCATACCCACACTCTGCGCTTACACGAGGGCTCAGGTTTTCTGGAAGGGCACACCTACGCTGTTCACCCTCTGCAGGTAGAATTGAGTCGCCCTATTGTGCGATCTGAAGCCCGATGGAATGATGAGTTACATACGCTTAATTTGATGATTGATACTGGTTTTAACCATCACCTACTCATTTATGATAATACTGCCATTGCAGCAAATTCTCCTAAATTTCAGAAACTGGGGATTGGCTATAGCGGCAGTATTACCGGAAGTACAGGAAAAGTACCCTTACTACAGTTGGGTGAAAGGACGCTTTTTGAAGTAGATACATTCTTCCCTACTTATCAGGCTTATAAGGCCGATAATTCTACTACTTCATACCGGGATGGCATTGTCGGCAACGCACTCTTGAAGCAGTTTTGTATAGTACTGGATTATGCTAACAATAAGTTTTACATCAGAGAGCATTTGCGCTGGAACCCTATGCTGGTCAAAGAGGATGAGATGCAGGAGGGGTTGTAAGATTTCAAATCTGAAAGCAAAACCTTGTCAGCAAAAAGCTTGAATTGATGTATCCAGCTTTATTCAAAGCCGACTATAACCAAAACTCAGCCTACTTGTGATTCATCTCTTTGGTACAATGGTACAGATTAAATCAGGCGATCTCTGAGGGCTTTTTCTATGGCATCCGCCTTACTATTTACCTGTAGCTTGGTATAGATATTTTTGATGTGCGACTTGATGGTTTCTTTGTGTACAAAAAGTTCATCAGCGATTACCGTATAGCTTTTGCCTTTGGCCAGCAACTCCAGCACTTCAGTCTCACGGGCGGTAAGCGGTGAATCGGTATTTTTTTGGAAAGACTGTACCACCATACGGGCAATCTGGCTGCTCATGGGGGCTCCACCCTTTTGTACTTCGGCAATGGCATCCAGCAGTTTATTGTGCCCCGCGTTTTTGGTGATGTAGCCGGAAGCCCCCGCACATAAAGCCTGAAATACCAGTTCGCTGTTGGCGTGCACCGTAATCACAATAATATTGACTTCGGGCAGCAATTTCTTGATGCGTCGTGTACCTTCCACTCCATGCATTCCGGGCAGTTCCAGGTCCATCAGAATGATATTGGGACGGTCTTTTTTGAGGTTTTTTAGTGCGTCTTCGCAATTGTCATATGTGCTGACAACCTGGTGCTCACTCACACTGTCAATGAGTAAGGCAAAGCCATCTCTCACCACCTCATTGTCTTCAACAATGGTTATTCTATTCGTTTGATCAGTCATAATCTGTATGCGCTCTTACTGGTATAACGTAAATTCTTCCTATTTAGCCTCTAGATTCGCTAACCCAAATTGGGTGATTTTTCTCTTTACTATTACTGATGTTCCTTCATTTGCCAGAGATTGAATATCAAAACGGGCTTTGATCTTGGCAGCCCGATCACGCATATTGTTAATGCCTCTGAAGTTATTGTTTTTCTTTAATGAGAAACCTTTTCCATTGTCTTTGACCTGTATACAAAACGACTCATTATCCACATAAAAACACATGCTCACACAGCTGGCATTGGAATATTTAAGCGCATTGGTGAAGGCCTCTTTAAAGATCAGCACCAATTGTCTGCTCCATCCCGAAGGCAACTTAAGGCGGATATCTTCATCTTCCTGATCAAAGCTCGCATAAAAGTCAATACCGGTATTATCAAATAGTTCTTCAGCGAAGTCTTTAAGATTAAAGTAAACTTCTTTTAAGTTATCATTTTTAGGATCAATTGCCCAGATAAAATCGCGGGTACCGCTGAAAAGATTTTTGGCAGCCACATCAATTTTGTTGAGTAGCGCCTCTACGCCATTACTCTGCTGACCGAGCTTGTTCTGAATAATCTGCGAGAGTACCGAGATACTTGCCAGGTTATTTCCCATCTCATCGTGGAAATCCTGGGCTACTTTTTTCCGTACTTTCTCAATCTCTTTGGAGAGTTCCACCTTTTCGGTTACATCCCGGCTGGAGGAAATAAAGTTGCGCAGCTCTCCATTTTCATCAAAAATCGGCTTCAGGAAAGTTTCGTACCAGCGGTATTCACCACTACCGTCCATAAACCTTACCACCATGCCTTTACTGTTTTTCAAGCGTATTACTTCCTCTTTGAGCTTTAGGTAGCCTTCCACATCATCCGGATGCAGATAATCCATACTGGATTTGCCAATAATATCTTCCGGTTCGTGACCAGCCACTTCAAAAATACGAGGCGATGCATAAAAGTAGATCAGGTTCAGGGATTGTAGCGTAATGATATCCTGGGTATTCTCAATGAGGAATTTATAGCGGTCCTCGCTGGCTTTGAGGGCAAACTCAGCTTTTTTGCGCTGGTCTATATCCACCAGGCTACCATTTGTTCCGATGATTTCGCCATCTTCGTTGTACTCAATCCTGACGGATACTTTTGCCCAGAATTTGTCTCCATCTTTGCGCGTCATGCGTAGCTCAGCCTCAAAGTAAGGCAGCTCTTTGGCGATGATAGACTCAAACACCTGAATGTATCGCTCCTTCTCCGATACGGGTTCAAAGAGATATTTTGTGAAATGCCTTCCGATAGACTCTGCTGCACTATAGCCCATATACTCCTGCCAGCGGTCATTCAAAAAAGTAAGTCTTCCCCAAGTGTCTGTCTTGAAAATGATCTCCCTAAGGTTATTGACCAGTTGGCGGTACTCTCTTTCTCGCTGGGCCAGTTTCTCCTGGTCAAGCTTGCGCAACTCAAACTCTACTTCAAACTTTTTATTGGTCAGTTCCAACTCCGCTGTTCTTTCCTTTACCCGCTTCTCCAATGAACTGTTAAGCGCCTGTATTTCACGGGTACGGCCTTGCACTTCCAGTTCCAGTTGGAGTCGCTGTTCGCGCTCGCGCCTTAAATTTAAGAAAATATACAGGCGAATCAGGAAGATGGAGAGTAGCAGACACATCAGATAAAACCACCAGGTTTGCCAATAAGGAGGGTTAATCAGAAAAGCATAGTTCACCGGCTCTTCTGACCAAACTCCGCTGGGACTCCTGGCTTTTACTTTAAAAGTGTATTCACCGGGTGGCAGGTTGGGGTACACTGCTTCCGAACGTTCTGTTGCCGGAGACCAGTCTTCTTCGTATCCTTCCAGCATAAAGCTGTACATCACCTCCTCAGGTTGGCTCAGACTCACCGCTTTAAAGGTAAACATCAGGTGGTTGTGCTGGTACGATAAATTGAGCTGATTAGGAATACTGTACCAGTTACTGACTGAATCGGTAAAACGTTTCCAGTTGGTATGCTCATAGAAAAGTCGTATTCCTGTCAGATGAGGTTTAATTTGCTCAAAGCTCTCACGCTCTTCCTGCAAGTTGTAACGGTACATTCCATTTACGGTACCAAACCATACACTGCCATCATCATCTTTAAGAATAGCACTTGCGTTGGCCTCTACGCCCAGGAAGCCATCATTTTTACCGTAGTGCTGCACTTTTGCCAGGCTACCATCCTCATAAAAAAACAGGCGGTTGATACCTCTCTGGGTTCCCAGCAGCAAGCTTCTATCTTCAGCAAAGATCATTGAATAAATCAGGCTCCCAGGTATGTCATAAAGTTTGTTCAGATGCTGCACCTCCTGGGTTTCGGGGTGATAGCGAAACAACTGACCATTTACTGTGGCTATCCAAAGCAATCCTTTTTGATCCTGAGCAAGGGAGATGATGTGGCCCTGTTCAAATGTATCGGAAGACAACAAAAGTGAAGCCTGATGATCTCTGACCTCATAAATATTTCTGTTAGAAGCAAAGAGGTAGGCATCATTCTGCCAGGGCTGCATGATCAGAATTGGAATTTCAAATGGGTTACCTTGCTCATCTTTTAAAGGATGAAATTCTCCATCTTTCAAATAGACGGCTCCTCCTTTGGTACCAAACCACATCTCTTGTTCTCTATCTCTGAAAATGGAATATACTGCCTCTGAAGGCAGTCCTTCTGTCTCTCTGAATACCTTAGTGCTTTTGCCGTCGTAATAATTTAACCCGTTAAAAGAACCTATCCAGATGCCTCCTACGCTATCTTCTCCCAGGCTATAAATAAAATTGCTGCTCAGCCCATTCTCCACATTAAAATTACTGACCTGACGACCGTCTAAATAATCAACGCCACCCCCGTATGAGCCAAACCAGTACCTATCCCTGCTGTCCTTCATGACGGCCATAAATGTCTTGCCCTTCAGTCCTTCTTCGTGTCTGAGCTTGGTAAAAAGCCTGCCTTTAAATTTATAAAAACCATCGCCAAAAGAACCAAACCACAGATTACCCTCATGATCATGATAAATATTTCTGATGATTGAGCCATCAAAAGCAAAACTTTTGTAATCAATTTCAGCAGTTTCGGGATCAAAGCAATACGTACCGCTGGAGGTACCCACCCAGATCATACCTTCGCTGTCCTGTGTGATTTTAAAGGTGCGCCCAATGTCCGGCAAGTCTATGGGAAACTCTTTGAATTGTCCACTGGCAGAATCATACTTCAGAAAGCCGTAGTACATACCTGCTACCCACAGCTGCTGCTGATCATCAAAGATGAGGTCCGCAAAATGAAAATCTTTACGAGGGCTGGATGCTCTATGTTGGAGATGGCCATTTTCAAGCGTATACAAATTTCCCTCAAAGGTAGACAGCCAGGGGAGACCGTGGGCATCAATGGCCACCGCCGAAATGTATTCATCGGTAAGTTTAGCTTTGCGATGTATGCTATCGCCATCAAACACTGCCAGTTGTTGCTCGCCCAGAATAAGGTTTACTTTCCCCTCCTGATCTTTGAAAATGTGGCTTAGCCGAAGTACCTGCCCCGAACTATCACTTATTTCAAAATTATGAAATGCAGCCCCATCAAATATTGTAAGCCCCTGATTATTGCCAATGAGCAGAGAGTCACCATACTGAAAAAGCTCGTAGACTTCGGTGCCTGCCAAGCCATCCTTCAATCCGTAATTGACAAACTCTTTGCCGTCAAAACTACTCAAGCCGCCGGAGGTTCCCACCCATAGGTTTCCGTACTGATCCTGTAAAAAGCAGTTGACCGACGACTGGATCAGTCCATCTTCTACCTCGTATTGGGAAAAACTATAACTTTGGGCAAAAGCAAAGTTTCCACAGAGACAAAAGACCAAAGGCAAGACATATCTCATAAGCAGCATACTGATACTGAATAAGTTACTAAGATATAGAATCCTCCATTAAGCTATATTGATATCGTAAGAATAACAGTCTTTTATAAGGTATAGAGCTACTTTTTATCAAAATTCCCCCACTTTGGGGGAGAAACATCAATAAGCCTTCAAGAAATTATTGTTCGGTATAGCTTTCTTTCCCAATACGAAACGAACTGTTCAATTCTTCAATATATTTTAACAAATTGCTTTCTCCATCTGGGTCTCTAATAAACTTTTGATATAAATCAGAATTATCTCTTAAGATGATTTTCAATGTCTCTTTTGTTACAGGAAATATATCTCCATTACTCATATCAAGCACGAAATAACTTCCTATAGGAATAGTGCCTATTAGCCCTCCAATTGCCCAGTACGTTTTTATTGGATATTTCTTCTGCCCCTCTGAAATAAGCATATCTACCAAAGTGAAGGATTTTACTAAATCTTACTACTGCTGATAAAGTATAGTTTTTTGAGCTGATATAAACACTATTACCATCATAAAAGCCCCATAGTCTACTCTTTGCATATTCTTTTCTTTTTATCTTGAAAGGAGCTTCAAATCTAAGCAGTGTAAAAGGAATGAAAAGACGCTCTTTAGAATTATCAGCTTCTACTATACTTACTAGTATTCCTGGGATAGGCCTATTTTCTATAAAACTGTAAAAACTGGAGTATACACCTTCTTTTATATCTTCTGTCTGAGCAAAAGCAGGTGAAATGAATTTAAAAAGGAAAGAAATAGTCAATATTCTGAAAGTCATAAATAGTAATTTCACAAATAAATAATTGTAAAAATACTATTTTTTATATGTTTATTTACAAAAAATACATATTAAACCACCTCCGAGAGCAGCCAGGCAGTGGACCAGCAGGATTGGAAATTAAAACCTCCGGTCAGGGCATCTATATCCAGCACTTCTCCGCTAAAGTATAGACCAGGGAATCGCATGGCTTCCATGGTCTTCAGGTCTACTTCTGCAAGTGCTACTCCCCCACAGGTGACAAACTCTTCTTTGAATGTACTTTTGCCTCTGACGTCAAAGCTGGCCTGCGTAAGTTCCACGGTAAGTTTATTAATGAGCTTATTGGGTAACTCACCAAAAGGCATATCAGGATTGATTTCCAGAGATGTTAATAGATTTTCCCAGTAGCGGTTAGGAATTTCTTCCTTATGGAAATTTTTGACTTTCCGGGTAGGGTGCGCAGCTTTGAAGTTGAGCAACTCCTGGCGAAACTCCTCAAAATTGGTCTCAGGCAAAAAGTTTAGCATGATGTCAAAGTGATACTTCTGCTCTTCCAGCCACCTGGCTCCCCAGGCAGAAAGCTTAAGCACTGCCGGTCCACTCAGCCCCCAATGGGTGATCAGCAGTGGTCCCTGCTCTTCCAGCTTGGTACCTGTTATACGAACATTCACTTCGCCAAAGCTCATCCCGGATAAGCCTTGCAGTCGTGGGTCTTTGATGTTGAAAGTAAAAAGTGAGGGTACTGCTTTCTCTATCGTGAGTCCCATCTCGGCTAGTTTCTTCCAGACCGAAGGGGCAGATCCGGTTGCGATCACCAGCGCATCTGCTTCCAGTTGTTCATCTTGCTGTGTCACTACTATCCATCCTCTATCAGTTTGCGAAAAGTCTGTCAGTCCGCAATTCTTCCTGATCTCCACTCCTGCGGACTGAGCAGCTTCCAGAAAGCAGTCAATTATTGTTTGAGAGGAATTGCTGGTGGGAAACATTCTCAAATCTGCTTCGGCATGGGTGTTGACTCCCGATGCTTCCAGCCAGTCTACCATATCCTGTGTGGAGAATGTCTTGAAAAGGGAATAGAGCTTTTTTTGCCCCCGGGGGTAAAACTTTACCAGTTCTGAAGGATTAGTTCTGGCATTGGTCACATTACAACGGCCACCTCCCGACACTTTCACCTTGCTCAAGACTTTATTGCTTTTCTCCAGCAAAGTCACCTGATAATCCGGATGCTTGCGGGCAATGTTAATCGCTGCAAAAAAGCCGGAAGCCCCACCCCCGCATACAATAATTTTTTTACTCAAAGCTTATGACATCAAAATATGCGCAAAGGTAGGCACTTAAAATGCATTCTGAAAATCGGGGAAAGGGGTAGGTTAATCTCTGTCGTAAAACTGATCGCTGTTGTCTTTGGGGGTATACTCACCTTTCAGAAACTTATTGACCCGCATGACTCTTAGCTCATGTTCTTTGGGTTTTTTCCTGATGTTGTCTCCATCCGGTCTGCGTATCATAGCTACCAGAGAGATGTATTCATCTTCGTTTAGGGCTTTGAACGGTTTTTTGAAGTATGCCTGAGCAGCATCTTCAAACCCTCTGATTTGCTGTCCATGCAGGGAGCCGAGGTATATGTCATTGATGATCAATAACATTTGGATATCTTTAGTAACCAGCGGATCAAAAGCATAGCGGGTGATGAGCATAAGCTTGATCTTATCCCAGCCTCTTTTAAAATCATCAAAATAGTACAACTTGCACAAGCCCTGAGCCAGGGTAGTTTTGCCTGCTCCTGGTGTCAGCAAATCTATGCCTTTGTGTTCATAAAATCTTGGGTCCTGTACGGATAAAAGTATATCAATCTGCCGTTCAGTAAAGTCAGCCAGTTTCAGTTTGAGCTTGTCCGAATCTATAATGTTCTGAACAATGCGCGGGGTTTCATTACGAGCTTTAAGTATGATAACCGTATAATAAAAGCAGCTAAAGAGCAATATAAAACCCAGAAACAAAGCAGCTCTTTTGATGAATCGCATGATGGTTAGTTTTCTACTGCTTATAATTTAGTGAAAGATTGAGATAAGCCTTCATGAATTTGGCATAAATTCTTCATTTTTCAACATCATTAAGCCACATTTATTGTTAACAAAAAGTATATTAGGATAGCTTAAACAAATAATATCACTATGAAAAGTTATGACACTTTGCAAGAGGCTATCAAGGACTTGCGTGCTCAGGGATATCAGCATGATTTTAATGTGGAAAAAGATAAAATCTACTGTAAAAACCTTAACATGTACTATAAGCCCAAAGAGTTTGAGGTGCAGGAAACTTATCGCTTTGAAGGAATGAGTAATCCTGATGATAATGATGTGCTGTATGCTATTGAAACCAGTGTAGGTGATAAAGGCATACTGGTAGACGCTTATGGAGCTTATGCGGAGAGTATTTCTCCTGAAATGCTGGAGAAACTTAGATTCAAGCCTCAGTAGGTAAAATTAATTCATAATCCTTTTACCAAGTCCTGGCTTAAAACCTGACCTAACAGGCTTGCTTATTTTGAAACATCTTAAAATTTTAGACAAAAGATAATATCAAGCTTATGGAGTCATTAATAGATTTTTTTACTGATATACCAACCAGCTTCCGCGCCTCACTGTTGATCGGCGGTATTGTTTTTTTCTGGATACTGGAAGGTGTGCTGCCCCTGTTTAGCTTTCAGTATCGCAAGCTACGGCATGCGGGGCTTAACCTTTTCTTTACCCTGACTACCATGGTCATTGGTTTTGGGCTGGCTGGCGTATTGCTCTGGGCTTCTGACTTTACTTCTTCCCGCCAGATCGGTTTGTTATATCTGGTGGATCTGCCGCTTTGGGCTCAAATTGTAGTGGGTGTGCTACTGCTGGACCTGATCGGAGCCTATTTTATCCACTGGCTGGAACATCAGGTCAGGTGGATGTGGAAGTTTCATCTGGTGCATCATAGTGATACTACTGTTGATGTGACTACCGGACTGCGCCATCATCCCGGAGAAACGGTCTTTCGCATTGGCTTCACCATACTGGCGGTTATGCTCATTGGCGCACCTATAGGCATCGTCATGCTATACCAAAGTCTATCGGTACTGTTTGCGCATCTTACCCACGCCAATATACATATGCCGGAGAGGGCCGACCGGCTTCTGTCTTATATCTTTATCACCCCCAATATGCACAAGGTGCACCATCATTATCAGCAGCCGCTTACTGACTCTAACTACGGAAATATTTTTGCCTTCTGGGACAGGATTTTTGGTACTTATCGTAAAGTAGAACATACCAAAACGCTGATCTATGGCATAGATACCCATATGAAAGCCGAAGAGAACGATAGTCTGCCTAATTTACTTATGGTTCCTTTTCAGCCTTACCGGAAACCTCAGCCCCTTACGCATGACAAAATAGAGAAAACATCAAAGCTTACCTCCAAGGTGTAGAACAGCTATAGCGGGTATGCTTACGATGAAAATTTTTACTTTGCTGTTCCTATTTTTCTCCGTGAATAGCTTCTACGGATACTTCTTTTTCCAGGGCTTTCGCCAGTGGATCTACATGCTTGCGGGTAGCCCACAGCTCCAGCTTCATATTTTCCGGTTGTCCGGCTATTTGTAACGCTAATTTCTTTTTGGAATGCTTACAGGCCACTTCCTTTATCAGCTGATTTTTGGTGCGATCAAGGCTGACGGCTACTCTTAATATTGCCGATAGTACCTTCACCACCTTTCTCTGTCCTTTGCTAAGCTTTTTATACTTCTTGTGTTTCTTCTTAGGTTCCGCCTTACGATGGTAGCGGGCTACATGGCTGATGAGCAGTATTTCCTCGTCATTAAACCCCCTCAGTCCGGCATGGCCAATGATGTAGCGGGAATGTTTATGATATCGTTTGAAACGAATGTACTGTCCTACACTATGCAGTAAGGAAGCGTACTCTAATATATCTCTTTCAAAATGCTCCAGTTCATGTATTTTTTGTGTCTGGTCAAATAGCTGGACGGAAAGAGAGGCGACGTGCATCTTTTGCTGCCAGTCTACCTTAAACTGATGGGCCAGTTGGAAAGCCGAACGCTGCCTCAGGTCCTTTGACTCAGGAAAATTGGCGATGTTCTGCGCATGACTTTCCAGATAGTCCAGGATTAATCCTTCCCGCAAAGAGGCATCACACAGCGTAATCTCCTCTACGCCTGCCATTTGAAGCAATTGTACCAGCAAGGCACCTCCCAGATGAATGGCATCTGCTCTTTTGTCGCCTATACCGTTCATGGCAGCCCGCTTATTAGGCTTCATCTTCAGCAGTTCTTTGGTCAGATCGTCCAGATCAGTCAGTTTGACTACTTCTGCATTGACTGACTTCATGGATTTACCCCCGGCGGCGATGTGGGCAGCTTCTCCCAGGGTACGGATGGTACCGGATGTACCAATGACTCTGGTGAACCCAATCTTTTTGGCCTCTGCCATGACATTCTGTGCTACAAAACGGATGTGGGCCTGCAATACCCCCAGCGCTTCCTCTCCTACCTTACTTTCACCATCAAACATATCCAGCAAACGCAGCACACCCAGCTTCATACTCTTTCCCATTAGCACTTCCTGCTTGTTGCCTACTGCGATTTCGGTGCTACCTCCCCCTATATCAATGACCATAGCGTTATCATCATGCAGCGCAATTTCATTTTTTACTGCCTGGAAGATAAGCCGTGCTTCTTTGCCACCTGAAATCACTTCGGGAGAGATACCCGTCTGCCTGACCAGTTCATTTAAGAACTCACTTCCATTGTGCGCCTCACGGATAGCACTGGTAGCCGCGGTAATGATCTCATCCGCTCCCCGCTGATCGGCAAGCTGCACATAGCGTTTGATGGTCTCCAGCCCTTCTTTAAAAGCTCTTTCGCTCAAACGGTTGGTGGAAAAAACGCCTGTTCCCAGCTTTACCATCTCTTTTTCACGGTCGATGATCTGAAAACTGTTTTTATGGGATGCCTGGGCGATCACCATGTGAATAGAGTTGGTTCCAATGTCTATGGCAGCTAGTTTCATGGGTTTGGTTAATTATTGTGTTTGTTGCGTGTTTTGATGATTGAGGTAAGGCAAAGGGCTAGAATGTCTGTAAAAATATACCGAATACTTTATGTTCGGCTATAATAAGTAAGGTAACACTATTAGTTTAAATCATTGCTTTGTAGTAAAATACTTACTTCAGTTAGAAACTGAAGTGGACAAATAAAGCAAAGTCTCAGACTTTGCCCTCATTCATGATTTCAGTCTTGAAGACTGAAACCGTTTTTAGTGTAATGTAAATAAGTCTTCATACTTAAATGAAAAAGCCTGCCTACCGATATAGTAAGCAGACTTCTTATTGTCTGTTTAACTTTTATTTCAGGGCTTCCAAAGCCGCATCATAATCAGGCTCATCGCCAATCTCTCCCACCTGTTCTTTGTAAATGATCCGGCCTTCTTCATCCACGACTATTACGACGCGGGAATGCAAGGCTGCGAAAGGTCCATCAATGATTTCAAGGTGATATTTTTTACCAAAATCTCCCTGGGCAAAGTCTGAAAGGGTAATTACATTCTCTATACCCTCCGCGCCACAGAATTGTGCCTGGGCAAAGGGTAAATCACGAGAGATACAGAGTACTTTGGTATTTTCCAGTCCTCCGGCTCTTTTATTAAACTCCCTTACTGAAGTAGCACAAACTGAGGTATTGATACTGGGAAAGATATTCAGTACCAGTTTAGTACCATGAAAATCTTTGAGAGGCACTCTGCTTAGGTCATTTTTAACCAGCACAGCATCCGGGGCCAGTTCTCCTACAGCAGGTAGGTTGCCAAGGGTATGAATGGGGTTTCCTTTTAGCGTAATTTCAGCCATTTTTTCTTGTTTAGTTATGGGTTTACATCAATTATGACAAACTTACTATCTGACTTATTGTTTTTTACTATTCATTTGTAAGAAATCAGCACTAAAAAGCAGCCTCTTAGCTATAAAATGTAGTATATCACTGCCTCAACAGGAGCGTTTTACGTCTAAAATGGACAACTTCAGCACCTAAAATTCTCCATTTTAGTGGTAAAACAGCGCTTCTGAACACCTCAAATAGGTCATTTTACAAGTAAATCGTCACTTCAGGGGTGTCCGAATGCTTCATTTTACTGTTAAAATGTCCAACATCAAGTATGCAAACGGCCTTAAATTCAGAAAAAAGGGCTTAAGCAGAGATATGAGGGCTTATGTAATACTTTGAAGCCATAAGAAGAAATAAAAAGAAGTTGAAGTAAGGTCTTCCAGATTTTTAAACATGACAATCTTTCAAAGTTTTAAGGCTTAACAAAGACAGCTTATCTATCTAGTGTAGTCTTCTTCCAGTATGGCATATTCATAATTGTCTGACCAGCCGCTTTTGAGGGGTAGTATTTTTCTTTTCCTGCCTTCCCGCTGCATACCTGCTTTCTCCAGCACCCTTAGGGAAGCCAGATTGTCTACCGCGCAGCCTGCTTCTATGCGGTGCAGCTTAAGTTCTTTGAAGCCAAAGTCAATGAGTGCCAACAATGCTTCGGTAGCATAGCCTTTTCCCCAATGCCGGGGAAGTAATTTGTACCATGCTTCCGCAATTTTGTATTTAGGACTACCCAGTTTGAGCGCGATCAGCCCCACAAATTCAGAAGTATGCACATTCCGTTCTCTGATTGCAAAAGTATAATAGCTAACGATCTCCTGCTCGTAGGCCTGTATCCATTCTTTTACAATCTTTTCCGTTTCTCCTATATTCTTAGGAATACCCAAAGTGTTGTACTGATTGGTTTCAGCCAGTGAGTGTAGCTGATGAATAGACAGGATGTCTTCCCAAAGCGGTTTTTTCAGGCTTAATCTGGAGGTGAGTAATTCTGTTTTTATCATGTTTGGGCTGTTTCTATACTTATTCAAGGTGAGTTCAATTTTATTTTTTATTATCTAAAACCACACCTTCATAATAGACAAACATTTGCCCTCAAGCCGGGCAGGCTCATACTTTTTTCATCGATAAAAAAGTATGCAAAAAATCTAGGAAAGTTTGAAACTCGCTGCGCTCAAACAGCAAACTTTCCCTCAGTGAATTTAAAAAAGCCCTTTTACTCTAAAATGGCATTATTTACAATGGTATTTTACAGCCTTTAACATATGCTTACGGTATAATGGGGGCCTTCTGAGGAAGGTTGACTACTTCCTCCTTCTTTTTCAAGAGTAAGTAAAAATGAATTCACGTTTTCTACCGCCGGCATAGCAATCATCTGAGGAAATGAACCTGGGCTGACATCAAAAACACCCAGGCTTTGCGCATTGCCTTCCGCTATTGCCCAGAGTTGATACTGATGCGCTGCATCACTGGCAGGCAGTTGGGCCGTATTCAGGTATAGTTCACCGGTATTTTCATTCCAATACACAATGGGTTGGGCTTCTAGAGCAGCTTCATCGCTTTTTAGTACAAACGACTGAAAGTCAGGATTACTGACGATAGCAAAAGCCTGGCTAAGTTGCTGCGTTTTCTGCTCCAGTTGATCGTAGCGACTTTGTAATTGCTCCAACCGGTTTTCACTGTTTTGCCAGTTGATCCAGAAATGGGCAGCAATGGCCATGGCTACCAGCTTAAGTGTAAATGTCGCAGCCACTCCGTAGCGTAAAGTATTGATTTTTTTACTCTTTTTGGCCGGCGGAGCTTCTGTTTCCTGAGCAGAAACCTTTTCCTGTATTTGATCCAGCACATGCCGGGGCGGCTTGATGGCCACACTCCTGGCCAGATGCTCTACCGATTCTTCTATCTGGAAGATTTCTCGCTGTACTTCAGGATAACGTTTTGCATAGCGGAGCACTTCCTCCTCCTCCTCGGAAGAGAGTTCTCCCAAAACATATTGCTCCAAAATACCAGACGATATGTAATCTTCTATATTCAAGCTTCTTTGCTTAATAATACTCTAATCTTTAGCATAGTAGCACGCCCCAGGCTTCTGACTTTAGCGAGTGATGCGTTTCTTTTTCTGGCTATTGCTTCTTGTGCATTACCTTCTATTCACAATAGCTGAAACAGCTTGTGCGCCCTGCTGTCAAACGCTCCTGTAATTCGGTAAAATACTTGCTGTCCTCCTTATTTTTAACAGCAGTACAACTACTTTGATTCAGATGATGGTCTTTATGATAAAGGCATTCTATGCTAGCAGGCTGCTCTTTAGCCCATCTAGGGCAATGTTCCCCTTATAGTAGGTGTAAAGACTTCTTTTCCCGACATCAAAGCTGTCAATCTTTTCCATGCTTCTCGCAAAAGTGAGCATCAGTAATTCCTCTGCCTTTGCTTCATCACCCAGCATCCTAACAATCATAGCATACAGAGGGGGCCGTAAGCATCGTACAAGTAGGAAACAGCCTCTCTGTCCATACTTTTGAAGCGACTTAATAACTCCTTCTCGTTCTTCTAGGGATGATGATCGTCAAAAAAACGCAGTATGCTTCACAACATGACTTCAGTTTGCTTCACAGAAAACATTCTAACCAACTGATGCAAGTGGCTCAGACTAATAAATGAATATAACTCATTTATGCTAAACTTATTGGCTCAATTTTATCATAAAGGATTAGCGGCTACCCCTTCATTCGTGATCTTAATTGGCTGTATCATGCCGTTTTCGTCAAAATACATGCGGTCAATACAGGTAACCCTATGATTGGCATCCGTTCTGTCCAGAGGTCGGCGATGGTATACGATGTACCAGTCGTCAGTTCCCTCAGGATGTATCACCGAATGATGTCCTGCTCCGGTAGCGATCTCAGCATCCTGCTGTAAAACCTTGCCCACCCGCTCAAAAGGACCAAAAGGAGAGTGGGCTACGGCATAGGCCACACTGTAATCGGGGCCGGTCCAGCCGCCTTCAGACCACATAAAGTAGTATCTGCCATCGCGAATGAACATAAAAGGTCCTTCCACATAATTGTCAGGCGTAATCTCTTTGAAAGTAGTGCCATCTTCAAAAGGGACGAAGCCGGTATAATCTTCATTAAGCTGCGCGATATTGCAATGCCCCCAGCCTCCGTAGATGAGGTAATGCTTTCCATCCTGGTCTTTGAACACAAACTGGTCAATAGGCTGCGCTCCATTGTGAAATTCCGGAATAAGGGGTTCTCCCAGATGATCGGTATAGGGGCCTTCCGGCTGATCGGCCACGGCTACGCCTATGCCTCCTGTCTCTTCATTGCTTTGAATGTCGTTAGCACCAAAAAACAAAAAATACCTGCCATTATTCTCCACGATGGCCGGAGCCCACATGGCTTTTTCAGCCCACTTCACACGGGTAGTATCTATGATCCGCTCATGCTTAGTCCAGTTGACCAGATCGGGTGAAGAAAAAGCATCCATAAATACCTGCTCTTCATAGGGAGCGGAGTAAGTGGGAAATATCCAGTATTGATCGTCAAAAATTATTCCTTCAGGATCAGCGTACCAGCCTTCAAAAACGGGATTGCCCGACATGGCTACGGAGTCAGTTTCCGCATTTTCGCTTTGCTGACCAGGCTGAGAGCATGCGCTGATCAAAAAAATACTGACTGATAAACTAAGGATTAGGTTTAGTGCTTTTTGGTCCATTACGTTATGTTGATTCTTTATGAATTTGTCAGAGATAAATGTACAACTTAATATTTACTACCCTACTCAATGCTCCAGACTTTGCCCTTCTCATTGATCAGCCATGTTTCTTGCGCATCAGCAGCTTTAAGACTGGCTACATAATAAGTAGGCTGAGCGTTGATTTCAACCGAATATTCCACAGGGATCTCCAGATTCAGGTCTTTTAGCTGATCCGCATATTTTTTATGGGCCTGAAAATAATCATTTTGGCGGTAATAGACTTTTCTCAACTCCCATTTCAGGTACTCTTCCTCAGGAATGGTGAAGCTTGCTGTCCCCTCCCCCACTTTAGTGTCTGAAAAAGCAAGAAAACCCCAGGTCTCGGGGCGGTGCATATTGATGTATTCCTGGGAGGTCCACACCCAATTATCTTCCGGAAAAGGCTTACCAGTCTCAGGATTGATTTTCTTTTGGTATCCATCATCTTTAATGTCTATCTGCCACTCCACCCGGGAGAAGTTGATCCGCCAGTACTCACCATCGTTGGGCATCTTGCCGTTTGCTGCTTTCTCAGCCAGTACTTTCCAGGGCATAGCAATCTCCACCGACCAGCCCTGATCGGTATCAGTAGCATCATTCAAGCTACCTTCTACATGTACTCCCGTCCTGATACTACGAATGTCCCAGGCGTTGAGCACTACATTTTTGTCATCACGGTAGGGTGCGGTCAGCATAAGGTCCCAGATGGTGTTGAGAGCGTTCATCTCAAACTCATAGTAATAATGGGTATCTCCATCAGGATCAATAAACACCTCAAAGTCATTGTCATAAAAGATGACTGCATCTCTTTCGGTCAGGGTTCCCCACACATGCGGCTCATCCAGATAGGCAGCGATGTACAGATACTGATCATCCCACAGCATTTTGGCCCGCGTCCTGAATCTTGGCTCAGGCATATGCTCTCCCTGAATGTCAATGAACTCATCTGTCCAGGCTGCTTTTTGCCAGCTTTCTTCATCCAGCTTGCCATCAATAGTCAAAGCCTCAAGGCTTTGGTAGCAAACGTATTGTTTGGGATCAAAAGTAGGGATGTGTGACTGTGCCCGCAGCATAGTACTGGTAAATATGAAAAGCACAAAAACAATTGTCAGACTTTTAAGCATATAGGTTAAGCGTGTTGAAGGCATGAATAGTGAATCAGAAAATATTCTGAGGGGGCAAAAATAACAAAACAGCTTTTATTTCATCAGTCATTAAAAACTTTCAATAAAATTCTATAAGGAAAAGCGATTCACTAAAGATAGAAAAGTTGATAAGCAGGCTGTCCTTATCAGCATGGAAATATTCTGTGCTTTATGTTATTTAAGATATTTTATATCAATACAGAATATAGATTCCAATAATCCATAATAAGCAGTATATTATTTGTAATTAATCGGCTTTGTTAATTATTTTATTCTTTACTTGTAACAATTTACAAAATTATGGAAAGCCGGGATAAACTTAAGAGAAATAGTATAGAAAAAGAGCGACTGCTGGACTCGGCTGAAAACAGACAGTGGAAGAAGTGGGGACCTTATGTGACTGAAAGACAGTGGGGTACTGTACGTGAAGATTACAGCATAGATGGCAATGCCTGGAACTGTATTGCCCACGACCAAGCACGCAGCATAGCTTATCGCTGGGGAGAAGAAGCAATTGCCGGCTTCTGTGACTTACAACAAATTCTTTGTCTAGCTCCCGCTTTCTGGAATGGTAAAGATTCCATTATTAAAGAAAGACTTTTTGGCCTTACTAATCAGCAGGGTAACCATGGTGAAGATGTAAAAGAGCTTTACTTTCACCAGGATTCCTCCCCTACCCATTCTTATTGCAGATACCTTTACAAATACCCGCAGTCAGCATTTCCCTATGAGGAACTGTTGCGGGCCAACCAACGGGACCGTACACAAGCTGAATATGAACTGCTGGATACGGATGCTTTTAAAGACAATCGTTACTTTGACTGCTACATAGAATACGCAAAAGCCGGAGTAGATGACATACTCATGAAAATCACGGTTTACAACCGTGGCCCGGTTGCAGCTCCCATACATATGCTGCCTCACCTCTGGTTCAGGAACTACTGGAAGCATAATAAGCGCTACGCTCGCCCCCAACTAAAAGCAGTTTCGCCTTCTTGTATACAGGCAACTTCCAGCAGAAATGGCAGCTATTATCTGCACCACCACGGAGGAAAACAACTGTTTTGTGAAAATGAAAGCAATGACTCTCGCATCTACAACACTGAGAATAAGTATGCTTGTGTAAAGGATGGTATAAATGATTATGTGACGAAAGGTAGTAAGTCAATAAATCCGGAAAAGAAAGGTACCAAAGCTGCAATCTGGTTTAAAGCAACCATACCCGCAGGAGGCTCACACGTTTTTAGAGTACGCCTCAGCAAACAACGCATGAAAGCTCCCTGGGCGTATTTTGACGAAGTATTTCAGCAAAGAAAGTCTGAAGCAGACGAATTTTATGAAGAGCTTACCCCAACTCATTTGAAAGAAGAACACCAGCAACTGTTAAGGAATGCGATGGGTGGTCTGCTCTGGACCAAACAATTCTACTACCTGGATGTATTCAAATGGCTTTTTGGTGAGCCGGGAGACGATCCTCCTTTCCGCCTGGATAAGAGAAACTTTAACTGGCAGCACCTGACCAATCGCCACATCATCTCTATGCCCGACAAGTGGGAGTATCCCTGGTATGCTGCCTGGGATCTGGCCTTTCATGCTACCACCTTTGTGCAGATTGACCCTGACTTTGCTAAGGAACAGCTTCAGCTGATGCTGAGGGAATACTATATGCACCCCAATGGACAGATTCCTGCCTACGAATGGAATTTCAGTGATGTCAACCCTCCGGTACATGCGTGGGCAGTATGGGAAGTGTACGAAAAAGACAAGCAAAAAAACGGTATCCCTGACTGGGACTTCTTGGAGAGAGCCTTCCAAAAGCTGCTCATGAATTTTACCTGGTGGGTCAACCAGAAAGATGTCAACGGAATTGACCTGTTTGAGGGTGGCTTTTTGGGACTTGACAATATTGGCGTTTTTGACCGGAACCACATGCCACCGGGTATCAGTAAAATGCAGCAGGCAGATGCTACCAGTTGGATGGCCATGTTTGCCCTCAATATGCTAAGAATGTCACTTGAACTGGCCAGGCACAATAATGCCTACGAAGAATCAGCTGCAAAATTTTTCCGTCACTTTCTCAATATTGCCTGGGCTATGCATCATATTGGCGAGAAGGATATCTCTCTGTGGGATGAAGAAGACGCTTTTTATTATGATGTCATACAAATGGAAAATGGAGGGACCAAACGGCTTAAGGTGCGTTCACTCGTAGGCATCATTCCCCTTTTTGCAGTTGAGATTTTCAATAAAAGTGTATTTGATCACCTATATGAATTCAAGACCCGCGCGATCAATATCGTACGTACCCGCCCAGACCTGGCATCTCTGATATCCAGGATAGAAGAGAAGAATGAAGAAAACGAATATCTTTTTTCTATACTGCGTGCCTACCGATTGGAACAACTCCTCAAGCGCCTCTTGGATGAAGATGAGTTTTTGTCGGATTATGGAATACGCTCTTTGTCAAAATATCATAAAGAAAATCCCTACATATTTGAGCATCATGGAAAACATATGATTCAGTATGAATCGGGAGAAAGTAGCAGTAATATGTTCGGGGGTAACTCTAACTGGAGAGGTCCTATCTGGCTACCGCTCAACTATCTGATCATCCAATCCCTGCGTAAATATTATAAATTTTACGGTCCTAACTATTTGTATGAGTTTCCTACTGGCTCAGGTGTAAAACTCAATCTAAAGCAAATTGCAAATGAGTTGAGCAAAAGACTCTTCAGGATATTTGAAAGAGATGATGATGGTAAGTTCAGGTACCACACTAAACATTCTTACAAACAGTATGCTGATGAGGAGCACTTCAAAAATCATCACCTTTTCTACGAGTTTTTTGATGGTGATAGCGGACAAGGCTTAGGTGCTTCTCATCAGACTGGCTGGACAGCTCTCATTGCAAATCTCCTACTGGAAATGGAGGATGAGAATGTAGAAGATTTGGTAAGTCCACAGATTCATAAGAAAGAAAATCAGCAAGAATAATACGTAATCTACAAGTTGTTACTTTTCAATATTCTTTTGAAAGCTTAATTCCATATTGTTCAATTCAACCGCACACAACTTATTATACTCTCTCTTGGGGTATACGCAACCGTTATCAATTCCCAGTACAGGAAATTCTTCTAATTCGTTGATATTTTGTCTGATTCTATCCCGGGTATGGATACGGTGCCCATGCACGATAATTCTATCTCCTAACCATTTTCTATTCACTTTGGGATGATCATCAAACGACCATAACAGACTCTCTTTGTCTTCCAACGGCTTATCCAATTCAAAATTTACTCCTGCATGGACGAAAAGAAAATTCTCTTTTTCCAGAAAATATTCCAGCGATAATATAAATTCAATATACTTATCCTCAATATCGCTTGCTGACTTGGCCCCAAAACTCCTTAATGTGTTTTCCCCACCATTCCAGTGCTTCCAGCTTTGCGCTTCCGGAGAGAGCGGGTAACGTAGCGCGTGCAGCAGCATCACCTCATGGTTACCAAGCAGACAATGCACGTTATATTTTTCTTCTTTAAGCTTAAGGATTAAATCAATTACTTCTTTACTAGCAGGTCCACGGTCAATGTAGTCACCTAATAGGTACAAATCATCTGCTTTATCTAAACCGATTTTCTGTAGCAAAGCCTCAAAAGTATGGTAACAACCGTGTATATCACTAATTGCGAAAGTCCGCATATGTACTTACAGCTTTTTTGATGTTAAGAAAAGACTCTAACTTCACTAAACTAAATAGTAGTAAAAAATTCCATTAAAGCTCAGTTCGTTTCATTTTTGCTGAGGTATTCTTGACAAAGCTGAGGCATTTTATCAAAAGTATAATCTTTCCATGCACTAAGCTGATCTCTGACGTATTCTGCCCATCTCTTTTGGGCTTTGGAATTAAGACCGTACATAGTTTCCTCATCATACTTATCTTGAAAAACATGGGCAGCCTGAATCAGACTGTCTCTCGTGTACAAATATTGGTCAAGCGTATTATCGTCAGACTGAGATAATGTTATCAATTCTTTTCTTAAGTAACGTGCAAACAACTCAGCTATATCAAAGTGAATACTTTCATGTTTAAGCAACTGTAAGTTTGTGCTGTCCCAGGTAAAAGAATGCTGCTTTCTTACAGCTACATATACATTCATACAGGAATCAATATGCCATAAGGAAGGAGTATAAAAATATACCAGTGAGGTAAGCGTTTTAATCTTCAAACCATACTTAAGATCTTTCTCCTCAGGAGGTTTTTTGAAATCTGCCCATTGCAGAGAATCATTTGCGCTCCAGACTTTATATTTATCATCGCTGATGCTCAATTGCTGAGCAAAGCTTACAATAGACAGCATCGCAATAATAGAAGCGGTAAGTAAGAGGCTACGCAAGATATTGATAAACATTACTGACATTATGCTGAATCTTAATAGCAACAGACACCTATATAAAGTAAAAATTTGAAGTGAATTATCCTAGACTATTTTGGATACAGCGAACAAAACTGGAATTGATCAAACTGGTGTTAATAATATGGTCTGGCGCAAACTCATTCACAGAGTATAGTGGGACCTGATCATATAAGCTATCTTCCTGTTTTTTAATCGCAATAGTACGTTTTGCATTCCCATACCAGTCTATGATTCGGGAAGAAAAAACTTTCTCAATCTTTTCTCTTTGGTAACTATATAATGTCTCAGAAGAAGTAAAAATCACTGGAATGGTTAGCTTCTTTCCTGCCTGAATAAAATAGTCAGCCAGAGATTCCTGAGAACTGGGGGTAAGCGAATATTGCATTAGGAGCAAACTCTTGATTCCCTGATAGTACCACTCAACATTTTCCTGTTTAAGATGGTAACTGGACAAATAAAGTGTCTTGGTAAATTGGTCGTATCCAATTTACAGTAGATCGTAAACTAAATCTTGATTGCTACTGGATATCCGAATTGGATTTATTCAGACCAAATGAATTGATTTTGTACTTGGTAAGCGTTAAAAAATAGTTTTCTTCTTAAGAATTAGTAAAAGGTGTGTAGCAAAAATTTTATTATTGCTATTTCAGTGAAGGTCTTTGTTTCTCAATTAATAACTGAAGCCTGTACATTTATTTTCTCAGATTGTGTCTTGTTTACAATCAGTTTGAATTTGCCAGACTTAGATTTAATAATCTGATCTTCATTAACGTAGCGGATTGTGTAGTGTAAGTTTGATCCGATGTACTCTTCCAATTGTTTCTTTAGTAAAGCTTCATCTTCGCTGCCATAATCATCCGTGACAACCACATTGACATAATAAGTATAATCATCTTCTTGTACAATCTGGCTAAGCAATACGTGGTCTACCCCATCAAAAGCACCGCATAGTAATCCTATACGTGTACCGTCCGGTAGTAATAATACATCATCACTTCTGCCCTGTATCTCCTTAACCCGCTCACCTGAGTTTGTCTTTGTCCCTTCATCCAGATGCACTATGTCATCTACTTTATACCTGATCAGAGGAAAACTGGAATTGATCAAACCGGTGGTGATGATATGGTCTGGCGCAAACTCATTCACAGAGTATAGTGGGACCTGATCATATATGCCATCTTCCTGTTCTTTAAGCGCAATAGTACGTTCTGCATTCCCATACCAGTCTATGATTCGGGAAGAAAAAACTTTCTCAATCTTTTCTCTTTGGTAACTATATAATGTCTCAGAAGAAGTAAAAATCACTGGAATGGTTAGCTTCTTTCCTGCCTGAATAAAAAAGTTAGCCAGAGATTCCAGAGAACTGGGGTAAGCGAATATTGCATTTGGGCCAAAACTCTTGATTCCCTGATAATACCACTCAACATTTTCCTGTTTAAGATGGTAACTGGACAAATAAAGTGTCTTGGTAAAAGGGTCGTAGACATCTTTTTCATGAATATTCAGATTAGCCCTTATTACTACTGTCTTCATGCCAGGATAGTGCCCGAACTTGATACGGTGGGCCCATTGATACGCTCCTTCTTCAACTACAGATTGATAATCTCTATATACCCTTACTGTATAACCTGAGGTTCCACTTGTATTGGCTTTTATTTTATTAAATCTATTTCCTACAAAAATTTCCTCCCTATTGGGTACCACATCATGTTTGGTAATGACAGGGAGATATTTCAAGTCACTCACAGATTTAATCTTGTCAATATTAACCTTATGTTTCTTGTATAATAAAGCATAAAACATAGAGTCGTGACTTGCTTTATGTAGTAAATGCATCAGCTTTTTTTCTTGCAAACTATTTAGTTCTGCTTCACTTAGGCTTTCAAGCTTTTGCACTTCTTTAAGTCTCTTATAAAAGAAAGGGCTATATCTAAGTTGTTTGTCAAAGAATTGTGATAGTACTTTTTTCATGAGCCACAAGCAAAATCAATTGATTACTATGGTAAATATTACATATAAAATTATGGCTAATTTAATCAATATTCAAATAAATATTATTAAATTTTTATGAAATGCTATATCTAATAGCTTATTATATCTATGTTAAAGTAAGCGTCTTGTGTTTTGATGATGTCAGCTGATTATTTATATATCTACAATTAAGTACTCTGTAGATCAAAAATCTGCATATGATTTAAGCCCAAAATAGTGCTAGCCAAATACACAAACTGAATAACATACTGCCCACCTATTCTTTAATAGAAATTTTATCATTTTAAAAGCTTATTTTTTTGAAAAAAATTACACCCCAAAATGGATTAATTTTTCTGATTTTAATTTTTACTTCTAAGTTTCACTTTTCCGGATATGTCTTTACTCTTTTATTAGTTTAACTACGTTCACTATTTGTAATATATTAGCTACTACCTTTTTAGTCTACAGACAAAGAAGCTGTGACTCTTCCATAGAAGAGAATTAAATAAGCAGCCTTGTATTAAGCTCTCAATCATTATTTTCATAGTTTTGCACAGAAAATGGAATGATATATTTAAGCTCTTCAAAATAGAATGTCACGCAAGTCTGTTAGTACGCATGATAAGCAAGCCTTGCCTACCTTAAGCAAAGAAGAATCTTACTTGGCGGCCGGTATATTTATTCTGCTTCTTTTTGCGCTTTTTTTTCAATTGGGCGTACATCCGCTTAAGCATGAAGAACCACGCCGTGCCCTGGTAGCACTGGAGATGCTTTTTAGAGGAAACTGGATAGTACCAACCGAAGTGGGTGATCTTTATTACAATAAGCCCCCTGTATATAATTGGCTACTCATTCTCTCATTTAAGCTATTCGGAAGTTATTCAGAATTTGCAGTCCGTTTCTTTTCAGTGCTCTCTTTTCTGGGAATGGGTTTACTTATCTTTCTTTTTAGCAAAAAATACCTCAGCCTATCTTTTGGAGTATATGCTGCACTTTTCTTTCTGGTCTCGGTAGATATTCTGTACTATTTCTCACTTACAGGAGAAATAGACCTCTTTTATTCTCTCATCACATTAGCCAGCTTTCTAGCTGTTTATCATTTCTACCATCAGAAACGTTTTTGGCCTCTATTTTTTTGGGTATATCTGCTGACGGCAGTGGGTACTTTAACTAAGGGCTTACCTTCTATCGCCTTTACTGGTATCACTTTACTGACCTGGTTCATATACCAGAAAGATTTTCGTAGGCTTTTTTTGCCGGCACATTTTGCCGGAATCTTTCTTTTCCTCTTGATCGTCGGCGGATACTTCTGGGCATATAGCTTATACAATGATCCTACAGGTTTCCTTGAACGTCTGTATTCAGAGTCCAGTAGCCGTACCGCAGTAGATGAAGGAAATGGCTTTCTTAAGTTGATGGCGCATATTTTTGAATTTCCACTGACTACTCTTGTCAACATTATGCCTGCCAGCTTATTATTGATATTTATGTTTCGGAAGAACTTTGTCAATCAGCTTAAAATGCAGCCGGTAATCACTTTTATCACACTCATTTTCATTGCTAACTTCATTCTGTACTGGCTATCACCCGGAGCAAAGGCTCGTTACGTTTATATGTTGTATCCCTTTCCTGTAATGGTGCTGGTATACTACTTTCTTCTCTCTGGAGATGAAGCTAAAGCCGTTAAAGTCAAATTTCTGCACCGAATCATTCAGGTACTTATTATCATAGTAGCAGTCTCAGGACTAATTTTGCCATTTATTCCCAGTTTACAGGCGAGAGTACCCGGACTTTGGTGGGTGGGTTTACTTACGAGCGTGGGCGCTCTGGCTATTCTTTGGCTATACTTAAAACTCCCTGAGGGAAGGGTATTAAGCCTGATACTACTGTTAGTCTGGTTCAGAATAATATTTAACCTTACCGTAATTCCTGTCAGGGCAGTGGAAGGCTCCGAAGCGCAGGATAAACGCGATGCAGATAGCATCGTAAGTATTAGCAAGAATGAACCCCTTCACGTCTTGGAAGGTTCTATGATCTCGCGCACTACGGTATTTTATATTGAACGACAGCGCAGAGAGGTTTTAAATTTTGAAGAGGAAATTATTCCTGATCATTATTACATGGCTTATCAAGATTCCCTAGCTGAAAAAGGATATAATTATGAGACTTTGTACAGCTTTCAATATGAGGAAGACACCCTACAGCTCGTGAAATTTAAATAATATGAAGTTATCACTGGTCATCACACTATATAACGAAGAAGATAACGTACAACCATTACTGGAACGCATTGAGGATGCACTTCAGGGGCATGATTATGAGGTGTTGTTAGTAGATGATGGTTCTTCCGACCGTACAGTTTTTATGGTAAAAAAATATGCCAGTGAAAATGTGCGCCTCATTGTATTCAACCGCAATCACGGCCAGACTACGGCAATGTCAGCCGGAATACATTATGCCAAAGGCGAGTACATTGTGACTATGGATGGTGATCTGCAGAATGATCCACTGGACATTCCGGCCATGCTGGATAAGATAGAAAATGAAGGTTGGGGATTAGTAGCCGGTAAAAGAGAAAAGAGAAAAGATGGCTTTATCCTGAGGAAGTTGCCTAGCAAAATAGCCAATGCCATCATCCGCAAGCTTACAGGAGTATACATCAGTGACTATGGGTGTTCCTTAAAAATATTTCGTAGTGATATCGCCCATAATCTGGGCTTATACGGAGAACTTCACCGCTTTATTCCAGTATTGGCTAAGCTGCAAGGAGCCAGTGTAACGGAAATGAGTGTGAGGCATCATCCACGTATTTATGGTCAATCCAAATATGGCTTGGGACGCACATTTAGGGTGGTTAGCGATCTGATGCTCATGCTCTTCTTCCAGAAGTATATACAGAAGCCAATGCACCTCTTCGGCACTATGGGGATCATTTCCTTTTTTATCGGAGCGCTTATCAATTTTTACATGCTGATTGAAAAGTTACTGGGAAATGATATCTGGGGCAGACCTTTACTTTTGCTTGGGGTAGTGCTTGTTATCGGAGGCATACAGTTGATAACTTTCGGTTTTATGGCCGAGCTTATCATGCGTACCTACTTTGAATCTCAAAATAAAACGCCTTATCGCGTCAAAGAAGTATTTATTGGAAAAGCCACCAGTACCACAAAGAGCCTATAAGCGATATTTAAAACTGCTGCTCAAACTTGGGTTAACAGCATTAGCGCTTTATCTTGTCTTTAGAAAAGTAAATATTCAAGAAGTCTGGCAAATTCTTAAAGTTGCCGATATACTCTGGTTGATTCCCGCGCTTTTACTTTTCATTTTATCAAAGCTATTTAATGCGATTCGTCTTCAGGCTTTTTTCTCCTGTATCGGTCTTTATCTCAACACCTTCTTCAACATTAAACTGTATATGGTGGGTATGTTTTATAACCTGTTCTTGCCAGGGGGCATGGGAGGAGATGGTTATAAAATAGTGATACTGAGAAAAGTAGAAGGTGTCAGCACACGAGGACTGATTACAGCCTCTTTACTTGACAGGGTAAGTGGTGTGGTAGCATTAGGTTTTCTTACGCTCATCGCCCTGCTTTTCAGTCAGATTTATGTTTCAATTGAAGAGTGGCACTGGCTTATCTGGCTGGGTATAGTGTCGGCTTTTCCTCTTTACTATCTGGGATTAAAAATCCTGTTTCCAAAATTCATATCTATTTACTGGATGAGTTGTCTGCACTCTGTAGCCGTTCAGGTACTGACTTTAGGCAGTGTACTCTCCATTCTTTTTGCTTTGAATGTAAGCAGCGGATTCGCTGATTACTATGTATTTTTTATGCTTGCCTCACTGGCGGCAATGCTTCCCTTCACAATTGGTGGCGTGGGTGCGAGAGAAGCTGTGCTTGTATATGTTCCTCAACTGTTTGGCGCTGAACTGGCACAAGATACAGCACTTACATTAGGTCTGGTCTTTTTTCTGATTACCACAATTACTTCTTTGAGTGGAGCTTTGGTGAAACTGGAAAGCTTACACAAGGTTGCAGAGAGTGTGCAGACAAATTAACCATGATTATGTATCTGATTACTAAATCCAGTTTAGTTTAATATTAGTTATTCCTTTACGCTTTATGAGCTTTTGCAGCTCTTGAATAGGCTCCACATGAGCTTCGATTTTATTTTCATGCGTCTCAACTAAAATAAGCGCGATCTTTTTGTACAAATCCTCTTCAATAATTTTTTGTAAAAGCTCCACTTCTGCCCCTTCCACATCCATCTTCAGGACCGAAATGATACTTGACTCATCTCTTATCAGCTCAATAAGATTAATGGCTTCTACCTGTATTTTATTGCTATCTGAAACATTCTTTTTTCCCTTGACGATAGAAGAACTTACTGTAAAGTCTATATTATCACCTTCCTGATCGCTGTGCAGGTACAAATCTATTTGCCCACTATCAATCCAGACGGCTTTGGGTATACATTCTACATTTAGATTAAAGAGAAACTTGTTCTTTAAAATATTATATGCAATTGGATCAGGTTCAAATGCGTAAATCTTTGCTCCTGTGCGGGCAAAAAGAGCAGAAATGTTACCCTGATTAGCCCCACAATCAATAATGAGCGTATTACTTAAGTCTTTTTGTATCAGTGAATACAGCTTTAGATATGAAATAAGATAGGCAGCATGATTAAGAAATTTTCTTTTAAGCTTTGATACCATAATGTCGGATTGAACTCTTAACTTTTATTTTTTAGTTTGCAAATGTTAAAAATCTTCTTTTCAGAAAGAAATAAGAAACGATAATTAACCATAATACTTTTTTGTACTCATTAGTTGTTTCTTTTGCCTGTTATTGTCAATTTAAAGTACTTCCAATTCCTTACTAATTTTTACTTTTATCAGCTGAGATAAGCCTTTATATTTTCAACATCATCATTCAGCCCCTTATATTTCAAAGATGAGGAAGACATACTGCAAAGCGCTTTTAATAATGCTTTACGGTGATTTTCTTTCAATGCATTGACCTCCTCAAAATAAGTACGGATGGTAAAAAGTACAGCATTTGCTTTAGGAAAACCGCTGAGCGTCTGTCGTTCTATACGTACAAAAAGTAAGGGGTTTTCTGGATCAAAATGTCTGCCTTTCCAGGTTTCTTCTTCCCAGCCGGGAGGTGCTTCGGGGTGATGGTTGAGACGTTTATCAGTACTTAAGCCCCACGCAAAGCGTACAAACTTTCCACCTTTGATCAGACTTTGGAGCATGGGTTGGTAACGCTTACGCCTTTTTTCCATACCAGCAACCGGTAAGTGGACATCTGAAAAGGGTTTACCAATCTTATCAGCAGGAGCCCAGTGGTTAGGGGCACAGAGGTGGATCAAAGACATTTGGTCTTGCTTACCATCCCACTGCCAGATAGCAATATCTTCCTGTACCTGAAAAGCAAGTGCATCCAGCAGTGACTGATAGCCAGTATCTCCTAGAAGTTGAAAGTTATGGTCATAAATAAGCGTTTCTTTACTTAGCTTACAGCTAAGGTATGACTCACTTTGTTGATTCTTCAAAAGAAACAATGCAGGATAGGTGCTAAGCAGTTGTTGGATCATGTACGCACATACCTCTTGACAAGTGTCCTCGGGGAGGGAATCTGTTCTGACATATTTCTGAAGATTTTCGGCTCGGCATTGTTCTTTGTTTTGCCGGTAGTGCGCCCATGCAGCATCTATCTGAAAAATCCTGTGATCAGCCTCTCCATTTCCAAAATCAGTTGTTAGTTTATGTAAGCCTGCTGCAGTGCTGTAAACACCTGAAGAAAAAGGATAATAACGAGCTGTGGGTAAATCATTTAGAGAGCTACGCATCAGTAAAATTTTTACAGCCTAATCCTTTAGAGTCGTATATAAATAGAAAGTGGCTACTTCAAAAGGTCAGATTACCAGAACTGATGCCGGTAGTAACCCACTAAAGTAGCCCCCGAAAAAAATTATAAATTAGATATATGCAAACTAAGCAAGCTGCACATTTACTGCATTTAGTCCTTTTCTTCCTTCTTCCAGTTCATAAGTAACTTCGTCATTTTCTCTGATTTCGTCTATCAAACCAGATACATGTACAAAGTACTCTTTTCCTGTTTCATCATCTTTAATAAATCCGTATCCTTTTGATTCATTAAAAAATTTAACTGTTCCGTGATTCATGATATAAATTGATTTGTGATAATTGTTCTAATTTAATTTGTAAAAGCGTGCTAAAGTGTTTGAACACCTGAGTCACTCATTAGTTTGCGATTTTATTATTTTTTCGGCCAGAAACAACATACATTAACGCTCCACCAGCCGCATGAAACTCTTCATGCTCCAAAGCAATAAGTAGTTGATCTAGCTTATTTACATATTTTTTATGGTAAGAATCATAAAACTCCAAATACTCATCACCCAAAATAGCAAAATAATCTCTATTATCTGTGCCGGAGGGCGATGAATGATCACCTTCCGCCCACTGATGTAAAGTTGCCCGCTGTTCCTGATTATCATAAGGGGGGTACATGGCAATGGCCTTATCCGAAATTCTAACCTCAATTTTCTTAAACTCAGCCTGAACCAAGAGGCCAGGGAGCAGATCGCCTAAAGAGTTATCTCCATGACCATATTGTTTTTTACCTTTCTCATAAAGCAAGGCATACTTCACATGATCCATAGTTTCTTCTACTGTAGCAGTAGCAGAAAGCGAATTTCTGATCAGGTGCTGTACTTGGTTATTGGGCTCAGCACAAAGAATAATACCTCCTGGCTTCAACACTCTTTTCATCTCCGCAATCACCATTTCCGGATCGCGCACATGAATCAGTAAGGTTTGGCAGGTTACCAGGTCAAAACTATTATCTTCATACGGTAATCTGTCAGCAGAGGCACACTCAAAATAGAAAGTCCCACCCTTTTGCGCAAAATACGCTGTATTGCTATTTTGAAGATCAGACCAGATTGGATCATTATCCACGGCATGGACTACTGCCCCATCAGCCAAAAACGGATAGAGGATTTTACTCCAATGCCCGACACCACTCCCCACGTCCAGCATCCGCTGACACAGCTTCAATGAAAGACGGGAAGCCAGGGCTTCAAGAAAGCTATCATTCCACCAATGGTCACGATATCTACCGAAGTACTGTTCTGAATGGCCTAGTTTCTCTTCCCGGTTCATTAAAAATAATGCGTTTTAACTTGCAATATATTTACTACCAATTACGGGATTTTTTGTTAGAAGAGCTTTCAAAGCGCTTATGCTTAGGTTTAGCAAACTGCTTCTGCTTGGGCTGATCTCTTCTTTGTTGGTTACGTTCCTCAGCAGACCTTGGCACTGATGAGCCTATTGGGAAAGGGTGGTTATCCACAATCGGAATGCGCTTGTCAATAAGTTTGTGAATATCTCGCAAATAAGCTTTCTCCTCCTGATCACAGAAAGAAAAGGCGATACCACTTGCTCCTGCCCTACCAGTACGCCCAATACGGTGTACATAGGTTTCAGGTACATTGGGCAGCTCAAAGTTTATCACATGAGAGAGATCATCTACATCAATACCCCTGGCGGCAATATCGGTAGCCACCAACACTCTTGTGCGACGGTTTTTAAAGTTTTTCAAGGCATTCTGACGGGCAGTTTGCGACTTATTTCCATGAATAGCTTCAGCGGTGATCCCTGCTTTTGCCAGATCTTTGGTTACTTTGTTTGCTCCATGTTTAGTACGGGTAAATACTAGCGCACTTTCTATAGCAACATCTTGTAATATGTGGTTAAGCAATGCTTTTTTATTACCCTTATCAACATAGTAAACTGACTGCTGAATAGTTTCTGCGGTAGAGGATACTGGTGCAACTTCCACCTTAACAGGATTATCCAAAATTCTATCAGCGAGCTTTACAATGTCAGGAGGCATAGTAGCTGAGAAGAAAAGGGTTTGCCTTTCTTTAGGAATCTTGGCAATGATCTTTTTTACATCGTGTACAAAGCCCATATCCAGCATACGATCTGCTTCGTCCAGGACGAAAAGCTCCAGCTTTCTTAAATCTATTAAGCCTTGTTGCATGAGATCCAGCAAACGTCCGGGCGTAGCCACTAGTATGTCGGGACCTTTTCTCAGAGCATCAGTTTGCGACTTCTGCGACACTCCGCCAAAGATAACTGTGTGCCTGATGGGTAAATGGCGACCATATGCTCCAAAACTCTCATCTATCTGTATAGCCAGTTCGCGGGTAGGCGTTAAGATAAGTGCACGTATAGGGTTGCGAAATTTACCTCTCGGTGCTTGCTTCTCCAGCAATTGCAGCATGGGGATGGCAAATGCGGCAGTTTTTCCGGTACCGGTTTGTGCGCAACCCAAAAGATCTTTTCCTTGTAATATGGGGGGTATAGACTGTGCCTGAATAGGCGTAGGTTTACTATAACCTTCCTGATGGAGCGCCTTTAAGATAGGCTCTATCAGATGCAATTCGTTAAATGTCATTCGTAATTATTAAAAATAAGGCTGGCCTAAATGCAAGAGGGTCGTACAGACGGGAACTTAATTCATCTAAAACAGCAAATGTTAGTGAGCAGGCTGCTCCTGCTAATGATATATACACAATTAATCACTAAAGGTAGTTCCTTTAGTGTAAATATATTTCAAAATGCGAAATATTATTTTACAAAGGAAGGCATAAAAAAGGTTTATACAAAATATGTGTAGGAAAACCACTACTCAGCTGAAGAGTCTTCGTGGCCTAATTTTATGTTGAAGCCAATTCTCACAGCATTTAAGCAGGCACAAGAAACTTATTTTAAGCTCACGGTGTGCTTCATGTATTTTGTCAAAAATATGTAATACGTAGACTTACACATTCTGGCAGAAACTAAAAAGAGATGAGAATCATTTGCATTAGCTTACTCTAGTGAGTATGCTAAAGGTACTAGAATCACTCATACCAACTTACTCTAATGAAGTGGGGTAAGATAATAGAGTGGCTTACGACAAGTTACTTTAGTGCAACACTGAAAGTCATTAGTATGCAAAAAGAAAAAGCCTCCCCACCCTAATCAGGCAGAGAGGCTTCGTAGAATATTTAACTTTATCAGATGTTATTTCCCATCCAGTGAGTTGATCCAATCGGCGATTTTCAATGCTTCACCCTTGGGTACTTGGGGCATTGGAGGCATCTCAGTAGCATAATCAGGCCAGTTTTTAGGCTGAGGCACATAAATCAGCTCTACGATTTCCTCGTTAGAATACTTGCGTTTGGCAATCTCCTTAAATGCAGGCCCTACCTGGCGACTGTCCGTATTATGACAGGCAGTACAGGTATTGCTGGTCAGCAAAGGTTCAATTTCTGCAAAGGTAGGCGCAGCGGCTTTTTCTGTAGATGCTGTAGCATTTGCAACTCCGTTGCCGGGACCATCTGGTGAAGTCAGGTTTTTAGGCGCCTCTTTTCTGTTGGGAAGTGTGGCGCTGGTCTGCTGGCTGGCAGAATTGAAAGTACTTACTTCACTGAGCTGAAGCTTCGGTCCTTCAGGGATATTATTTAAAGTATAATAAGCAGTAGGGTGTACCAGAGAATAAAAATGTTCTTTCTCACGGACTCCCGATAGGCGAATAGTATGTACATGATAGCGTTGCAGGCCCTCTACAATAATTCTGGCCTTCATGCCATCTTCAGATACTTTTACTCCCTTTACCACTGCATTTTCATTTCTTACAGGAGGGCTACCGTATACCGGATGATATTTATAGATATAGCTATACACATCATAAGAAGCAATATCTTCAGCAGACTTGCGGTCTACGGGCTGAGTGAATTCTATCTCAAAACCATCGGGCATGGCCTTCACGGTCTTCATTTCAAAAGGCACTCTCTTGTTCCAAACCAATCTTTGCAAGCCTTCGTCGGCAGTACCGGCAGAACCCCAGCCACGGTTGGTTTCTCCTACAAAAAGGGATTTATCCTGTCCCCAGGCCATACGCAATACACCAGACTGGAATCCGCCTCTGAAGTCAAAAGCTACGCCCTGATACTCACCATTAACTTTTTCCAATACCACTCTTGAGATCTTGCTTTGTCCCTGATCACCTACCAGCAACTGACCTTCAAAAGGGCCGAAATGATTATCAGGAATCTGTACAATTTCAGAGTTAGAGATTCCCAAAATTCCGTGAGGTAGCCAAACAGCAGGAAGCTTTAACTCTGAAAATTCATCCTGAAGCTCATATGCAGTTACATAGTCTTCATTCTGCACATTTTCCGGCTTAATGTATCTTCCGTTTTCATCTTTCTCCACCCGGGGATCTACCTTAGCATATACCTCTTCAGCACTAAGTTTTACTGGAGAATTAGGCTTGGAAGTCCAACGTAGGCCGGCAGGATGCCCCAACCAATCTCCTTTCTCTACGTGCCACACTCCACCTGAGCCTACCCAGTCACCCTGATTGTCAGTATAAAAGAGTTCGCCATCAATCATTCCCAAGCCAGCAGGAGAACGCACGCCAGCTGCCCAGGGTACTAATTCGCCTTCTTGAGTTACTTTCATGATCCATCCTCTCCAGGGCACTCTACTCTCACCAGCCCACCACTGCTCATCGCCGAAGGCTACGTTGCCCGAAACGAAAAAAGAGCCGTCAGGCGCGATTTTAGGGCCATAGCTGTACTCATGGTAGTGACCGGAAAGGGGCCAGGCATATACAGTTTCGTACACATCGGCCTTGCCGTCCATGTCGGTATCTTCCAGGCGGGTCAGTTCACCGCGCTGCGCGCAGTAGAATGAACCATCTTTGTAGTTTAATCCCAGAATCTCGTGCAAACCGGAAGCAAACAAGCGAAAGAAAGGTTGATTACTGCTGGGGTTTTCTATGACATAAATATCTCCTCTACGGGTAGAAACGCCCAAATCTCCGTTGGGCAACACTACCATTCCTCCTACTTCTAAGAGTACACCTTCAGGAACAGGCACTCGCATGATGTTGAAGTAATCTTCTTCCTGGGGAGATTCCTGGGCAAATATGTTCAAACTCATAGTCAGCATTCCCATAAGGAAAATGCTAAGCTTTGATAATTTTTTATGCATTGATTTCATTTTTTTGATCTCGTTTGGGATTAGAAAAGAATGGAGTAGGACAGTTTATCACGCAGGGGCATGATCAGCTGCTGCTTACCGTCTACTTCTCTAACTGTAGGTTTTGCATTACCTGTACCTTCCAATTTTAGATAGTATGCTTTGTCATCTACGGCATACATACCGTTTTCCATATCTTTGATGGTGCTGCCTTCTGCCAAGCGTACATACAGGTTATCGGCAGGTTTCTCCACGCTTAGCTCTCTGCGAAGCCCTTTTCCTCCTTCAGTGGCTCTTATCTCATCATTTACCATCACTCCGTTCATCAGATAGCGGAAGGTAGGCCGGTTATCCTGATCCATGATGTAGCCCTTAGGACGGTACTGGGTAGTATCATCATTCCAACTGGCATTGGCTGAACTTAAGGAAGATACGGTCATCTCCGGATTACTCAGATATTGTACAGAACCCAATGGACGGCTGGTACCGTTACCACGGCTGTTCCACATGGGCGTAGCATCCAAAAATCTACCTCTCCATACCTGTACAATAGTACCATGGTCAAGGTCATAGGTATAATGAATCTGCTCGGGGCTGCCCACAGAAATGGCATGTACTACAATTTCATTGTCAGGCAGCCTCATAAAGCTTCTCAAAGTAGTGTTGACCGTAGCTTCTTTCAGAATTGGGTTGGCTGAGTTGCCTCTCTGAAAATCATCTTCATCACTGATGATGGTCTCACGTAGGGCAGGTCCTGAAACGGTTAAACCTAATGCAGGCTCCATCCAGCTTACATATTTATAATACACCAGTTCAAAAGGAGTACTTCCGGCCTCTAAATTAACCATTGCGCTGCCATTGTTTCTGGCTTCACTGATTACTTCTTTTCCCCCTACGCTTAGGTAGCCTGCACCACCAGGAACTACCAGATTGAAAGTATATTCTCCGGCCTGATCCGCGTTCATATTTCCCTGATAACGGATCAGGATATTGTCTGCGTCAAAAGGAAGATTTGAGGTAAGTGCAGCGGATTCTCCTTCCAAGGTAGCCTCCAGTTCATCAAAGTCAGGTTTTTCTTCAAACTCTCCGTCGTACAGGCTGAATTTCAGATCTGATAGGGTTGGATATTCGCTATCAAAGGTGGTATAGCTGATATTTTTGAAAGCCACCGCACCATGGTCACCCTGGATACGTAGTGGGCCTTTGGCCACTTCTTCCTGAGCCATGGCACCACGGGTAGGCCCCTGTAATTCTACATCTTCGTGTATAGTTACACCATTGAGTTCTACCAACAGTATCCTGGCATTTTCAGTTTTGTTACCCTGAGCATCAAAGCGTGGAGCCTGAAATGAGATTTTTAGATGCTGCCACAGGCCGGGTGCTTTGCTTACGTTCTGACGAGGAGGAAAGCCCTGATATCCTTTTTCACCCTCAGGCTGACTTTCGTCCCATCGTTCATAGATTCCGCCATTATCACCGGATGAAGGGTATTTTTTACCCCAGCTATCCAGAAGTTGTATTTCGTACATTCCCTGCAGATAGATACCTGAGTTAGAGCCTTTGGCCATCATATAATCCAACTCAAGGTCTATATCTCCATGTTCCAACTTGGTATACAAGTCTTTGCCTTGCCTGCGTTCCGTAGGCTGGTTGACAAGTACGCCTTTCCCTTTCGTAGTCTCTAGCGTATTGTTTTCTTCTAAATCTGCCGAGACACTCCCTACAATTGACCAGGTTTTTCCCGGATCTTCAAAGGCAGATAAATCATTGAGGTCAATCTTTCCTGCCTGCCCGAAAGCAGTCTGCGAAATCAATGCAAGGGTAAAAACTCCTGAAGCTATACGCAGCAGCCATCGTTTCAAATAATTAAATTGTGTTGTTTGCATTTGCAATTCAAAATAAGGTTAGAATACAAAATCCGTTGAGCGTGTACGTTAACATGCCCAACACTTAATGAGGTTTTATCATTATTTTAAGTGACAAAAATAGGCTTAGAAACTTTATATGCCAGTCTTTTTTGAAAATACCTTCAGCTTGGTCGTTCATCTCTGTTACGATATACAGTATGGGTCTATCAAGGGCAGAAACAACCTCTTTCAGCACCCTTCGCCGGGATAGTAAACGTTCTAAATTCATGCTAATTGCCTTCTTTATCATATTTTGAGGCCACACTTATCCTATATGAATACGCTAATTCTGGCTTAGGCAACAACAAAAATTTCAGCAGTTCCAGAGGCGGGTTAACTACTCTTAGCAGAAGAGTTGATAGAGGAAAAGGTTGTTTTTTCATGTAAAATGATAGATTCACATTTTTAACAATCTTCCAAAAGTAAAGATTCAGCTCTGGTAAAAAAACGAAAAAGGCAGGATTGTCCCTACCTTTAGAAGAATTTGGTATCCGTATGCTAGCTAGTGCTGAGAGAACTGCTCAGCCCATTCTTTATGAAGCAATTCCATCTCTTTCACTTTCTCAGGCTGCTGTTCTGCCAGGTTATTCATTTCAGAAATATCTTTAGCCAGATTTACCAGAAAGTATTTTTGTCCTTCGGGTATAGGTGCTTTGTCGGTGGGATCGTAAGGGTTGCCAATCAGCTTCCAGTCTCCCTGCCGTACTGCCCACTGCTCTCTGCCAGTTGCCCAATGAAAAGTGTCATGAGGAGATGAAGCTTCATTTGAACGAATGACTGGGAGAATGCTATTTCCATCCAGGTCTGTTTGATTGAGCGGAACATTACAAAGCTCAGCAATGGTAGGATACCAGTCTACGCCTACTCCTATCTGCTCCCGTACTTCGTTTTCAGGAAGTTGTCCAGGCCAGCTAACGATCGCGGGTACCCTGATGCCTCCTTCAAACAGGCTGAATTTGGCTCCCCTGTAAGGTCCCGCATTGCCTCCCCCGCCAAAAGTACGTTCTTCAACTGAGTGCCCATGATCTGACATCAGGATGATGATGGTATTTTCTCGTAAACCAAGTTCCTCCACCTTACTGACGAGTTCACCTATTTTCTCGTCAGTGGTAGACACAAAAGCTGCATACTCGCGGCGGGGGAATGGTAAATCCTTATAATGCTCCCTCCACTTTTCTTCTGCCTGCAAAGGGTAATGAGGCGTATTGATCGCCCAGTACAGAAAGAATGGTTCTTCCTGATGCTCCTCCATAAAACTGCTGGCTTCCTTCACCATAAGATCAGGAAAAAACTGTCCATCTCTGAAAATCTCTTCTCCGTTTTGCCAGAGGTCGTGGCGATTTGGCCCATTCCAGTAAAAGAAGTGAGAATAGTTGTCAATGCAACCGCCCATATGGCCGAATGAGTAGTCAAAACCTTGTCCGTTGGGCATGGTTTCGGGCGTATAGCCCAGGTGCCATTTGCCTACATGGCCGGTGGTGTAGCCTGCTTCTCTGAGCATTTCGGCAATAGTCACCTGCTCGGTAGGCATTCCTGCATGCCCCTCGCTGGAAGATGCATTTCCGGGCAAGCCTGCTCTTTGTGGTACCTTTCCTGTCAGTAAGCCCGCACGGGATGGAGAGCAGACCGGTGCTGCTGAATAAAACTGGGTGAACCTCACCCCTCGTTTTGCCAAAGCATCCATATTGGGAGTGGTCAGATCTGTGGCTCCGTAGCAGTTCATGTCTATGCTACCCTGATCATCAGTATAAATTAAAATAACATTAGGACGTTGATTTTGAGCAAAAAGATTAGAAACAACACAGATAAAAAATGGTAAAAGCAGATATCTCATTATGGTGTTAAGGTTCTAGGTGCGATAGTTTTAAAGTGCAAGGGGGTATTAGTGTTAT